>NZ_JAIWIH010000180.1:0-1463 GCF_052851135.1 Streptomyces sp. BRA346 | reverse complement strand
CGCCTCGAAGGTCGCGGCGATCTGTACGGCGTCATCCTCGTCACCCGCGATCACCACGGACATCGGGCCGTTGAGCGCGGCGATGCTCACCCGCTCGGTCAGCAGCGGCGTCACCTCGTCCTCCGAGGCCTGGACGGCGACCATCGCGCCACCGGCCGGAAGTGCCTGCATCAGACGCCCACGAGCAGCCACCAGTTTCGCGGCGTCCGTGAGCGACAGCGCCCCCGCCACATGCGCGGCGGCCAGCTCACCGATGGAGTGGCCGGACAGCAGGTCCGGCTTCACCCCCCACGCCTCGACCAGCCGGAACAGCGCCACCTCGATGGCGAACAGCGCGGGCTGAGTAAACGCCGTCTGGTCGAGTACCGAGGCGTCGTCCCCGAACAGGACCGTCTTCAGCGGCGTTTCGAGGTGCGGGTCCAGTGCGTCGCACCACCGGGTACGCCTCGTACAGCTCGCGCCCCATGCCGAGCCGCTGGCTGCCCTGGCCGGTGAACAGGAACGCCACCTTGCCGTCGCTCACCGAGCCCTCGACCAGCCCCGCGGCCGACTCGCCCCGCGCCAGGGCGTCGAGTGCGGCACGGTCCTCGCCGACCACCACCGCACGGTGGTCCAGCGCGGCGCGCGTGGTCGCGAGCGAGTAGCCGACGTCGGCCGGGGTGATGTCCGGGTGCTCGTCCAGGTGCGAACGGAGCCGCACCGCCTGGGCACGCAGCGCGTCGGCGGTCTTCGCCGACAGCGCCCACGGCGTGACGCCAGGCGTCACAGCCACCTGACGCGGCGCCTCATCCTGATCACCAACCGGCGCCTGCTCAATGATGGTGTGCGCGTTCGTCCCGCTGAAGCCGAACGACGACACCGCCGCACGCCGCGGCCGCGCCTCACCGAGCAGCGACACCGCACCCGCGGACCAGTCGATGTGCGGCGACGGCTCATCCACATGCAGCGTCCGCGGCAGCATCCCGTGCCGCATGCCCATCACGATCTTGATGATGCCCGCGACTCCGGCCGCGGCCTGCGTGTGGCCCATGTTCGACTTGATCGAACCGAGCAACAACGGCCGGTCCTCGGGGCGGTCCTGGCCGTACGTGGCCAGCAGCGCCTGCGCCTCGATCGGGTCACCCAACGACGTACCCGTGCCGTGCGCCTCGACCGCGTCCACCTCGGCGGCGGACAGCCCGGCGTTGGCGAGGGCCTGTCGGATGACGCGCTGCTGCGACGGGCCGTTCGGCGCCGTCAGACCGTTCGACGCACCGTCCTGGTTGATCGCGCTGCCGCGCACCACGGCCAACACCGGGTGGCCATGGCGACGCGCATCCGACAGCCGTTCCACCAGCAGCATGCCCGCACCTTCGGACCAGCCTGTGCCATCGGCATCCGCCGAGAACGCCTTGCACCGGCCATCCGCCGCAAGCCCACGCTGACGGGAGAACTCCACAAACGGCGCCGGAGTCGCCATCACC
>NZ_JAIWIH010000179.1:0-1316 GCF_052851135.1 Streptomyces sp. BRA346 | reverse complement strand
GCGGTGTGGCCGCCGGTGGGCGCCGAGCCGGTCGAGCTGGACGGCTTTTATGAGAACCGGGCCGAGTCCGGCTTCGAGTACGGCCCGGTGTTCCAGGGGTTGCGGGCTGCTTGGCGGCACGGTGATGCGGTGTTTGCCGAGGTTGCGCTGCCAGAAGAGGTTGAGCCCCGTGGGTTTGGTGTGCATCCCGCTCTGCTGGACGCGGTATTGCACGCAGCGGTGTGTGCAGGTGGTGACGAGGGCGCCGAAAACGGGGTGCTCCCGTTTTCCTGGGAGGGTGTGTCGTTGTTCGCCTCGGGGGCGACGACGGTGCGTGCTCGGCTGTCGTACGGCGGGCGGGAAGCGATCAACATCGCGGTCTCGGATGCGGCAGGCGCGCCGGTCGCTTCGGTGGACGGCCTCCTGGTCCGCCCGGAGATGGTCGGCCGGGATTCGTTGTTCCGGGTGGAGTGGGCTCCGGTGGCTGAGGGGACGGACGCCGGGCCGTCGGTGGTTGCGGTGGTCGGCCCGGACGACGGTCTGAGTGGCGGGCTGCGGGATGCGGGGATCTCGGTAGTGGCGTGCGCGGATCTGGCCGCGTTGGCTGTGGCTGAGGCCCCGGTGCCGGATGTGGTGTTGGCCGAGGTGGAGGTGGAGCGGCCCGGTGACGGGGTGGTGGATTCCGCCCACGCCACGGTGGCGCAGACCCTGGGCCTTGTCCAGAGGTGGCTGGAGGGAGAGCGGTTCGCGGGGTCTCGTCTGGTCGTGGTGACGCGTGGTGCTGTCGGTGATCTGGCGGTGGCGTCGGTGTGGGGTTTGCTGCGGTCGGCGCAGTCGGAGCATCCGGGTCGGATTGGGCTGCTGGACCTTGGTGACGGTGCTGTGTCGGGGGCGGTGTTGTCGCGGGCGTTGGCGCAGCCCGAGCCGGAGCTGATGGTTGGTGATGAGCAGGTCTTGGTCCCCCGGCTGACGCGGATGCCCGTTCCAGAGTTGCGTGCGGCGTCTTGGGAGCCGCGCGGCACGGTGTTGATCACGGGTGGTACCGGGGGTCTGGGCGCGGTGGTGGCCCGGTACCTGGCGGCCGAGCACGGCGTACGGGACCTGCTCCTGCTGTCCCGGCGGGGGTTGGCGTCGCCGGGTGCTGAGGACCTGGTCGCCGAACTCGCCGGATTGGGTGCCCGCGCCGAGGTGGTGGCGTGTGATGTGGCTGATCGTGAGGCGCTGGCGGAGGTGCTGGGCGGGCGTGAGGTTTCGGCTGTGGTGCATGCGGCCGGTGTGCTCGATGACGGTCTGTTGGGTGCGTTGACTCCGGGGCGCCTTGATGCGGTGTTGCGTCC
>NZ_JAIWIH010000178.1:0-1064 GCF_052851135.1 Streptomyces sp. BRA346 | reverse complement strand
CGCCGATCAGGTGGTGCATCAGCACCATCAGCAGCCACCGGTCGTTCGGCTCGTCGTAGGCAGTGACCACCCGCAGCAGCGGCGCCTGCTCCAAGTCCAGCCGGTAGCGCCGAGGGTCGAAGCGGGCCTGGAGCTGGGCCACCGCGTCTTCGTCGGCGTCGAGGGTCACTTCCTCGACCGGCGCCTCGACGTGCCGCCGCACCACCTGGACGGGCTGCGGCAGGCCCTCCCCGACGACGGCGGTCCGCAGGATGTCGTGGCGGCTCACCACGGTCTGCAACGCGTGGGCGAAATCGCCGATCCATTCGCGCGAGGGCACGGCGGACACGCTGGAGAGTAGGTAGGCGTCGCCTTCGCCGCCCATGAGGTGGTGGAAGAAGATGCCTTCCTGGAGCGGGGCGAGGGGGTAGATGTCCTGGATGTTCCGGGCTCCGCCGGGGACCGTGGACACGACCTTGGCGATGTGCTCTTCGGTCAGCTCGACCAGGGGCAGCATGGCGGGCGTGATGGCCTCGGCGTCGGCCGGGATGGCGTTGGGTGGCACCTGGACTTCGGTGCCGCCTCCGGCGGCCACCGCGGTGGCGAGTCCGGCGATGGTGGGAGTGGTGAAGACCGCCCGGACGTCGCAAGAGAGGCCTGCCTGCCGCATCCGTTCCACCAAGGAGACGGCGAGGAGGGAGTGGCCGCCGAGTTCGAAGAAGTCGTCGTCGCGACCGATGCGCTCCACGCCCAGCAGGTCCGCCCAGATGGCGGCCAGCGACTCCTCAACGGGGCCGACGGGCGCCTGGTAGCCGCGGGTGACCACTGCGTCGCCGTCGGGGGCTGGCAGTTTGTCGCGGTCGACCTTGCCGTTGGGGGTGAGTGGCAGGGCGTCGAGCGCGACGAAGGCCGAGGGCACCATGTACGACGGCAGCACCTTGTCCAGTGCGTCGCGCAGGGTCTCGACGTCGATGGTGGTGTTGGGGACGTAGTAGGCGTTGAGGCGGTCGTCGTGTGCGATGACGATGGCTTCGCGGATGGTGTGGTGTTCGAGGAGTCGGGCTTCGATTTCGCCGAGTTCGATG
>NZ_JAIWIH010000177.1:0-1066 GCF_052851135.1 Streptomyces sp. BRA346 | reverse complement strand
GTCACCCGCCTGCACCGCAAGCTCAACGAACGCAGTGCCCGGCACCAGGACCGAACCCGCCACCACATGATCAGCCAGCCACGGATGCGACCGCACCGACAACCGCGACGTCAACAACACCGCATCCGAACCCGCGACCGACACCGCCGCACCCAACAACGGATGCTCCGCGACGCCCAGGCCCAGCCCCCGCGCGTCAGTGACCGGCCGCGCGGCATCCAGCCAGTACCGCTGCCGCTGGAAGGCGTACGTCGGCAGATCCACCCGTCGCGCACCGGTCCCGGCGAACATGGCGGGCCAGTCGACCTGCGAGCCGCGCACGAACAACTCCGCGACCGCCGACAGGACGGTCTCGGGCTCGCCGCGCCCCTTCCGCAATGTCGACGCCGCCACACTGTCGACGGTGGTCTGGGCCAGCGCGGTCAGCACCGGGTCGGGTCCGATCTCCAGGAGCCGGGTTACGCCCTGTTCGGTCGTGGTGGTCTCCAGAGCCCGGTGGAACCGGACCGGCTCGTGGATCTGGCGCACCCAGTACTCCGGGGTCGCCCAGTCCGCCGCGCCGACCAGTTGCCCGCTGACCGTGCTGACGGCCGGAAGCACCGGCTGCCGGTAGGTGACGCTCGCGGCGACCTCGGCGAACTCCGCCAGCATCGGCTCCATCAACGGCGAGTGAAAGGCATGACTCACCCGCAGNCGCGACACCCGGCAGCCNCGCTCCCGCGCGACCGCCATCACCCGCTCGACCGCGTCCTCGTCACCGGACACCACCACCGACGTGGGGCCGTTCACCGCCGCGACCGTGGCCCGCTCGCCCTCGGCAAACCCGCCGAGGATGTCGGCGACCTCGGCCTCGGTGCCCTCGACCGCCGCCATCGCACCACCCGAAGGCAGCNCCTGCATCAACCGCGCACGACCCGCCACCAACCGCGCGGCATCCCCCAGCTCGAACACACCCGCCNCATACGCCGCCACGAACTCACCNANCGAGTGGCCCAGCACCACATCCGGACCCATGCCCCACGACCGCAGCAACTCCACCAGCGCCACCTGCACCGCGAACAACGCC
>NZ_JAIWIH010000176.1:0-1633 GCF_052851135.1 Streptomyces sp. BRA346 | reverse complement strand
CGGGCCCAGCTGACCCGGTGGGCCCGGCGAGCGAAGAGCGCTCAGTATCTCGCGTTGCGCGCGAGGATCGTNCTGCGGTGTGCGGAGGGCGGGACGAACAGGCAGGCCGCTGCGGATCTGGGGGTTGACGCGTCGACCGTGGATCGCTGGCGTGCTCGTTTCGTCTCCAAACGCCTCGACGGCCTGNATGACGAGCCCCGGCCGGGGCGGCCACCCTCGATCCTCCTCGACCAGGTCGAGGAGGTGGTCGTGGCGACGCTGGAGTCCACGCCGGGTAAGGACACGCACTGGTCGCGGGCCTCGATGGCGGCCCGTACCGGGCTGTCGAAGTCCACCATCGGGCGGATCTGGAAGAGATTCGATCTCAAGCCTCATCTGCAGGATTCNTTCAAGCTCTCGACTGATCCGCAGTTCATCGAGAAGGTCGTCGATGTCGTGGGTCTGTACCACAACCCGCCGGAGAAGGCGGTGGTGCTGTGCGTGGACGAGAAGAGCCAGATCCAGGCGCTGGACCNCTCCCAGCCGGTACTGCCGATGATGCCGGGCATGCCCGAACGCCGCACCCACGACTACCTGNGGCACGGCATCACCAGCCTGTTCGCCGCGTTCAACATCGCCGACGGCACCGTCATCAGTGAACTCCACCGCCGCCACCGGGCGATTGAGTTCAAGAAGTTCCTGGTCACCATAGACAAGGCTGTGCCGAGCGGACTCGAGGTCCACCTGGTCTGTGACAACTACGCCACACACAACACCGCCGAGATCAAAACCTGGTTGGGCAAGCACCCTCGCTTCCACGTCCACTTCACCCCGACCGGCTCCTCCTGGATCAACCAGGTCGAGCGATGGTTCGGTCTGCTGACCGAAAAACTCGTCCGCCGCGGCGTACACACCTCGGTGAAAGCCCTGGAGGACGACATCCGGGCCTGGATCGAGACCTGGAACGAGGACCCGAAACCCTTCACCTGGACCAAGACCGCCGACAGATCCTCAACTCCCTCGCCGACTACCTCGCCAGAATCGCCCCCTCCACTGAAAACAAGCAGCAGACTTAGCCTCGAAATTTCTGGCGCATCACACTAGCATCAGCCACTTGAAGAACTGCTGCAGTCCCTTGTGCTTGTTCAGCGCGGTCGACGCCGACCGCGTCTCGATCATCCAGCCCTGGAACGCCTCGACATGCGCGCGGGTGACCTCGGTGGGGTCCTCGGCCGCGTCCTCCGTCTCGAGGTCGGGCGTGGCGTTCTCGTTCAGGTAGCGGGCGAGCTGAGCGGCGGCGAGGAGGTAGTTGTAGCGGGTGGTCTCCGGGTAGTTGCCCGCACGCAGGGAGCGGTCCCAGTCGCGCAGGAAGCCCTCCCAGGTCTTGGAGACCCCTGTGGTGATCTTGTCCAGGTCCAGAAGCGGCATGGAGAAAAGCCTCCGAGTCAAGGTGTCGGTGAGCGGCGTGCTCGACCTCGACGCGGGGAACGGGAGCGCGAAAAGAGGGCCTCCACAGGTGTTGACCTGCAAAGACCCTCTGCACCGTCGGGACGATAGTGTGCTCGCTCAGGACATCGGAATGGGGTGTCTCAAGACATCGGCATGACCTCGGGGGCAGGGTCTGGCGATGTCGAAGAGGCGTCTGGTGATCACT
>NZ_JAIWIH010000175.1:0-1092 GCF_052851135.1 Streptomyces sp. BRA346 | reverse complement strand
GCACGAGCCGTGGTGGACACCGAGCAGCAGCAGGTGCCCGACTTCGACGCCGAGGGCACGGTGTTGGTGACCGGTGCCAGCGGCACGCTGGGCGGGCTGGTTGCCCGTCACCTGGTGGCGGAGCGCGGCGTACGCCACCTCTTCCTGGTCAGCCGTCGCGGCGCGGAGGCTCCCGGTGCACCCGAACTCGGCGCCGAACTGGCCGAGCTGGGTGCCGAGGTGCGGTGGGCCGCGTGCGATGTGGCCGACCGGGACGCGCTCGCCGCGGCCCTCGCGACCGTCCCGGCCGAGCATCCGCTGACGGGTGTGGTGCACACGGCGGGTGTCCTGGATGACGGTGTGATCGGTTCGCTGACGCCGGACCGGCTGGCCAAGGTGCTGCGGCCCAAGGTGGACGCGGCGTGGAACCTGCACGAGCTGACCGCGACTACGGACCTGTCGGCGTTCGTGGTGTTCTCCTCCGCCGCCGGTGTCTTCGGCAATCCGGGGCAGGGCAACTACGCGGCGGCCAACGCGTATGTGGATGCGTTGGCGCAGCACCGTAGGGCGCGTGGCCTCGCCGGTACGTCCCTCGCCTGGGGCCTCTGGGCGGACTCCAGCGCGATGACCGGTGCCTTGGACGATGCCGATGTGTCCCGGATGAGCCGGGGCGGTGTCGCCGCGCTGTCGGCCGCCGAGGGGCTGGAGCTGTTCGACGCGGCGCGCGGTGCGGGCGAGGCGCTGCTGGTGCCGGTGCGGCTGGACTTGGCGGCGGTGCGGGCCGAGGCCGCGTCGTCGGGTGTGGTGGCGCCGTTGATGCGTGGGCTGGTGCGGGTGCCGGCGCGGCGTACGGCGGAGGCTTCGGCCGCGTCGGGTGCGCTGGCGCAGCGCCTGGCCGGGCTCGGCGAGGCCGAACAGCTCGACGTCCTGCTCGACCTGGTCCGTCACCAGGTCGCGGCCGTGCTCGGCCACGACTCGACGGACACCGTGGAGCCGCACCAGTCCTTCCGCGATCTGGGTTTCGATTCGCTGACGGCGGTGGAGCTGCGGAACGCGTTGGGTGCGGCGAGTGAGCTGCGGCTTCCTGCGACGTTGGTGTTCGACTACCCGACG
>NZ_JAIWIH010000174.1:0-1197 GCF_052851135.1 Streptomyces sp. BRA346 | reverse complement strand
CGGCGATACGCAGGTCACCTACCGGGAACTGAACGCGAAGGCCAACCAGGTCGCCCACCGCCTCCGGACGGTAGGCGTCGGCCCCGACGTCCGCGTCGGCATCTGCGCCCGACGCGGAATACCCCTGCTGACCGCCATGCTCGGCACCCTCAAGGCAGGCGGCGCCTACGTCCCCATGGACCCCTCGTTCCCCGCCGAACGCACGGCCTTCATGCTCGCCGACTCCCGCCCCGCGGTGGTCCTCACCGACGGCGTGGAACTGCCCGAGGCACCGACGCCGGTCATCGACCTCGCCAGCCTTGCTGACGAACCCGACACCGNCCTGCCCAACCTGTCCGCATCCACGGACATGGCCTACGTCCTCTACACCTCCGGCTCCACCGGCGTGCCCAAGGGCGTAGCCGTCGAACACCGCAGCATCATCCGGCTCGTGGTGAACAACCCCTACGTCGACTTCACCCCGNACGACCGGACAGNCTTCGCAGCAAACCCCTCCTTCGACGCCGCCACCTGGGAAATCTGGGGCCCNCTNNCCAACGGCGGCACCGTCGTCGTCATCGACCAGGACACCTTCCTCAACCCACGCCAACTGGCAGCCACCCTCGCAAACAACGCCGTGACAGGGCTGTTCACCACCACCGCCCTGTTCAACCAGACCGCCGCCGTCGTCCCCGACGGCTTCGCCGGACTCCGCTACCTCTTCACCGGCGGCGAACGCTGCGACCCCACAGCCTTCACCCGCATNCTCCACAGCGGAGCCGCACCCGAGCGACTGATCCACTGCTACGGCCCAACAGAGACAACCACCTTCGCCACCACCTACGACGTCACCCACGTCACCGAAGGCCAGGAAACACTGCCCATCGGAGCACCGATCGGCAACACCCACATCTACATCGTCGACGGTTACGGCCGACCAGTCCCCATAGGCGTGACCGGTGAGCTGTTCATCGGCGGACTCGGCGTCGCCCGCGGCTACCTCGGCCGCCCNGGCCTCACCGCCGAACGCTTCGTACCCAACTGGCTCACCGCAGACGGCACACGCCTGTACCGCACCGGAGACCTCGGCCGCTGGCTGCCCGACGGCACCATCGAATTCATCGGCCGCAACGACTTCCAGGTCAAGGTCCGCGGCNACCGCATCGAACTCGGCGAAATCGAAGCCCGACTCCTCGAACACCACACCATCCGCGAAGC
>NZ_JAIWIH010000173.1:0-1257 GCF_052851135.1 Streptomyces sp. BRA346 | reverse complement strand
CGGGACTGGGCATCCAGGAGGCCACGGAAGACACCCGGGAAGACCAGTACGTTGTTGATCTGGTTCGGGAAGTCCGACCGTCCGGTGGCCACCACCGCGGCNGTCTGGCGGGCGATCGCCGGGTCCACCTCGGGGTCCGGGTTGGCCAGCGCGAACACGATCGCGTCGTCCGCCATCGCCGCCACGTCCTCGCCCGACAGCACGTTCGGCGCCGACACGCCGATGAAGACATCCGCGCCCCGCACCGCCTCGCGCAGGGTGCCCGTGACGCCCTCCGGGTTGGTGTTGTCCGCGATCCACCGCAGCGGGGAGTCCGGGTCGGCCGAGACCAGGTCCTCGCGGCCGGAGTGGACCACGCCGTGGATGTCGGCGACGACCGCGTGNCGCACGCCCGCGGCGCTCAGCAGCTTCAGGATCGCCGTGCCCGCCGCGCCCGCGCCGGACATCACCACCCGCACGTCCTCGATCTTCTTGCCCACCACCCGCAGCGCGTTGGTCAGCGCCGCCAGCACCACGATGGCGGTACCGTGCTGGTCGTCGTGGAAGACCGGGATGTCCACCGCCTCCCGCAGCCGCGCCTCGATCTCGAAGCAGCGCGGGGCGGAGATGTCCTCCAGGTTGATGCCCGCGAAGCCCGGGGCGATGGCCTTGACGATCTCCACGATGGCGTCGGTGTCCTGGGTGTCCAGACAGATCGGCCACGCGTCGATCCCGGCGAAGCGCTTGAACAGCGCCGCCTTGCCCTCCATCACCGGCAGCGCCGCCTTGGGCCCGATGTTGCCCAGCCCCAGCACCGCGGAACCGTCGGTGACCACCGCGACACTGTTGCGCTTGATGGTCAGCCGCCGGGCATCCTCGGGGTTGTCCGCGATCGCCTGGCACACCCGCGCCACACCCGGGGTGTAGACCATGGACAGGTCGTCACGGTTGCGGATCGGNTGCTTCGACGACATCTCGATCTTGCCGCCGAGGTGCATCAGGAACGTACGGTCGGAGACCTTGCCCAGCGACACACCCTCGATACCGCGCAGCTTCTCCACGATCTCATCGGCGTGCGCGGTCGACGTCGCCGCGATCGTGACGTCGATACGGAGCTTTTCGTGGCCGGAAGCGGTCACATCGAGGCCGGTGACGGAACCACCGGAGGACTCCACGGCCGTGGTCAGCTGGCTGACCGCGGTACCGCTCGCGGGGACCTCCAGCCGGACCGTCATCGAGTACGAGACGCTGGGCGCCGTTGCCATGACCGTCTTCCTC
>NZ_JAIWIH010000172.1:0-1318 GCF_052851135.1 Streptomyces sp. BRA346 | reverse complement strand
TGTGATGTCGCAGGACATCGGAATGACCCCGAACCCACGATTGGGTTCGGGGTCATCGTCGTTGTGGGCCGGGTGGGCGGCCGGTCGGCTGGTAGTCGCGGCTGGGGTCGATGGTCAGATCGCGAAGGAGTTCGCCGGTGACGGCGTTGACGATCCGGACGTCGAGGTCGTTGACCAGCATGATCACGTGGGTTCCGGCGTGGGTTCGTCCGACGCCGATGTGGTGGAGGCGTCCGGCCAGGCGGAGGGTGACAATGCCGGATTTGTCGATGCGGTCGTGGCGGATGCGGGTGTGGGTGTCGGCGTCGCGGCTGTGGGCCGGTAGGGCCTTGGGCCGGGTGGTGTAGACGGTGGCGGGGGTGGCCCGGTGGGGCAGGGACCGGTGGGGTCGCTGGTGGTTGTAGGCGTGGGTGAACCGGTCGATGAGGGTTTGCAGCTGGGGGAGGGTGGTGGGCTGGTCGGGCTGCGCGCGGAGCCAGTTCTTCATCGTTTGTTGGAAGCGTTCGACTTTTCCGCAGGTGGTGGGGTGGTTGGGGGCGGAGTTCTTCTGGGTGATGTGCAGGCGGCGCAGTTCGTGTTCCAGGGCGTTGCGGCCGCCGCGGCCGCCGGAGAGGCGGGTGGTGAAGACCATGCCGTTGTCAGTGAGGGTGGAGGCCGGGATGCCGTGCGTGGCGACGGCTTGGCGGAAGGTGTCGAGGACGATCGGGCCGGTCACCCGTGGCCAGCAGGTCACGTGCAGGGCGTAGCGGGAGCAGTCGTCCAGCCAGGTCAGGATCTCGGTGTCGGTGCCGGCCTTGTCGGCGAGCTGGTGGTGGGTGAAGTCCGCCTGCCAGGTCTCGTTGGGCAGCTCGGCCTGGAAGCGGATATAGGACGAGCGGGGCCGCTTCTTGGGCGTGGGAACGACCAGGCCGTGGGCGGTCAGATGGCGGCTGATCGTGGCCCGCGACACGCGCAGATGGTGATGGTGCTGAAGATGCCATGCGATGGTTTCGGGCCCGGCGTCCAGGCCCTGTTCGGTCAGTTCCTTGCGGATGCGGACGATCAGGTCGACCGTGTCCGGGGCGAGTGCGGTGGGTGAGGTCTTGGGTCGCCTCGAGTGCGGCTCGAACGCCGCCTCGCCCTCGTCTCGGTAGCGGGCCACCAGACGGCTGACCCAGCCCTGCGACACCCCGTAGGCCCGCGCGACCTCTCCCTGGGTACGGCCCTCTACGACGACAGCAGTGATCACCAGACGCCTCTTCGACATCGCCAGACCCTGCCCCCGAGGTCATGCCGATGTCTTGAGACACCCCATTCCGATGTCCTGAGCGAGCACACT
>NZ_JAIWIH010000171.1:0-1325 GCF_052851135.1 Streptomyces sp. BRA346 | reverse complement strand
ACGAGGCGGGCCTGTGCTCCGTCGTGGAGGTCGCGTTCGATGCGGCGCAGGTCGGCGGCGGCGGTGTCGACCACCGTGCCCCGGTCCGACTCCAGCTCCCACACCCGGGTCGCCAGCCGCGACGGGCCCAGCAGCCCGATCACCAGGAGCCGGTCGACGGTGGTCAGCGCCCGCATCACCCATGGGGTCGCCAGGAGGACCAGCACCCCGAGCACACAGGACGCGGCGACCTCGAACGGGGTGTCCAGGTAGAAGTGGCGCCCCCGGTCGTCGTCCCCGAACAGCTCGATGCCCGGCTGGTCGATGTACGCGGGGAAGACCCAGCGCCACAGCGGATACGTCGCGAAGCCCCAGCCGTAGCAGGCGAACACCGTCGCGACGGTGAAGGCGAAGATCGCCCACGGCAGGTGCAGCAGCGCGTACAGCACATGCCGCCACGAGGTGCCGCTCTTCAGCAGCGCGCCCACCCAGGACACCGGCCCCCGCTTGCCCCCGGCCACGCGGACCGGCTCCGGCTCGGCGACCTCCAGCCGCAGCAGCGCCCGGGCGCGGGCCCGCTCCACGACCCCGATCCCCCGGCAGCCCGCCAGGGCGGCGCCGAGCACCGGAACGCCGAGGAAGGTGATCAGCAGTCCCGCGCCGAGGGAGAGCGTGACGACCGCGTACGTGAAGGTCAGGACCGCCATCGGCAGGCTGAGCAGCAGATAGAGGAACTCGCGCCAGACGCGGGCCTCGAACGGCGCCCGCAGCGCGGGCGGCACCAGGCGGTGCCGGGGCTCGCTCCCCGGCCCGTACGGTCCGTATGCGGTGGCCATCTCGTCGTCCGTCCTCCCGGGCCGAGGCGGGTGCCCGGCTTGTCCGCTGTCGTTGTCCTTCAGGGTCCCCGGGGCCGGTGGCCCCGGGAATGGAGCGGGTCGGCGTCTTCGCCCGGGGGCTAACCCCACCCCTTCGGCGCCGCCTACGCGGACCGGCGGGCCGCCGCCGCGCGGCGCGGGACGCCGCCCGTACGGCTCGCACCGTCGCGGTCGCGCCACGGCAGCTCGGCCTCCACCGAGGTCGGGCCGCCGGGCGGGGAGTCCACCGAGAACCGGCCGTCGACCGAGCCGAGCCGTTCCGCCAGCCCCGCAAGACCGCTGCCCCCGTCCGGGGACGCGCCGCCGCGCCCGTCGTCCCGCACCCGGATCAGCAGCCGGCTGCCCGACCGGGACAGCTCCACCGAAGCGGTCCGGGCGTTGCTGTGTTTGCTGATGTTCTGGAGGAGTTCGGAGACGGTGAAGTAGGCGATGCCTTCGATGGCGGGTGCGGGGCGTTCGGGGAGGTCGGTG
>NZ_JAIWIH010000170.1:0-1343 GCF_052851135.1 Streptomyces sp. BRA346 | reverse complement strand
CGGGAGTGCGGTCAACCAGGACGGTGCGTCGAACGGTCTGACGGCGCCGAACGGTCCGTCGCAGCAGCGGGTGATCCGGCAGGCGCTCGCCGCCGCGCGCCTCTCGCCGTCCGACGTGGACGCGGTCGAAGCCCACGGCACCGGTACCACGCTCGGCGACCCGATCGAGGCGCAAGCGCTGCTCGCGACCTACGGGCAGGGGCGCGAGGGCGCCGAGCCGCTGTGGCTGGGCTCGGTGAAGTCGAACATCGGGCACAGTCAGGCCGCGGCCGGCGCGGCCGGGTTGATCAAGATGGTGATGGCGCTGCGCGAGCAGCGGCTGCCGCGGACGCTGCACGCGGACGAACCCTCGTCGCATGTCGATTGGGGCTCCGGTGCGGTACGGCTGCTGACCGAGGCCCGTGCGTGGCCGCGCGGTGAGCGGCCACGTCGGGCGGGTGTCTCGTCGTTCGGCATCAGTGGGACCAACGCGCACGTCATCATCGAGGAGGCCGAGGAAGCTCCCGCGATCGAACCGGCCATGGGCGGCGAGCGCCCGACCGCGGAGCCGGTCGTCGTGCCGTGGGTGCTCTCCGGCCGGACCACGGAAGCCTTGCGCGCGCAGGCCGGGCAGTTGGCGGCCTTCCTCGACGAGCAGGACGCCGCTCCCGCCGATATCGGGTGGTCTCTGGCGGCCACGCGCGCGGTGCTCGACCATCGGGCAGTGGTGCTCGGCGCCGACTTCGCCACCCTGCACTCGGGCGTGGCCGCGCTGGCCGACGGTGATGTCTCCGTGGTGTCCGGTGTGGCGGTCGAGGGGCGTACGGCGTGGATGTTCACCGGCCAGGGCAGCCAGCGGCCCGGCATGGGCCGCGAGCTGTACGGCCAGTTCCCGGTGTTCGCGCGGGTCCTGGACGAGGCGTGTGGACATCTGGACGCCGGGTTGGCGGGTGGGCCGGGGTTTGAGCACTCGGTGCGGGAGGTGTTGTTCGCGGCGGAGGGTTCTGCGGAGGCGGCTCTGCTGGAGGGGACCGGGTATGCGCAGTCGGCGTTGTTCGCGGTGCAGGTGGCGTTGGTGGAGTTGCTGCGGTCGTGGGGTGTGGTGCCGGATGTGGTGCTGGGCCACTCGGTCGGCGAGCTGGCCGCCGCCTACGCAGCGGGTGTGTTCGAGCTGGGGGATGCCGCGCGGTTGGTGGCGGGTCGTGCGCGGTTGATGCAGGCGCTGCCTTCGGGTGGTGCGATGGCGGCGGTCGAGGGCACCGAGNCCGAGGTCGCCGACATCCTCGGCGGGTTTGCCGAGGGCGAGCGGGTGGCGGTCGCGGCGGTGAACGGGCCCACGTCGGTGGTGGTTTCCGGTGACGAGG
>NZ_JAIWIH010000169.1:0-1373 GCF_052851135.1 Streptomyces sp. BRA346 | reverse complement strand
CTAGAAGGCTGCTGAAAATCTTGTCGAGGGGCTGTCCGGCTGCGGGCCGGGCGGCCCTTTTCGCTATGCGGTGGCCGGGGTGAGGTGCCAGGTGTTGCTGGTCCGGGTGAGTCCTAAGGTGATCAGTCTGCGGAGGTTGAGGGCGGCGGCGCGATGGTGGAGCCAGATGTTGTTGGCGATGACACCACGGTGGGGGACCCGGCGGTTGCCTTTGGCGGCCAGCCAGGCGATGGCGCGTTCGACGGGTGGCCGCCATCGGCGGTATTCGTCCTGCCACACGGGGTCGGTGGCGGCCTGCTGGCGGGCGGCGGCCAGCAACTCGTGCTGGGGGTGGATGTTCACGGTGCGCCCGGTCTTGGACGTGGTACAGCGCTCTCGCAGGAGACAGCCGGCGCACACGCGTTTGAACTGGGCAGTGCGGGCGCCGTCCGCTTTGACCTGGCCGAGGTTGGCGACCTGCCCGGCGGGACAGGTCGCGGTGCCGGCGGCCANGTCGATACGGAAGTCGTCGATGGTGAAGCCGCCGGGGACGGCCTGCCGTATCGGCGGCGGCTTGATCACCAGCGTGTGGCCGTCTGCCTGCAACTGTGCGCGCAGGTCACCGGTGCCGTAAGCGGAATCGCCGAGCACGGTTAACNCCGTGCCCTCTTCCTCGTCGGCCAGCAGACTGGCGGCGATGGCGGCCTCGTGGTTATCGGGACCGTAACCAGCGGTCAGGGCGACCGAGGTGAACAGTCCGGTCTCCGGTTCAAAGGACACATGNCCTTTGAAGCCCTCTTGATGACGGGTGCGGTTCTTGTGGATGTGCCGTGCTTGGGGATCGACGGTGGAGACCGTCCGGTCCGCTACCGTGCGCTTCGCGACGCGCCAGCGGCCGTCGCGTCCGTCGGAATCCTCGGCCGGTTCCACGTCCTGCCCCGCGACCAGGGCCAGCAGGCCGACCGCGTTGGCTGCCTTCTCGCCCAGATTCTGCTCGGGCAGGCGTCCGAGCAGGTTGAGGGCGTCGGTGACCAGCGCGTCCACCAATGCGGCGCGGGCCTTCTCATCGTCCCAGGCAATCCTCGGCTTGCCCGGGTCGGTGTAGTCATGCGCCCGGCAGTGCTCCGCGGCTACCTCCCCGGCCCCCGGAGTCTCGCGGATCACCCGGCGGATCGCGGAGATGATCTGGGTGACGGTGTCCTGGGTGGCCACCGCGTCATCGAGCACGGTGGAGTCCAAAGCGCGCCGCTGCCTGCCCTTGAGCACACCGGTCGCGGCCACGACTTCCCTGACCTTGCTGAAGATCCGCGTCGGATCTGCCGAGTGACGCAGACGGCGCCGGAAGTACGTCAGCAGCGACGCATCGAACGCGGTGTCGTACAGCCCGAGCCCGC
>NZ_JAIWIH010000168.1:0-1435 GCF_052851135.1 Streptomyces sp. BRA346 | reverse complement strand
TCCAGCGGGTACTTCCTCGGGGCAGGCATCGTCTGGGCTCCTCTCATGAGACCCATCTGACCCCCTGTCACTCCTCCCCGCATCTCGGGGGAACCTCAGTGATCTCTCTGGGCCGGTTTCCGCAGGCAGCTAGCGTGTGGGTGCCGGAAACCGTGTCACCCTATGCGGCCTGCTTGTATTCGTGGATGAGGCCACCGAGCCGATCAAGCCGGGAGACCATTGTGCGGTCGCTGGCCGACCGCGGTTCATCGGCGATCAACTGGTCTGGTGGATGTTGTCCAAGGGATCGGTGCGGCCGATGTCTGTTGTAGTGATCCGCGTACTCACTGACGACGAGGCGTAGGTGGCGCTGCCCGGTGATCAGGATGCGGTCGGTTGCCTCGCGGCGGCATGAGCCGATCCAGCGTTCGGCGATGGCGTTCATCCGTGGCACGGCGGGCAGGGTGGGGACCACGCGTATGCCGGTCGCCTGGAAGACGGAGTCGAAGCTGTCGGTGAAGTAGGCGCCGCGGTCCCGGATGAGGAACTTGATCGACTCGGCATGGTCGCCGAGGTCCATGAGGTAGTTGCGTGCCTGCTGGGTGATCCAGGGGCCGGTCGGGTGTCGGGTGATACCGGCGATGTGTACGCGGCAGGTGCCGTGGTCGATGAAGAACAGCACGAACCAGCGCTGTAGGAATACGGTGTCGATGTGGAAGAGATCGGTGGCCACGATTGCTTAGGCCTGGGCTTTGAGGAAGGCGGCCCAGGAGCGGTCTGCCCGTTGCGGTGATGGTTCGATCCCGGCCTTCTTCAGAATCTCCCAGACGGTCGAGGCGGCGACTTTGTGCCCCAGGCCCAGCAACTCCCCATGATCCGGCGGTATCCCCATCCGGGGTTCTCCCGCGCGAGACGCAGGACCAGTTGTCGCAAGGCTTCGGGCGTTGGCGGTCTTCCTGGACTTCGGGATGGGTAGGTCCACTCCCAGGCGATGAGCCGTGTGTGCCAGCGCAGGACCGTTCGCGGAGTGACCAACAGGGGCAGCTGTGAACGCCGCTGGTTGCTGAAGATCCGGAGCAGTGCTGCCATGACGGCCCTGTCGCTCCAGGAGAACCGGGGCCGAGGCCGGTTGCGTTGCACGATGGCGAGCTGATGCCGAAGCATCAAGATCTCGGCATCTTTCGCCGCACTCGAGCGGGCCAGGAGGGCAATCCATCGGAAGGTCTGACAGGCGAGCAGGTAGATCAGCCGTATCACCACGACTCGCATGCTGCCCCAGAACAGTCGGCAGCTATCTGAGATCTGGGAAACTCGAACCAGCAGGTCAGCCCAGGTGACACACTTTCCGGCACCCACAGGCTCGGCTACCTCAGCCCGATCGAGTACGAGGAGAAGCACTACGCCAACCAGGCAACGGCCGAACAAGTGAACCTGAAACCACGTCAACCCGCCCTGA
>NZ_JAIWIH010000167.1:0-1437 GCF_052851135.1 Streptomyces sp. BRA346 | reverse complement strand
GCCGCGGAGGATGTTGGCGAACTTCTTGTCGAAGTCCTCGCCCTGGGCGTTCTCCAGGGTGCGGACGAAGCCCTGCTGCTCTTCGCTGGCCTCGTCCGGCAGGGACACGTTCAGCGCCTCGGCGGTGTTGCGGACGAACTCGTCCAGCTTGGAGTGCCCGTCCATGACGTGCAGGCCGGCTCGTTTGACCGCCTCGCTGGTGGCATGGGTCTGAGCGAGCCGTCCGGCCGGGGCCTCCCACAGGTTGGCCTGGCGCACCTTCATCAGGAACTCCATGTCCAGCTTGCTCACCGGCCCGGCCGTGGTGACCACGTCACCGGGCACAGCGGGCTTGGCACTGGGGAAGTTGGCCGAGGATTTCTCGCTGGCGCTGGCGTTCCCCCGGGTGGCCCACACGATCGCTCCGGCCATGACGGCCAGGGCGACGAGCAGGATGCCCGCGATGGTGAGGTTGCGTGGGCGGCCGTGTGCCGACCGGGCGTGCGCGGTCATGGTGCCTCCAGGATCGGGGAGCGCCCGTCCATGGAAAGACGGACGCACGCGTCGTGAGCACGCAGAACGCTAGGCTTTTAGACAGTGCAAAATTTGCACTTTGACAAAGCGTGCGGAACCGATGGCAGGGTGCCTTCCGATCCGCTACAGTCACCCGCTTCCCCGGCGGTGTGGCCGCGTCACCGTACGTGGATCCAGACGGCCTTGGCCGGTGTGCCGTGCCGGTCGGCGACGAAGAGCATGTACCAGCCGGAGGGCACCAGGGTGGGGTCCTCGGGGACCGTGACAGTCACCGTCCTCCGTCCGCGGCGGACGTGCAGGGCGACGGAGCGCTGATCGACATCGGTCCTTCGGAGCGGCGATCTTTTTGAACGTGTTCCGAAGGGGGTCCCAGAGGGTGCTTTTGAAGGCACCCCCCTTGAACAGCGTGATGTTGTTGCCGGAGCCTGCGATCAGCAGGACCTTGCCGGTGGGGAGGAGCGTGGCGTGGACGGAGTTGAGCTGGAACTTCTCCGGCATATGGACCACGTCCCAGTGGCCGTAGCGAGCCAGGTACTCCGGTTGATTGACCTTGAATTCGTGATACCTGGAGCGCGAGAGGTCGATCAGGGCGGGTGCGTCGAGTCCGGCGGCCAGCGCGACGAGCGTGGCCCCGAGCAGAGTTCTGCGTCGTGTCGGGTCGGTCTGAACGCCCTCATGCGATGTCCTTCCCGGCGAGTCCACGATGATTACCTTGAGACGATGCAACGTTTGCATGACCGAATCAGTTGGGTGTCACGAACCGCCGATCGTGCCTCTCATCGGGTGAGGTGAGGAGCCAAAGGAAGGGTGTGGAGCAGCAGGAGACCGACGGCGTACTTTCCCTCGATGGCGTTCTCCAGCACCGGATAGCCCACCCCGTACATCTGCGGCAGCGCCAGCAGCAGCCCGCCCAGCAGCAGCCCG
>NZ_JAIWIH010000166.1:0-1916 GCF_052851135.1 Streptomyces sp. BRA346 | reverse complement strand
CGCCCCGACACCACGCCGCGAAAGCAGCAGCAGATCACGAACACCATGCACGNNNACCAGATGCCGAGCCACCACCGCACCCAAACCACCCGTACCACCGGTCACCAGCACCGTGCCACGCTCACGCCACGGAGCGGGAACAGTCAGCACGACCTTCCCCACATGCTTGGCCTGCCCCAGGAACCGCAACGCCTCCGGAGCCCGCGCAATCTCCCACGACGTCACCGGAACCGGCCGCAACGCACCGCTCTCGAACAACTCCAGCAGCGCCCCCAGCATCTCCCCGATCCGCTCCGGACCCGCCTCCATCACATCAAACGCCTGGTACGAGACACCCGGATACCCGGCGGCGANCTCCTCCGCGTCACGGATATCGGTCTTGCCCATCTCCACGAACCGGCCACCCGGCCGCGTCAACCGCAACGACGCATCCACGAACTCCCCCGCCAGGCAATCCAGTACGACATGCACCCCAGCGCCGTCAGTCGCCCGAGAGAAGACCTGCTCGAACTCGGTCGTGCGGGAAGAAGCCAGACGACCGGCGGCGACCCCGAACTCACGCACCACGGGCCACTTGGCCTGACTCGCCGTCGCGAACACCTCCGCACCCAGATGCNGAGCCAACTGCACCGCCGCCATACCCACACCACCAGCAGCGGCATGAATCAACACCGACTCACCCGCTTGAAGACCAGCCAGGTCCACCAACGCGTAATACGCGGTCAGGAACACCACCGGCACCGACGCCGCCTGCTCGAATGACCAACCACTCGGCATACGCGCCAGCATCCGCGCATCCGCCACCGCCGACGGACCAAACGCCCCGTCCAGCAGGCCCATCACCCGGTCACCCACAGCGAAGCCCGCCACCCCAGGACCGACCTCCAGGACCACGCCCGCGCCTTCCAGACCCATCTGGCCCGCATCACCCGGATACATGCCCAGCACATTCAGCACATCGCGGAAGTTGACCCCCGCCGCACGCACAGCAACCCGCACCTGACCGCGCTCCAACGGCCGCGACTCCTGCGGCACCAGAGCCACACCATCAAGCCGCCCCTGTGCCGCCACCTCCATCCGCCACGGCGAATCCACGCCGGGCGGCGGCACCAGCACACCCCCCGAAGCCATCCGCACCAGCCGGGGCAACCACACCGCACCCCCGCGCACCGCAAACTGCCCCTCACCCAGAGCCCCGGCGAGCACGCGGAGAGAAGCCTCCTCACCATCGACGTCGGCCAGTACGAACCGGCCCGGATGCTCACTGATCGCCGAACGCACCAGGCCCCACACCCCAGCGCCCACCAGGTCCGGCAGCTCGCGAGCAACGTCCTCGGCCGAGGCCACCTCCACCGCACCCGACGTCAATACGACCAACCGCGACTCCGCGAAGCGCCGCTCGGCCAGCCATGCGCGGACCACGGCCAGCACACCGGCCACCGCGTCGGTGACCTCGGTGTAGCACCACGGTGTCCGGGACGGGGGAACCGTCATCCAGCGCGGCGGTCAGCGCGGCCAGATCGGCATAACCGGTCACCGGAACACCCGCGTCGCGCCACCCGCCGGACTCGACATCACCGAGGAGGGCCCAACCGGCAGACTTCACAGGCTCCTTGGCCCCGGCCGTCGGCGCAGGAACCCACTCCGTCCGGAACAGACTCTCCGCCGCCGGGGAGTTCACCGCCGCCAGGTCCGCGGTCGACACGGGGCGTAGCACCAGGGACTCGACCTCGGCCACGGGTTCGCCCACGGCGTCGGCGACCCGCAGCGCCACCTCACCCGTGCCTCGTGGAGACAGACGTACCCGCACGGCGGAGGCGCCCACGGCGGACAGCGACACACCGGTCCACATGAACGGCAGCATCGCGCCCTCGGCCGCCGGTTCCCGGAGCGCCAGGGCGTGCAGCACCGTGTCC
>NZ_JAIWIH010000165.1:0-1549 GCF_052851135.1 Streptomyces sp. BRA346 | reverse complement strand
GGCTGAGCATCCGTTGCTGGGTGCGGCGGTGTCGTTGGCCGACTCGGACGGTGTGGTGTTCTCCGGTCGCCTGTCGTTGGCCTCGCATCCGTGGCTGGCCGACCACACGATCACGGGCCGGGTTCTCGTGCCCGGCACCGCCTTTGTGGACCTGGCGATCCGGGCCGGTGACGAATTCGGGTGCGATCTACTCGAAGAACTGACCATGGCCGCACCACTGGTGCTGCCCGAACGGGGAGCGGCGCAGATTCAGGTGTTCGTCGGTTCTGCCGATGACTGCGGACGGCGGTCGGTCAAGGTGTTCTCCCGGGTGGATGGCTCCAATGAGCCGCTGTGGACGCAGCATGCCACGGGGGTCCTGGGCGTAGTGGACGATCTGGCTGACACCAAGTTCGATGCGACCAACTGGCCGCCCCCGGGCGCTGAGCCGGTCGACCTCGATGGGTGCTACGAACGGCTTGCCGAGTCCGGGTTCGCATACGGCCCGGTGTTCCAGGGGCTGCGGGCGGTGTGGCGGCTGGGTGCCGAGCTCTTTGCCGAGGTGGCTTTGGACGAGGGTGCCGATGCCAGTGGGTTCGGGATGCATCCCGCGCTGCTGGACGCAGTGCTGCACGCCGGCGCCTTCGCCGATGGCACAGCGGATCGCGGTCTGCCGTTCGCTTGGGAGGATGTGTCGTTGCAGGCTTCCGGGGCGACGACGGTGCGGGCGCGGCTGTCGTACGACGAGCGGGGGGCGGTGTCCATCGCGGTCGCGGATGTGGTGGGTCGTCCTGTGGCGTCCGTCGCGTCGTTGGTCACGCGTCCTCTTGCTGTTGATGAGCTGGCGGACGGTGGTGGCCGGACGGTTGGCCGGGATTCGTTGTTCCGGGTGGAGTGGGCTCCGGTGGCTGAGGGGACGGACGCCGCGCCATCGGTGGTTGCGGTGGTCGGCCCGGACGGCGGTTTGGCCGGGACGCTGCGCGGTGCCGGGTCGGACGTTGCGGTATATCCGGATCTGGCCGCGTTGGCCGTGGCAGACGGGCCGATGCCGGATGTGGTGTTGGCCGAGGTCGCTACGGAGCGGCCCGGTGACGGAGTGGTGGATGGTGTCCACGACATGGTGACGCGGGCTTTGGGCTTGGCTCAGGAGTGGTTGGAGGAGGAGCGGTTCGCCGCTTCTCGCCTGGTCGCGGTGGCATGTGGGGCTGTCGGTAATCTGGCGGTGGCGTCGGTGTGGGGTTTGCTGCGGTCGGCGCAGTCGGAGCATCCGGACCGGATCACACTGCTGGACCTTGGTGACGGTGCCGTGTCCGGGGCGGTTTTGTCGCGGGCGTTGGCGCAGCCCGAGCCGGAGTTGGCGGTTCGGGACGGGCGAGTCCTGGTCCCCCGGCTGGCGCGGATGCCCGTTCCAGAGCTGCGTGCGGCGTCATGGGAGCCGCGCGGCACGGTGTTGATCACGGGTGGTACCGGGGGTCTGGGTGCGGTGGTGGCCCGGCACCTGGCGGCCGAGCACGGCGTACGGGACCTGCTCCTGCTGTCCCGGCGGGGGATGGCTTCGCCGGGTGCTGAG
>NZ_JAIWIH010000164.1:0-1550 GCF_052851135.1 Streptomyces sp. BRA346 | reverse complement strand
GGGGGGTGCCTCTATGTCTTCCGTCAAGACACCCCTGTCGGTTTTGGGGTGGTTCGGGGTTGCTGGGGTTATGCGGCGAGTTCGAGGTCCCTCGGTGTCCGGGATTCGTAGAAGGTGCCGTCGCGGAGCATGGCGAACAGGACGCTGATGCGTTGGCGGGCGAGTCGGAGGAGGGCTTGGGTGTGGGTCTTGCCGCGTGCTCGTTGCTTGTCGTAGTAGGCGCGGGAGGCGGGGTCGGCGTTCATGCAGGCGAAGGCGGACAGGAACATCGCCCGTTTGAGCTGCCGATTGCCGCCTCGGGGTGCGTGTTCGCCGTGGATCGAGGTGCCGGACGACTTCGTTGTCGGGGCGAGTCCGGCGTAGGAGGCAAGGTGGGCGGCGGTGGGGAAGCTGGTGCCGTCGCCGACGGTGACCAGCAGGACGGCGGCGGTCCTGACGCCGACGCCGGGCATCGACGTCAGGACCGGGGAAAGAGGGTGAGCCTCCAGCAGGGTGTTGATCTGGGCTTCCATCGCCCGGCGCTGGGTGTGGACGGCGGCCAGGGAAGCGGCCAGAGAGGGGATGACGATGTCGAGGGTGCCGGTTCCGGGGACGACAACGGTCTGTTCGTCCAGTGCGTCGAAGACGTCGTCGATCAGCCGCTGGGCCATGCGGGGGGCTTTCGGGCGGATCAGCTCCACGAGTCTGCGGCGGCCGGCCTTGCGCAGGGCGGACGGGGAGCCGTAACGCTCCAGCAGCCAGGTCACGGCCTGGTGGTCCAGGCGCGGACCCAGGACGCGCTCCAGGCTGGGGTGGAACTGGGTGAGCAGGCCGCGTATCCGGTTGGAGGTGCGGGTGGCCTCGGCCGCGAGGTCCTGGTCGAAGCCGACGAGGACCGTGAGTTCCGCGGTGATCTCGTCGGTCAGTTCCAGGGACCGCAGGGTGTGCGGCATGGTGCGGGCCGCGTCGGCGATCACCGCGGCGTCCTTCGCGTCGGTCTTCGCCTCACCGGGGTAGAGGTCGGCGATCCGGCGCATCGCCAGGCCGGGCAGATAGGCCACTTGGCAGCCCGCATCACGGGCGACAGTCAGCGGCAGAGCACCGATCGAGGCGGGCTGGTCCACGATCACCAGCACGGTGCCGAACTTCGCGGCCAGCTTGTCGAAGACGGCCCGCAGTTTCGGCTCGCTGTTGGGCAGCGGCTTGTCGAAGACCTTCTTCCCGGCCAGGGTGAGTCCGTGGCCATGGTGGGCACTCTTGCCGACGTCCAGGCCCAGGAACACGCCCACGTCCTCGATCTCGAACATCGTGCCCTTTCCGGAATGTTGACGGTGCCGGCCTCGGCCTGGGTGTCGTGCTCGCGCATCCACGTTATGCAGACCTGCCGCCCGCGAACTGCCCGGCGTTGCACCGGACCGGACGGTGGCCGGACCTCTGATCAGCGTCTCCGACGGACACCTCCCGGGCCCGGTGAACACCACCCCCCAGGTCATGCCTTCGACAGGGGGCAACAGTCATGCCGGGCCCGGAGGCCAGCGGCCCCGTTGCGGAGCCGCGGAAAACATAACGGG
>NZ_JAIWIH010000163.1:0-2053 GCF_052851135.1 Streptomyces sp. BRA346 | reverse complement strand
GTCACCCGCCTGCACCGCAAGCTCAACGAACGCAGTGCCCGGCACCAGGACCGAACCCGCCACCACATGATCAGCCAGCCACGGATGCGACCGCACCGAGAGCCGTGACGTCAGCAACACGGCGTCCGAACCGGCCACCGCAACCGCAGCACCCAACAACGGGTGCCCCGCAGCGCCCAGACCCACGTCATCGAGGTCCGTCGCCGAGCGGGCGGGCCGCAGCCAGTACCGCTGCCGCTGGAAGGCGTACGTCGGCAGGTCCACTCGCCGCGCACCGGTCCCGGCGAACACAGCGGCCCAGTCCACGTCCGCCCCACGCACGAACACGTCCGCCACAGCGGTCAGCAGGGTCTCGGCCTCGGCCCGTCCCTTTCGCAGCACGGCCGCGGCGGCAGCGTCGGTGGCCGCCGGTGCGAGGCTGGTCAGCACCGGGTCCGGTCCGATCTCCAGCAGCCGGGTTGCGCTCTGTTCGCCTGCGGCGGTCGGCTCGCGCACCTGGCGGACCCAGTAGGCGGGGGTCGTCCAGTCAGAATCTGCGAGCGGCCGACCCGTGACGGTGCTGACCGCTGTGAGCACCGGCTGCCGGTAGGTGATACTCGCCGCGACCTCGGCGAACTCCGCCAGCATCGGCTCCATCAACGGCGAGTGGAAGGCGTGGCTGACGCGCAGCCGCGACACCCGCCGACCCCGCTCCCGCGCAACCGCCATCACCCGCTCGACCGCGTCCTCGTCACCGGACACCACCACCGACGTGGGCCCGTTCACCGCCGCGACCGTGGCCCCCTCTCCCTCAGGGAGCCCTCCGAGGATGTCGGCGACCTCGGGCTCAGTGCCCTCAATGGCCGCCATCGCACCCCCCGAAGGCAGCGCCTGCATCAACCGGGCACGGCCCGCCACCAACCGGGCAGCATCCGCCAGCTCGAACACACCCGCCGTGTACGCGGCGGCGAACTCACCGATGGAATGGCCGAACACCGCATCCGGACGCACGCCCCAGGAACGCAACAACTCGACCAGCGCCACCTGCACCGCGAACAACGACGTCTGCGCGTACCCGGTCTCCTCCAGCAGGGCCGCCTCCGCAGAGCCCTCCGCCGCGAACAGCACCTCCCGCACCGGCACACCGAAGCCCGGCCCGCCCGCAAGCTCGGCGTCCAGATGTCCACACGCCTCGTCCAGGGTCCGCGCGAACACCGGGAACTGCGCGTACAGCTCGCGGCCCATGCCGAGTCGCTGGCTGCCCTGCCCGGTGAACATCCACGCCGTACGCCCCTCGCCCACGGCACCCGACACCACCGCATCGCCATCGAGGTCGATGAGGCTTCCGCGCAGTGTGGCGCCCTCGGCGCCCAGCACCACCGCACGGTGCTCCAGCGCGGCGCGTGTGGTGGCCAGGGACAGCCCGACGTCGGCGGGCGCGACGTCCCGCCCGTCGAGGTAGGTCGCCAGGCGTCCGGCCTGTGCCCGCACCGCCTGGGCGTTCCGGCCGGACAGCACCCACGGCACCACCGGCAGCTCGGCCGTCGGCCGCTCCTCGGCCATGACGGGTTCGGCGGCCGGGGCTTCTTCGATGATGACGTGTGCGTTGGTCCCGCTGATGCCGAACGATGAGACGCCTGCCCGGCGCGGGTGGTCGGTCCGGGGCCATTCCCGGGCCTCGGACAGCAGCTCGACCGCACCGGCGGTCCAGTCCACGTGGGACGAGGGCTCGTCGGCGTGGAGCGTCTGCGGCAGCCGCCGCTCCCGGAGCGCCATCACCATCTTGATCAGACCGGCGGCGCCGGCCGCGGCCTGTGGGTGGCCGATGTTCGACTTGACCGAGCCCAGCCACAGCGGCTCGGCTCCGGCGCGGTCCTGTCCGTACGTGGCCATCAGGGCCTGCGCCTCGATCGGGTCGCCGAGCCGGGTGCCCGTACCGTGCGCCTCGACCGCGTCCACGTCGGACGGCGAGAGACGCGCGGCGGCGAGCGCCTGCCGGATCACCCGCTGCTGCGACGGACCGTTCGGCGCCGTCAGACCGTTCGACGCACCGTCCTGGTTGACCGCACTCCCG
>NZ_JAIWIH010000162.1:0-1641 GCF_052851135.1 Streptomyces sp. BRA346 | reverse complement strand
GATGACGGTGGTGAGGGGGTGTTCGGTGGGGATGGCTCGGATGAGGTGGTGGAGGGCGGTGCGGTCGGAGACGTCGCAGGCGGTGATGGTGACGGTGGTGCCGAGGTCGGTGAGTTCTTGGGTGAGTTCGGTGGCGCCGGGAGCGTCGGGGCCGCTGCGGCTGGTGAGGTGGAGGTGGGGTGCGCCGTTGCGGGCGAGCCAGCGTGCCAGGTGGGCGCCGAGCCCGCCGGTGCCGCCGGTGATGAGAGTGGTGCCGGTCGGCTGCCACGGAAGACGGTTCGCGGGCGGCAGGGGAGCGCGACGGAGGCGGCGTGCGTACGTGCCGGTGGCGCGGATCGCGGCCTGGTCCTCGGGCTGCCCGGGCACGAGAAGCGCCGCGAGACGGTCGGCGGTGTGGTGATCGATGACGGTCGGAAGGTCGATCAGGCCACCCCAGCGACGGGAGTGTTCCAGCGCGGCCGCTCGCCCGAAGCCCCAGGTCTGTGCCTGGAGCGGGCTGGGGAGCGGGTCGGCGGGATGGATGGCGACGGCACCCTGGGTGAGGCACCACAGGGGCGCGGCGACCTCGGCGTCACCGAGGGCCTGGACGAGGGCGGTGGTGGCGACGAGCCCGGCGGGAACCGCGGCGTAGGCGGGATGCGGCTCCTGGGCGAGCGCGAGCAAGCTCACGATCCCGGTCGGTTCGCTGTCGATGGTGAGCCGGGTGAGCTCTTCGGCCACATCACTGCGCTGGGCCTGATGGGTATCGAGCGTGTGAGGGAGGGGAGTGGCGCCGTGGGTGGTGAGCGCATGTACGACGGTCGCCACGGCGGGGTGGTCGGCCTGGTCGGAGGGGATGAGCACCAGCCAGGTGCCGGAGAGGGCGGCGGGCGCGGCGGGCGCGGAAAGCTGCTTCCAGGTGGCCCGATACCGCCACGCGTCGATGGCCGCTTGCTCGCGATGCTGCCGTCGCCAGGCCGACAGCGTCGGCAGTACGGCGCTCAGCATGGGCTGTTGATCGGCAGGGGAGTCGAGGGTTTCGGCAAGGGACTCCAGATCCTCGCGCTCCACGGCTTCCCAGAACGCCCGGTCCGCTTCCGCCGTCTCGGTGACGGCCGTGGCGTTCTCGGAGGAGGCGAGCCAGAAGTGCTGGCGTTGGAAGGCGTAGGTGGGGAGCTCGACGGTGCGCGGGGCCGGGCTGGCGGGGTACCAGGGCGTCCAGTCGACGGTGGTCCCGGCGGTGTGGAGTCGTGCGAGGCTGCGCGTGAATGCCTGGACTTCGGGTTGTTTGCGGGTGAGGGTGGCCGTCACCAGGGGGGTGGGCCGGTCGGTGTCCGTGGTGGTGTGGCCGAGTGTGTGCTGTGTCGCGGTGGCGAGGACCGGGTCGGGGCCCAGTTCCAGAAAGACGCCTGTCTCGGGGGCGATGTGGGTGATGGCGGGGTGGAAAAGGACGGGTTGGCGGATGTGTTCGGCCCAGTATTCGGGGGTGGCGATGCGCTCGTCGGCGGTTTCCCCGGTGAGGTTGCTCAGTAGCGGGAGGGTGGGTTGGTGGTAGGTGAGGTCCGTGATGGCCTGGGTGAAGGGTTCGAGGATGGGGTCCATCAGGGGGGAGTGGAAGGCGTGGCTGACGGTCAGGGTCTTGGTTTTGCGGCCCTTGGCGGC
>NZ_JAIWIH010000161.1:0-1644 GCF_052851135.1 Streptomyces sp. BRA346 | reverse complement strand
GATGACGGTGGTGAGGGGGTGTTCGGTGGGGATGGCTCGGATGAGGTGGTGGAGGGCGGTGCGGTCGGAGACGTCGCAGGCGGTGATGGTGACGGTGGTACCGAGGTCGGTGAGTTCTTGGGTGAGTTCGGTGGCACCGGGGGCATCGGGGCCGGTGCGGCTGGTGAGGTGGAGGTGGGGTGCGCCGCTGCGGGCGAGCCAGCGGGCGATGTGGGCGCCGAGCCCGCCGGTGCCGCCGGTGATGAGCGTCGTTCCGGTCGGCTGCCAGGGGACCGTCAGGGCGTCGGTGGCGGGCGCGTGCTCGAGACGGCGGCCCAGGACGGCCGAACGGATCGCCACCTGATCCTCGGGCTGCCCGGGCGTGAGCAGCCCGGCGATACGGCCGGGAGTGCGGGCATCGAGGGTGTCGGGCAGATCGATCAAACCGCCCCAGAGCTGGGGGTGTTCCAGCGCGGCCACCCGGCCGAAGCCCCAGACCTGTGCCTGGTGCGGATGGGGGAGCGCATCAGAGGGGACGGCCGCCACGGCGCCCTGGGTGAGGCACCACAGGGTTGCGGGCCACCCGAGGTCATCGAGCACCTGGACGAGGGCCATGGTCGCGGCCAGCCCCATGGGAACGGCCGGGTGATCCGGGTGGTGGCTCTCCTCCAGGGCGAGGAGGCTCAGCACACCGACGGGCGCGGTACGTACGTCTGTGAGCTGTTGGGTGAGGGCCTCGCGATGGGCGGTGGCGGTGTCGATGGTGAGCGTCTCGCGCGCCGCACCATGGGCATCGAGCGCCTGGGCGGCGGCTTGGACGACCGGGTTGTCGGCCAGGCCGGAGGGGACGAGGAGCAGCCAGGTGCCGTTGAGGACAGGAGTGGCGGCCGCGTCGGGCAGGCGGCCCCAGGCGATCCGATAGCGCCACGCGTCGATGGTGGAGTGTTCCCGGTGCCGTCGCCGCCAGGCCGAGAGAAGGGGGAGGGCGGGGAGCAGGGCATCGAGGTCGGAGCTGTTCTTCTCCAGGTGCAGTGTGCTGGTGAGGGCGTCCACATCCTGCGCTTCGATGGCGCCCCACAGCTGCGCCTCGGCCGGGTCATGCTGCGCGTCGTTGCCGTCGGTACGGCGAGCGGGTGGGGCGAGCCAGAACCGTTGATGTTGGAAGGCGTAGGTGGGGAGTTCGACGGTGCGCGGGGCCGGGCTGGCGGGGTACCAGGGCGTCCAGTCGACGTCGGCCCCGGCGGTGTGGAGTCGTGCGAGGGCGGTGGCGAAGGCGTGGGTCTCGGGTTGTTTGCGGGTGAGGGTGGCCGTCACCAGGGGGGTGGGCCGGTCGGTGTCCGTGGTGGTGTGGCTGAGTGTGTGCTGCGTCGCGGTGGCGAGGACCGGGTCCGGGCCCAGCTCCAGAAAGACGCCTGTCTCGGGGGCGATGTGGGTGATGGCGGGGTGGAAGTGGACGGGTTGGCGGATGTGTTGGGCCCAGTAGCCGGGGGTGGCGATGCGTTCATCGGCGGGTTCCCCGGTGAGGTTGCTCAGCAGCGGGAGGGTGGGTTGGTGGTAGGTGAGGTTCGTGATGGCCTGGGTGAAGGGTTCGAGGATGGGGTCCATCAGGGGGGAGTGGAAGGCGTGGCTGACGGTCAGGGTCTTGGTTTTGCGGCCCTTGGCGGC
>NZ_JAIWIH010000160.1:0-1680 GCF_052851135.1 Streptomyces sp. BRA346 | reverse complement strand
TCCTGCAACGGTGGCGCCAACCAGAACTGGCAGGCGCACCCGGACGGGTCGCTGCGGAACCCGCAGTCGGGCAAGTGCCTGGACGTGTCGGGCGCGGGGTCGTCGGACGGCACCCTCGTGCACCTGTGGACCTGCCACGGCGGAGCCAACCAGAAATGGACCCTGCCCTGAATTCTGTCACCAGGAAGAGAGCGACGGACATGCGCAGACAACCCCGAATGCTGCTAGGTGGGGCGGCCGCGACACTCGCCGCCCTGGCCCTCCTCGCGCATCCCAGCCCCGTCAATGCCGCGGACACGTCCTACGACGTCCTCGTGTTCTCCAAGACGGCCGATTTCCGGCACGACTCGATCCCGGCAGGAATCCAGGCCATCCGCGACCTCGGCGCGGCGAACAGTTTCACGGTGACGGCCACGGAGGACGGCAACCACTTCACCGCCGGCAACCTGAGCCGTTACGAGGCGGTGATCTTCCTCAACACCACCGGCGACGTTCTCAACGACGCCCAGCAGTCGGCGTTCCAGTCGTACATCGGCGCAGGCGGCGGCTTCGTCGGCGTCCACTCGGCCGCGGACACGGAGCACAACTGGCCGTTCTACGGCGATCTGGTCGGCGCCTACTTCGCCTCGCACCCCGCCGTCCAGCAGGCCAACGTCAAGGTGGAGGGGCGGGCGCACGCGGCGACCGCCCACCTGCCGCAGACATGGACCCGCACCGATGAGTGGTACAACTTCCGCACCAACCCCCGTACCACCGCGCGCGTGCTCACCACGCTGGACGAGTCGTCGTACTCGGGCGGCTCCATGGGCGCCGACCATCCGCACAGCTGGTGCAAGACCTACTCGGGGGGCCGAGCCTTCTACACCGGCGGCGGACACAGCCAGGCGTCGTACGCGGAGTCGGCGTTCCGGGCGCACCTGCTCGGCGGCATCCGGTACGCGGCAGGCCGGACCAAGGCCGACTGCCGGCCCGAGAACGGCTATACGACCCTCTACAACGGCTCGACCACCGGCTGGTCGCAGGCCGGCCCGGGCGGCTTCACCAACTCGGACGCCACCCTCGCCTCGTACGGCGGCCTGGGCATGCTCTGGTACAGCGCCCGGCAGTTCACCGACTACTCGCTGAAGCTGGACTGGAAGATGCCCGGCGACGACAACTCCGGCGTGATCGTGGGCTTCCCACCGTCGAGCGACCCGCAGTCGGCACTGAACCACGGCTACGAGGTCCAGATCGACGCCACCGACGCGCCTGACCGCACGACCGGCTCGATCTACGCCATCAAGGCCCCGGACACGGCTGCCCGGGACGTGGCGCTCAACCCACCGGGCGAGTGGAACACCTTCGAGTTGCTGGTGGAGGGCGAGCGGCTCCAGGTCTGGCTCAACGGCGTGAAGATCAATGACTTCACCAACACCGACCCCGCCCGCTCGCTCGCCGGCCACCTCGGCATCCAGAACCACGGCACGGGGGACGACGTATCGTTCCGCAACGTCCGGATCAAGGAGCTGGGCGGCACCCCGTCACCCACCCCCGGCGTGGGTCCGGTCGTGGGGGTCGCGGGCAAGTGCCTGGATGTCCGTGACGGCAGTTCGGCGGATGGGACGGCGGTGCAGATCTCGTCGTGTACGGGCTCGGCTGGGCAGCGGTGGACGGTGACGCCGGGGTCGACGGTCAAGGCGT
>NZ_JAIWIH010000159.1:0-2626 GCF_052851135.1 Streptomyces sp. BRA346 | reverse complement strand
ACCGCATGCAACGCCGAATCCAGCAACGCCGGATGCACACCAAACGCACCCGCCTCCGACCGCGCATCCTCCGGCAACTCCAGCTCCGCGAAGACCTCATCACCCAGCCGCCAGGCAGACGTCAACCCCTGGAACACCGGCCCATACGCCAACCCAAGGCCCGCCATGCCCTCATACAGACCATCCAGCCCAACCGACGTCGCCCCCGCCGGAGGCCACACACCCAGGTCGGACGGCGCAGCCGGGGCGACCTCTGCCAGAGCACCCGAGGCGTGCCGCACCCACGGCTCATCCTCAAGCCGCGAGTAGACCTCGACCGAACGACGCCCAGCACCATCAGCGGCGCCCACCGACACCTGAAGCTGAACGCCACCCACTTCGGGAAGCACCAACGGCGCCTCCAACGTCAGCTCCTCCACCAGATCGCACCCGACCTGGTCACCAGCGTGAACCGCCAGCTCGACAAAGGCCGTGCCCGGCAGCAGCACCGACCCCATCACCGCGTGATCGAGCAGCCACGGATGCGTCTGCACCGACAACCGCCCCGTCAGCAGCAGCCCATCACCACCCGCGAGCGGCACAGCAGCCCCCACCAGCGGATGATCCACGGCGGCCAGTCCGAGCCCGGCCGTGCCCGCGACGCCGTACGCCGAGGCCTGGGGCCAGTACCGGCGGCGCTGGAAGGCGTACGTGGGCAGCTCGACGCGCGCAGCGCCCGTACCGGCGAAAACGGCATCCCAGTCGACAGCCACACCACGGACATGCGCCCGCGCGACAGCCGACACCAGCACCTCGACCTCGGCCCGGTCCTTGCGACAGACAGACGCAAACGCCGCGTCGTCCCCGGTCACACACTCCTGCGCCATGGCAGTGAGCACACCGTCCGGGCCCAGCTCGACGTACGTCGTCACGCCCTGCGCTTCGAGGGTGCGCACACCATCGAGGAAGCGCACGGCCTCGCGAACATGCCGCACCCAGAAGTCGGCAGTCGTGATCTCCTCAGCGGAGACGACATCACCGGTCAGATTGGAGACGATCGGGATACGCGGAGCCTCGTACGACAGACCCTCCGCGACCTCGCGGAACGCCTCCAGCATCCCGTCCATACGCGGCGAATGGAACGCATGGCTGACCGTGAGCCGCTTCGTCTTACGCCCCTGCGCCTCAAACGACGCCGCAACCTCAACCACAGCCTCGTCGTCACCCGCGATGACCACCGACGTCGGACCGTTGACGGCGGCAATACTCACCCGCACACCGAGCAGCGGCAACACCTCATCTTCCGACGCCTGCACCGCGACCATCGCGCCACCGGCCGGAAGCTCCTGCATCAGACGGCCACGCGCCACGACCAACTTCGCAGCATCCGCAAGCGACAGCACGCCCGCCACATGCGCAGCGGCCAGCTCACCGATGGAGTGCCCGGACAGGAAATCCGCACGCAGACCCCACGCCTCCACCAGCCGGAACAGCGCCACCTCGACCGCGAACAGCGCAGGCTGAGTAAACGCCGTCTGGTCCAGCAGCGCAGCATCGTCCCCGAACAGCACCGTCTTCAGCGGCCGGTCAAGATGCGCATCCAGCACATCGCACACCGCATCCCACCGGGTACGCCTCGTACAGCTCGCGCCCCATGCCGAGCCGCTGGCTGCCCTGGCCGGTGAACAGGAACGCCACCTTGCCGTCGCTCACCGAGCCCTCAACGAGCCCCGCAGCCGACTCACCCCGCGCCAGCGCCTCCAGCCCCGCAACCAGCCCAGCGCGCTCCTCGCCGACCACCACCGCACGGTGGTCCAACGCGGCCCGCGTGACCGCGAGCGAGTAGCCGAGGTCGGCCAGCGGCAGCTCGGGCCGCTCCTCCAGGTGGGCGAGCAGCCGTACGGCCTGCGCACGCAGCGCGTCGGCCGACTTGCCGGACAGGGCAAACGGCGTGACACCAGGCGTCACCGCCACGTCACGCGGCGCCTCATCCTGATCACCAACCGGCGCCTGCTCAATGATCGTGTGGGCGTTCGTCCCGCTGAAGCCGAACGACGACCGCGCCTCACCGAGCAGCGACACCGCACCCGCGGACCAGTCGATGTGCGGCGACGGCTCATCCACATGCAGCGTCCGCGGCAGCATCCCGTGCCGCATCGCCATGACCATCTTGATGATGCCCGCGACACCCGCCGCGGCCTGCGTGTGGCCCATGTTCGACTTGATGGACCCCAGCCACAGCGGCCCATCGGCCTCCCGCTCCTGGCCGTACGTGGCCAGCAGCGCCTGCGCCTCGATCGGGTCACCCAACGACGTACCCGTGCCGTGCGCCTCGACAGCGTCCACCTCGGCGGCGGACAGCCCGGCGTTGGCGAGGGCCTGGCGGATGACGCGCTGCTGCGACGGGCCGTTCGGCGCCGTCAGACCGTTCGACGCACCGTCCTGGTTGATCGCGCTGCCGCGCACCACCGCAAGCACCGGGTGGCCATGGCGACGCGCATCCGACAGCCGTTCCACCAGCAGCATGCCCGCACCTTCGGACCACCCCGTGCCATCGGCATCCGCCGAGAACGCCTTGCACCGGCCATCCGCCGCAAGCCCACGCTGACGGGAGAACTCCACAAACGGCGCCGGAGTCGCCATCACC
>NZ_JAIWIH010000158.1:0-1726 GCF_052851135.1 Streptomyces sp. BRA346 | reverse complement strand
GACGACACCCCACCCGGATACCGGCAGGCCATCCCCACAATCACCACCGGATCATCCGCCACCGACGGCAACACACCCACCGGCACCGACACACCCGTATCCGACCCCAGCAACTCATCAAACAGATGCTCCACGAGGGCCTGCGCGGTCGGATAGTCGAACACCAGGGTCGCCGGAAGCCGCAACCCCGTCGCCGCACCCAACCCGTTACGCAGCTCCACCGCCATCAACGAATCAAAGCCCAAATCACGGAACGACCGTCCGGGATCGATCGCCGCAGCACCCTGATGCCCCAGCACCAGGGCCACCTGACTGCGCACCAGGTCCAACAGCACCTCCCCCTGCTCGACCTCACCCAGCCCGCTGAGCCGCTGCGCCAGCCCGGTAGCGGCGGCACGGCGGAAGGGCGTACGGATCAGACCGCGCAGCAGCGGCGGCACCTCGCCACGAGCCCGCAGCGCCGGAAGATCCAGCCGCACCGGCAACACCACCGGCTCCCCGGCACCCACCGCGGCATCGAACAGCGCCACACCCTGCTCGACGGACAACGGCGGCAGACCCACACGCGCCATCCGTTCACGATCGGCAGCGCTCAGCTCACCAGCCATTCCGCCAGGCTGATCCCACGGCCCCCACGCCAACGACACACCCGGCAACCCAAGACCACGCCGATACTCCACCAACGCATCCAGGAACGCATTCCCCGCCGCGTAACTCCCCTGACCCGCAGTGCCGAACGTGCCCGCCGCGGAAGAGAACACCACGAACGCAGACAAGTCCATGTCCTGCGTCAGCTCATGCAGATGCCACGCCGCATCCACCTTCGGACGCAACACCGCATCAAGGCGCCCCGGAGTCAACGCACCCATCAGACCGTCATCGAGCACACCGGCCGCATGCACCACAGCCGAAATCTCACGCCCGGCCAGCACCTCCGCCAGCGCACCCCGGTCAGCCACATCACAGGCCAGCACCTCAACCCGCGCGCCCGACTCCATCAGCTCCGCGACCAGGTCCTCAGCACCCGGCGAAGCCATCCCCCGCCGGGACAGCAGCAGCAGATCCCGCACACCACGCTCGGCCGCCAGGTGCCGCGCCACCACCGCACCCAGACCACCCGTACCACCTGTGATCAACACGCTGCCCGGCCCATCCCACACCCGCACCGCAGCATCGGACACACCCACCCGAGCCAACCGCGGCACCACCAACCGCCCCTCCCGAACCGCCAACTCCGGCTCGGGCTGCGCCAACGCCCGGGACAACACCGCCCCCGACACAGGCCCGTCACCAAGGTCCAGCAACCCAATCCGACCCGGATGCTCCGACTGCGCCGACCGCACCAAACCCCACACCGACGCCACCGCCAGATCACCGACAGCCCCACGTGCCACCACGACCAGACGAGACCCCGCGAACCGCTCCCCCTCCAACCACCCCTGAACCAATCCCAGGGCCTGCACCGCGGAAGCGTGGACGGAATCCACCACGCCCTCACCGCGGTCCTCCGCCCCCACGACAGCCAACACCACATCCGGCACCGGGGCCTCAGCCACAGCCAACGCGGCCAGATCCGCGCACCCCACTACCGAGATCCCCGCATCCCGCAGCCCGCCACTCAGACCGCCGTCCGGGCCGACCACCGCAACCACCGACGGCCCGGCGTCCGTCCCCTCAGCCACCGGAGCCCACTCCACCCGGAACAACGAATCCCGGCCGACCATCT
>NZ_JAIWIH010000157.1:0-1735 GCF_052851135.1 Streptomyces sp. BRA346 | reverse complement strand
CGTCGGGTAGTCGAACACCAACGTCGCAGGAAGCCGCAGCTCACTCGCCGCACCCAACGCGTTCCGCAGCTCCACCGCCGTCAGCGAATCGAAACCCAGTTCACGGAAGGAACGACCGGGCTCGACCGTCTCCGGACCGGCGTATCCGAGCACCGCCACGACGTTCGAGCGGACCAGGTCGAGCAGCAGGTCGAGCTGTTCGGCCTCACCGAGCCCCGCCAGCCGCTGCGCCAGCGCACCCGACGCGGCCGCACCCTCCGCCGTACGCCGCCCCGGCGCCCGTACCAGCCCGCGGAACAGCGACGGCAGCGTGCCACTGCCCGCCTGCGCGCGGAGCGCGGCCATGTCCAGCGACATCGGTACGAGCAGCGGTTCGCCGAAGCGACCCGCGGCGTCGAACAGCTCCAGCCCCTCGCCGGCCGACAGCGCGGCGACACCGCCCCGGCTCATCCGGGACACATCGGCATCGTCCAAGGCACCGGTCATCGCACTGGAGTCCGCCCACAGCCCCCACGCCAGGGACGTACCGGCCAGACCCCGCGCCGTACGCTGCTGCGCCAACGCGTCCAGGAAGGCATTGGCGGCGGCGTAGTTGCCCTGACCGGCGTTACCGAAGACACCAGCAGCCGACGAGAACACCACGAACGCCGACAGGTCCAGGTCAGCGGTCAGCTCATGCAGATTCCAGGCCGCATCGACCTTCGGACGCAGTACGGCGGCCAGCCGCTCAGCGGTCAGCGAGCCGATCACACCGTCGTCCAGCACACCCGCCGTGTGCACCACACCCGTCAGCGGATGCTCAGCCGGAACCGCCGCCAACACCTCGACCAGCGCACCCCGGTCCGCCACATCGCACGCGGCCCACCACACCTCGGCACCCAACGCGCCCAGCTCGGCACCCAGCTCGGCCGCACCGGGAGCCTCCGCCCCACGACGGCTCACCAGCAGCAGTTGCCGTACGCCACGCTCCGCCACCAAGTGACGGGCCACCAGCCCGCCCAGCGTGCCACTCGCCCCGGTCACCAACACCGTGCCCTCGGCACCAAAGTCCGACGCCTGCTCGGCGTCCGCCACGGCCCGCGCCAGACGCGGCACCCGCACCGCCCCGCCCCGCAGCGCAAGCTGCGCCTCGCCCGAGGCGAGCGCGGCGGACAGCGCACGGAAGGACGTGTCCTGGCCGTCGACGTCGACGAGCACGAAGCGATCCGGGTTCTCCGCCTGCGCCGAGCGCAGCAGACCCCACACGGCGGCCTGCGCCAGGTCGGTCACCGTCTCGTCCGCCCCGGCGGCTACGGCGCCCGAGGTGAGGACGACCAGCCGCGCATCCGCGAACCGCTCGTCGCCCAGCCACGCCTGGACCAGCGCCAGAACGTCGGCCGTGGCCCGGTGTGTCGCCTCGGCGACGTCCTTGCCACTGCCCACGGTGGGCGACACGAAGACAAGTTCCGGCGCCCCGGTGGCGACCGCCTGGGTCAGCTCCGTCAGATCCGCGTACGTGGCGATGTCGGCACCGACCGCCCCGAGCCCAAGGTCTCCCGAGCCGAGCACAGCCCAGCGGGCGGTCGGTACGGGAGCGGAGGACACGGTGGCGGGCAGGCCGACCCAGTCCAGGCGGTACAGCGAGTCCTGGCGGCCACCCCGCGCACCGCTGATCTGCTCGGCCGACACGGGCCGCAGCACCAGCGAGTCCACCGACAGCACGGCACGACCCGCACCATCAGCCACCGCCAGCGAC
>NZ_JAIWIH010000156.1:0-1804 GCF_052851135.1 Streptomyces sp. BRA346 | reverse complement strand
GGCGACTTCCAGTGCTTCTCCGCCGAAGATGACGAAGCGGAGCTGGTCTTGGGTGTCGGGGGTGCGGAGGCGGGCGTCGGTGAGGCGGGTGAAGGCTCCCGGGGTCTGGCACAGCACGGTCACCCCGGCCGAGCACACCAGCTGCCAGAGCTCGTCCGGTGCCCGGACCACATCGCTGGGGACGACGAGGAGTTGGCCGCCGTGGAGGAGGGCGCCCCAGATTTCCCATACCGAGAAGTCGAAGGCGTAGGAGTGGCACAGCGCCCAGACGTCGGAGGGTCCGAAGCCGAACCATTCGTCTGTCGAGGTGAACAGGCGGGCCACCTGGCGGTGCTCGACCAGCACGCCCTTCGGGGTCCCGGTGGATCCTGAGGTGTAGATGACGTAGGCCACGTCCGCGGGGGAGACCGCTACGGGGACATTGTTGACCGGGGCGTCCGTGAAGTCCGTGGCCAGGTCCCACACCACAAGATCGGCGGGGGCGGTGGTCTGGATCAGGGCTGCCGCATCGGTGCCGTCGGTGAGGACCACGACGGGCTGGGCGTCGGCGAGCATGAACGCCACGCGCTCGGCCGGGTACGACGGGTCCAGCGGCACATACGCGCCACCCGCCTTCAGCACACCCACGACGGCCGCCAGCAGCCCCACGCCCCGCTCGGCGCAGATCCCGACCCGTGCACCAGGGCTCACGCCCTCCGAGCGCAGTCGGTGCGCGATCCGGTTCGCCTGCTCGTTCAGCTCCCGATAGGTGACCCGCGTATCGCGGTGGACGACCGCGACTGCGTCGGGGGTCGCAGCGGCCTGTGCCTCGAAGATCTCGTGCAGGCAGCGCTCGGGATCGGCTGAGGAATCGGTGGGGTTGAACCCGTCGACCAGCTGCGCACGCTCCGCCGCAGGGACCACATCCACGTCGGATACCGGCAGAGCCGGAGCGTCGCCCATCGCCTCGGTCAGCTCCCGCAACGCGGCCGTCAGCAGCCCGCACACCCGCTCCGGGTCGAGTCGGTCATCCACTTGGGCCGTGATGCCGAATCCGGCATCCCCGACACCAAGGTCGTCGACCGAGACCACGACGGGGTAGTTGGTGCGCTCCTCGCTGTGCAGCACCTCGACCCCGGACATCGCCGCGTCGGCCGCGGCCGGGTCCGCCGGGGCGCTGTGCCGGTAGTTGAGCAGGCTGGTGAACAGCGGAAGTCCCGCCGGGACCTGGCTGCAACCTTGGGCGAGCACGAGCGGGGCGTGTTCGTGGCGCAGCACCTCGGCCAGGAGGCCATGGGTGTCCCGGACCGCGTCCAGCACACCTCGGGCGCCGACATCGACGCGTACCGGCAGGGTGTTGATGAACAGCCCCAGACCACGATCCGCACCGGTTCCGGCCTGCATACGGCCGAACATCACCGTGCCGAAGACCACGTCCGAGCGGCCGGTGAGCCGGGACAGGACCATGCTCCACGCCAGGTGGCACACACTCGCCGGGGACACCCCCGCCTGGCGGGCCCGCTCCCGGACCGTGCGGGCCAGGGCAGGGTCCACGTCGACGTGTGCCTCGGCGATGCCGGTGCCATCGCCGCGGACGTCGAGCAGGCCGTACGGGGCGGTCGGCTCGTCCACTTCGCCCAGCAGGCCGGTGAAGAACTTCTCGTGTTCTTCACGGCTGGTGCCGAGGACCGCTTGGGCCACGACGTTGCGGTACGGCACGGGCTCCGGCAGGGCAGCGGCGTGGCCGGTCAGCAGGGTGCCGATTTCCTTCTGCACCACGTCGAGCGTGGTGTGGTCGCCGATCAGGTGGTGCATCAGCACCATC
>NZ_JAIWIH010000155.1:0-1809 GCF_052851135.1 Streptomyces sp. BRA346 | reverse complement strand
CTTCTTCGAACTCGGCGGCCACTCCCTCCTCGCCGTCTCCCTGGTCGAGCGCATGCGCGAAGCCAAGCTGTCCTGCGACGTCCGCGCCGTATTCACCACGCCCACCGTTGCCGGACTGGCCACCGCCATCGCGGCGGGTGGCGGCGCAGACCTCGTGGTCCCGCCGAACGCGATCCCGGCCGATGCCGACGCCATCACGCCCGCCATGCTGCCGCTGGTCAAGCTGACCGAGGACCAGATCACCCAGGTCGTGTCCACGGTCCCCGGCGGAGCCGGGAACGTGCAGGACATCTATCCGCTCGGGCCGCTCCAGGAAGGCATCTTCTTCCACCACCTCATGGGGGACGAGGGCGACGCGTACCTGCTGTCGAGCGTGTCCGCGGTGCCGTCACGGGAATGGGTCGACGAGTTCGCCGACGCCCTACAGACGGTGGTGGACCGCCACGACATCCTGCGGACATCGGTGGTCTGGGAAGGACTCCCGCACCCCGTCCAGGTGGTGTGGCGGCGGACCGAGCTGCCGGTCGAGGAAGTGACTCTCGACGGCGACGGGGACGCGACCGCCGCATTGCTGGCACTCTACGACCCACGCCGGTTCCATATGGACCTGGGCACGGCGCCGCTGCTGCGCGTGGTCACGGCGTATGACGAGCCGAACGACCGATGGCTGCTGCTGGTGCTGATGCACCACCTGGTCGGCGACCACACCACGCTGGACGTGGTGCAGGAGGAGATCGGCGCGCTGCTGACCGGCACCGGTGCGCTGCCGGAGCCCGTTCCGTACCGCAACGTGGTGGCCCAGGCCGTGCTGGGCACCAGCCGTGAGGAGCACGAGGAGTTCTTCACCGGCCTGCTGGGCGAGGTGGACGAGCCGACCGCACCGTACGGCCTGCTCGACGTCCGCGGCGACGGCACCGCGGTGGCCGAGGCACAGGTAGCGGTGGAAGCCGAGCTGGCCGGCGCGATCCGGGAGCAGGCCCGCCGTGCGGGTGTGTCACCGGCGAGCGTGTGCCACCTCGCGTGGAGCCTGGTCCTGTCCCGGCTCACCGGCCGCTCGGACGTGGTCTTCGGCACGGTCGTGTTCGGCCGCATGCAGGCCGGAGCCGGTGCGGAACGCGGCCTCGGACTGTTCATCAACACCCTCCCGATACGCGTCGGCGTCGGCGCCCAGGGTGCGCTCGACGCGGTCCGGGACACCCATGGGCTGCTCGCCGAGGTGCTGCGCCACGAACACGCCCCGCTCGTGCTCGCCCAGGGATGCAGCCAGGTCCCGACCGGACTTCCCTTGTTCACCAGCCTGCTCAACTACCGGCACAGTGCCCCGGCGGACCCGAACGCGACCGGAGCGGCGCTGTCCGGGCTCCAGGTGCTGCACAGCGAGGAGCGCACCAACTACCCCGTCGTGGTCTCGGTCGACGACCTCGGTTCGGAGGACGCCGGTTTCGCCATCACGGCCCAGGTCGACGACCGGCTCGACCCGGACCGTGTCTGCGGGATGCTGACAGCCGCGCTGCAAGAGCTGACCGAGGCACTGGCCGATGACCCGGCCGCCCCGGTGTCCGCCGTGGAGGCCCTGCCTGCGGTGGAACGGGCGCTGGTGGTCGAGGGGTTCAACGCCACGGAGGCGCCGTTCGACCCGACCGCGCGGGTGCACAAGCTGTTCGCAGCACACGCGAAGGCGAACCCCGACGCGATCGCCGTCATACACGGCGGCGATACGCAGGTCACCTACCGGGAACTGAACGCGAAGGCCAACCAGGTCGCCCACCGCCTCCGGACGGTAGGCGTCGGCCCCGACGTCCGCGTCGG
>NZ_JAIWIH010000154.1:0-1826 GCF_052851135.1 Streptomyces sp. BRA346 | reverse complement strand
GCACCAGTGAAGCAGACCCGGTGAGCCCCGGCGAGCGGCACCTTCGCAGACCCGGCGAGCAGACCCGGCGCGCTGACCTCGACATCCCACACGGCCACGACAGGCCGCGTGCCCCTCGATCAACCCGATGCGACAGGGAGAACCCGCAGTGACCACCCATACTCAGCAGACCACCGGTCCGGCCGCTCAGCAGCAGGGCTCGCACCACTTCGTCCTGACCCTCCAGATGCCGCAGCCCGAACGGGGCTACATCACCGCCACGTTCACCAGCACCGTCACGCCCGGTCCCGACGACACCCGGGCCGACGTCTACGAGGTGCTGCGCGAACAGATCACCCGCGCGCACCCGCACCTGGAACGGGCCAACGTCATGTTCTTCTCGCTGGAGCCCAACCAGCTCTGAGCGGCGAGCACGAACCGATTCTCCCGGCGCGGCCCCATGCGGCCTGGCAGCTCGTGGGCCGCGCCGGTCCCCTTCCCGATCCTTCGAGTTGGAGGACTCCAGCATGACCGAGACCACTACGGAAGCGGTAGCGGGCCCACAGGCCGCTGTCGCGCCGCCGGTCGAGAAACCGCCCGAGCCGACACCGACCCCGGCCCCGAGCGCGTCTGGTGTGGAGCACACGCCGGGCGGGTGGCCGGTGGTGCCGCTTGCGCTGACCGGCACGAACACCACCATCGGCGCGGTCGCGTCCGCCGGTTTGGCCGGTGGCCCGGTCGGCGCCACGGCTGCTGCGGCTGGCGCCCTGCTCGTGGGCGGCATCGCGGCCGCCCGCACCAGCCGGAAGGACAAGGCCAACGCCCCCCGCTCCACCAGCCGTACGAACGCGCCGGTCAAGCCCGGCGGGCGCGGTCACCGCTCGCGAAGTGCCGGCAGAATTCCCGCGCTGGGTCGCGGCTCTGGCCGTGGCGGGGCGGCATCCGGAACCCGCGGCGGCCGAGGACCGTCGAAGTCGTCCCGCCAGCAGGGGCGTTGGGCCGCTGCCTCCAGCGGTGCCGGAGCGCTCCGCAAGGCTTCCCCTTCCAGCGGTACCGGCCGGAAGCACAGCGGCGGTGCCACGGCCCGATCCGGGTTCGATGCGGGCAGCCGCGGCGATGCCGGACGCGTCGGCCAGGTGCGGGCGCTGCGTCAGGCTCGACGCGAGCAGGCCCCGACCCGGGGTGCTGCCCGCCGGGAGACGACGCAGGCGCGGCGGGATGTGGCCGATGCCCGGCGCGCGGCCAAGGCCGCGGCCCGCACCAACACCGCGGGATCGCGGGGCGCGTTGGGCCGGGCTGCGTCGAAGGGTGCGGGCTGGGCCGGGCGGGCGCGGGACACGGCCGTGAACCGGGCCCGCGCCGCGCAGGACCGCCGCACCCGCGGACGGCTGGAGGGCGCCCGGAATGCGGTGCGCCATGCTCCGGCCCGCCGCCGGGCCCGGTCGGCGCTGTGGCGGTCCGCGGCCCGCATGCACGGTCGTCGTCTGCTGGCCGCTGCCCTGGCCGCCCCGCTCGGTGTGCTGGGGATGCTGACCACGCCGTTGGGGCGCAAGCTCGGCTGGGCCTGGCTCCAGCACCCCGGACGGCGCCTGTACCGGCGCCTGACGCACTCCGCCCGCCAGGCGCGGGACGAGCGGGATGAGCAGATCCGGCAGCAGCTGGTCGCCGATGAGGCCGAGGCCGACGCGGCAGCCGAGCAGGACCCGAACGAGATCGGGGACCGCGTAGAGCGGCCCACGCACCTGGTGCCCAGCACCACCACCCCGTCTGACCTGGAGGTCATTGACGTGTCCGGTTTCAAGTTCGCTGAGGCCGCTGCCGAGATGGAGAACGCGGCCCGCTCCTAC
>NZ_JAIWIH010000153.1:0-1831 GCF_052851135.1 Streptomyces sp. BRA346 | reverse complement strand
GTAGGAGCGGGCCGCGTTCTCCATCTCGGCAGCGGCCTCAGCGAACTTGAAACCGGACACGTCAATGACCTCCAGGTCAGACGGGGTGGTGGTGCTGGGAACCAGGTGGGTGGGCCGCTCGACGCGGTCCCCGATCTCGTTCGGGTCCTGCTCGGCTGCCGCGTCAGCCTCGGCCTCCTCGTCGGCCAGCTGCTGGCGGATCTGCTCATCGCGCTCGTCCCGCGCCTGGCGGGCGGAGTGCGTCAGCCGCCGGTACAGGCGCCGTCCGGGGTGCTGGAGCCAGGCCCAGCCGAGCTTGCGCCCCAACGGCGTGGTCAGCATCCCCAGCGCCCCGAGCGGGGCGGCCAGGGCGGCGGCCAGCAGACGACGACCGTGCATGCGGGCCGCGGACCGCCACAGTGCCGACCGGGCACGGCGGCGGGCCGGAGCATGGCGCACCGCACTCCGGGCGCCGTCGAGCCGGTCTCGGGTGCGGCGGTCCCGCGCAGCGCGGGCCCGGTTGACGGCCGTGTCCCGCGCCCGCCCGGCCCAGCCCGCACCCCGCGCCGCAGCCCGCCCGAACGTGCCCCGCGATCCCGCTGTGTTGGTTCGGGCAGCGGCCTTGGCGGCGCGCCGGGCATCGGCCACATCCCGCCGCGCCTGCGTCGTCTCCCGGCGGGCAGCACCCCGCGTCGGGGCCTGATCGCGTCGAGCCTGACGCAGCGCCCGCACCTGGCCGACGCGTCCGGCATCGCCGCGGCTGCCCGCACCGAACCCGGATCGCGGCGTGGCGCCGTCGTTGTGCTTCCGGCCGGTACCGCTGACAGGCGAAGTCTTGCGGAGCGCTCCGGCACCGCTGAAGGCAGCGGCCGAACGCTCGTGCTGGCGGGACCACTTCGACGGTCCTCGGCCACCGCGGGTGCCGGATGCCGCCCCGCCACGGCCAGCACCGCGACCCAGCCCGGGAATCCTGCCCGGACTTCCCGGCCGGTGACCGCGCCCGCCAGGCTTGACCGGCGCGTTCATATGGCTGCTGGAGCGGGGGGCGTTGGCCTTGTCCTTCCGGCTGGAGCGGGCGACCGCGATGCCGCCCACAAGCAGGGCGCCAGCCGCAGCAGCCGCAGCGCCGACCGGACCACCGGCCAAACCGGCGGACGCGACCGCGCCGATGGTGGTGTTCGTGCCGGTCAGCGCCAGCGGCACCACCGGCCACCCACCCGGCGTGTGCTCCACACCAGACGCGCTCGGGGCCGGGGGCGGTGTCGGCTCGGGCGGTTTCTCGACCGGCGGCGCGACAGCGGCCTGTGGGCCCGCTACCGCTTCCGTACTGGTCTCGGTCATGCTGGAGTCCTCCAACTCGAAGCATCGGGAAGGGGACCGGCGCGGCCCACGAGCTGCCAGGCCACATGGGGCCGCGCCGGGTGAATCAGTCCGTGCTCGCCGCTCAGAGCTGGTTGCGCTCCAGCGAGAAGAACATGACGTTGGCCCGCTCCAAGTGCGGGTGCGCGCGGGTGATCTGTTCGCGCAGCACCTCGTAGACGTCGGCCCGGGTCTCGCCGGGACCGGGCGTGACGGTGCTGGTGAACGTGGCGGTGATGTAGCCCCGTTCGGGCTGCGGCATCTGGAGGGTCAGGACGAAGTGGTGCGTGCCCTGCTGCTGGGCGGCCGGGCCGGTGGTCTGCTGAGTCTGGGTGGGCACTGCGGGTTCTCCCTGTCGCATCGGGTTGATCGGACGGCGCGGCCTCTCGGGGGCCGTGGCCGTGTGGGATGTCGAGGTCAGCGCGCCGGGTCTGCTCGCCGGGTCTGCGAAGGTGCCGCTCGCCGGGGCTCACCGGGTCTGCTTCACTGGTGC
>NZ_JAIWIH010000152.1:0-1877 GCF_052851135.1 Streptomyces sp. BRA346 | reverse complement strand
GCGTCGATGTGCGGCTCGTCGAGCTGGCTGTCGGGGATGACCGGGGCGCGGTGGCCGAGCAGCTGCGTGCGTCGGTCGTGGGTGCGTCGGTCGCGGGTGCGGTGTCGCTGCTGGCGGTCGAGGGTGACGCCGGTCTGCTGCGTACGGCCGTGCTGACGCAGGCGTTGGGCGATGCGGGTGTGGGTGCGCCGTTGTGGGTGGCGACGCGTGGTGCGGTGTCGGTGGGGCGTTCGGATGGCGCGGTGTGCCCGGACCAGGCGTTGGTGTGGGGTCTGGGCCGGGTGGCGGCGTTGGAGCTGCCGGAGCGGTGGGGCGGGCTGGTTGATCTGCCGGAGACGGCGGATGAGCGTGCGCTCGCGCGGCTCGCGGGAGTGCTGGCCGGTGATGGCGGCGAGGACCAGGTCGCGGTGCGCGGCTCGGGGGTCTTCGGACGCCGTCTCGTACGGGCCTCGGGGCCCGCGTCGTCGGGTGGTTCGTGGCGGCCGAGCGCGGGGTCCGTTCTGGTCACGGGCGGTACGGGCGCCCTGGGCGCGCGGGTGGCCCGCTGGCTGGTGGCGAGTGGCGCCGAGCATGTGGTGTTGAGCAGCCGTCGTGGTCCGGACGCTCCGGGTGCGGCCGAGCTGCGGGACGAGCTGTCGGCGTCGGGCGCCCGGGTGACCGTGGCGGCGTGTGATGTGGCCGACCGGGATGCGCTGGCGGAGTTGCTGGCGTCGCTGCCGGAGGAGCTGCCGCTGACCGCCGTCATCCACACCGCAGGTGTGCTGGACGACGGCGTCGTGGACGGGCTGGACGCCGGGCGCATGGAACGGGTGCTGCGCGCCAAGGCCGCGTCCGCGCAGAACCTCCACGAGCTGACCCGCGACCTGGACCTCTCCGCGTTCGTCCTCTTCTCCTCCCTCGCCGCGACGGTCGGCGCGCCCGGCCAGGGCACCTACGCGGCCGCCAACGCCTACCTGGACGCGCTCGCCGAGCAGCGGCGCGCCCAGGGCTTGCCCGCCACCTCGATCGCCTGGGGCCCCTGGGCCGATGGCGGCATGGCAGCCGACGACGCGCTGGAGCGGCGCATGCGTCGCGACGGCGTGCCGCCGATGGCGCCTGAGCTGGCGCTGACCGCGCTTCGGCAGGCGCTCGACCACGGCGACACGGCCGTGACGGTCGCGGACATCGACTGGGACCGTTTCCTCGAGGAGTTCACCGCCGTACGGCCCAGCGCGCTGTTCGGCGAGCTGGCCGCCGCGCGGCCCGCACCGGCCGCCGCCGAACGCCCGACCGCCACCGGGGCCGGGACCGGCACACTCGCGGAGCGGCTGTCCGGCCTGACCGGGACCGAGCGCGCCCAGGCGGTGCTGGAGCTCGTCCGTACGCAGGTCGCGGCCGTGCTGGGCCACGTCGAGGCCGACGCGGTCGTGGCGGGGCGTGCGTTCAAGGAGCTGGGCTTCGACTCGCTCACCGCCGTCGAACTCCGCAACCGGCTGAACGCGGCCACCGGTCTGCGGCTCCCCGCCACCCTCATCTACGACTACCCCAACGCCACCGCGCTGGCCGACCACCTGCGGACGGAACTGCTGGGCGCCGACGCGACGACGACCGGCGGCACCGCCACGCCGCAGCTCGCGGTGGCCGACGATCCGATCGCGATCGTGGCGATGAGCTGCCGTTTCCCGGGCGGGGTGCGGACGCCGGAGGAGCTGTGGCAGCTGCTCACGGCGGGCGGGGACGCGATAGCCGATTTCCCGGCGGACCGTGGCTGGGACCTGGCGGGGCTGTACGACCCGGACCCGGACCGTCAGGGCACCTCGTACACGCGCGAGGGCGGTTTCCTCTACGACGTCGCCGACTTCGATCCGGCGTTCTTCGGTATCTCGCCGCGCGAGGCC
>NZ_JAIWIH010000151.1:0-1886 GCF_052851135.1 Streptomyces sp. BRA346 | reverse complement strand
GCGTCGATGTGCGGCTCGTCGAGCTGGCTGTCGGGGATGACCGGGGCGCGGTGGCCGAGCAGCTGCGTGCGTCGGTCGTGGGTGCGTCGGTCGCGGGTGTGGTCTCGCTGCTGGCGGTCGAGGGTGACGCCGGTCTGCTGCGTACGGCCGTGCTGACGCAGGCGTTGGGTGATGCGGGTGTGGGTGCGCCGTTGTGGGTGGCGACGCGCGGTGCGGTGTCGGTGGGGCGTTCGGACGGTGCGGTGTGCCCGGACCAGACGTTGGTGTGGGGTCTGGGCCGGGTGGCGGCGTTGGAGCTGCCGGAGCGCTGGGGTGGGCTGGTTGATCTGCCGGAGACGGTGGATGAGCGTGCGCTGTCGCGGCTGGCCGGGGTGCTGGCCGGTGGTGGCGGCGAGGATCAGGTCGCGGTGCGGGCGTCGGGGGTCTTCGGGCGTCGTCTCGTACGGGCCTCGGGGTCCGCGTCGTCGGGTGGTTCGTGGCGGCCCGGTGGTGGGTCCGTTCTGGTCACGGGTGGTACGGGGGCGTTGGGTGCGCGGGTGGCGCGGTGGCTGGTGGCGAGTGGGGCCGAGCATGTGGTGTTGAGCAGCCGTCGTGGTCCGGACGCTCCGGGTGCGGTCGAGCTGCGGGACGAGCTGTCGGCGTCGGGTGCCCGGGTGACGGTGGCGGCCTGTGATGTGGCCGACCGGGATGCGCTGGCGGAGTTGCTGGCGTCGCTGCCGGAGGAGCTGCCGCTGACCGCCGTCATCCACACCGCCGGCGTGCTGGACGACGGCGTACTGGACTCGCTCACGCCCGAGCGGTTCGCCTCGGTGCTCCGCGCGAAGGTCGACGCCGCGCACCACCTGGACGAGCTGACGCGTGCCCTGGACCTGTCGGCGTTCGTGCTCTTCTCCTCGATCACCGGATCGGTGGGTGCGGCCGGTCAGGGCAACTACGCGGCCGCCAACGCCTACCTGGACGCGCTCGCCGAGCGGCGGCGCGCCCAGGGCTTGCCCGCCACGTCGATCGCGTGGGGTCCCTGGGCCGACGGTGGAATGGCCGCGGACCATGCGCTGGGGCGGCGTATGCGGCGCGAGGGCCTGCCGCCGATGGCGCCTGAGCTGGCGCTGACCGCGCTTCGGCAGGCGCTCGACCACGGCGACACGGCCGTGACGGTCGCGGACATCGACTGGGACCGCTTCGTCGGAACCCTCACCGCCGTACGGCCGAGCCCGCTGATCGCCGACCTGCCGGAGACCGCCGCACCGCAGTCCGCGAACGGCCCGGACACCGGGCGCGTGATCACCGACGCCGACACCGCCTCTCCCCTGGGGGAGCGGCTCAGCGGCCTCCCGCGGGCCGAGCAGGACCGCGCGCTGCTGGACCTGGTGCGTACGCACGTCGCGGCGGTGCTGGGTCATGACGGGGCCGAGGCCGTCGAAGCCGGGCGCGCCTTCAAGGAGCTGGGCTTCGACTCGCTCGCGGCCGTCGAACTCCGCAACCGGCTCGGCGCCGCGACCGATCTGCGGCTGCCCGTCACGCTCATCTACGACTACCCGTCGGCGGCCGCCCTCGCCGAGCATCTGCACACGGAGCTGATCGGCACCCGGACCGCCACCGTCCAGGGCGGCGATGTGGCCGTGGCCGTCGATGACGATCCGATCGCGATCGTGGCGATGAGCTGCCGTTTCCCGGGTGGGGTGCGGACGCCGGAGGAGCTGTGGCAGCTGCTCACGGCGGGCGGGGACGCCATCGCGGAGTTCCCGGCCGACCGTGGCTGGGACCTGGCGGGGCTGTACGACCCGGATCCGGACCGTCAGGGCACCTCGTACACGCGCGAGGGCGGTTTCCTCTACGACGTCGCCGACTTCGATCCGGCGTTCTTCGGTATCTCGCCGCGCGAGGCC
>NZ_JAIWIH010000150.1:0-1959 GCF_052851135.1 Streptomyces sp. BRA346 | reverse complement strand
GGCGTTGTTCGCGGTGCAGGTGGCGCTGGTGGAGTTGCTGCGGTCGTGGGGCATGGGTCCGGATGTGGTGCTGGGCCACTCGATCGGTGAGTTCGTGGCAGCCTATGTGGCGGGTGTGTTCGAGCTGGGGGATGCCGCGCGGTTGGTGGCGGGTCGTGCGCGGCTGATGCAGGGGCTGCCTTCGGGTGGTGCGATGGCGGCGGTCGAGGGCACCGAGGCCGAGGTCGCCGACATCCTCGGCGGGGTTCCTGACGGGGAGCGGGCCACGGTCGCGGCGGTGAACGGGCCGACCGCGGTGGTCGTCTCCGGTGACGAGGACGCGGTCGAGCGGGTGATGGCGGTCGCGCGGGAGCGGGGCCGCCGGGTGTCGCGGCTGCGCGTCAGCCACGCCTTTCACTCGCCGTTGATGGAGCCGATGCTGACGGAGTTCGCCGAGGTCGCCGCGAGCGTCACCTACCGGCAGCCGGTGCTTCCGGCCGTCAGCACGGTCACTGGTGAGCCGGTCGGTGAAGAGGACTGGGCGACGGCTGACTACTGGGTGGATCAGGTCCGCCGGCCGGTCCGCTTCCACGACTCTCTTGAGACCGCCACCGGTACACAGAGTGTCAGTCGGCTGCTGGAGGTCGGACCCGACCCGGTACTGACCGCGCTGGCCAAGGCGGCCTCGGACGTGATCGTGGTGTCGGCCCTGCGTAAGGGGCGCGCTGAAGCCGAAACCGTGTTGGGTGCCGTGGCCGAGGTGTTCGTGCGTGGCGCGAAGGTCGACTGGGCGGCAGTCTTCGCCGGGACGGGCGCGCGACGGGTGGGCCTGCCGACGTACGCATTCCAGCGGCAGCGGTACTGGCTCGAGGCTTCCCGGCCGGTCACCGACGCTCGTGGCTTGGGCCTGGGCGCGGCCGAGCACCCCATGCTTGGCGCGGCGGTGACCGTGGCCGGATCGGACGCGGTGCTGCTGACCGGGCGGCTCTCGGTCTCCTCGCACCCGTGGCTGGCTGATCACGCCGTGGCGGGCTCGGTGCTGGTGCCGGGCACGATGTTCGTTGAGCTTGCGGTGCAGGCCGGTGAGCGGGTCGGCTGCGAGCGGGTCGAGGAACTGACTCTGCAGGCGCCGCTGGTGCTGCCGGAGCAGGGCGCGCTGCAGGTGCAGCTCAGCATCGACAGTACCGGGGGCACGGAGGAGGGCCGACGCGCAGTGCGCGTCTACTCGCGCCCCGAAGATGCGGCGGCCGAGGAGCCGTGGACTCTGCATGCCACGGGGACTCTCATCTCTGGTGGGACTGTCGCGGATTGGGACCTGGCCGTGTGGCCGCCTGCCGGTGCGGAGCAGGTTCCGGTGGAGGGCTTGTACGAACGGCTCGCCGGTGGTGGCCTGGTGTACGGTCCGGCCTTCCGTGGCCTGCGGGAGGTCTGGCGGCACGGCGAGGACCTGTTCGTAGAGGCGGCTCTGCCCGAGTCGCTGTCCGGTGATGCGGCCGATTTCGGTCTGCACCCGGCACTGCTCGACTCCGTGTTGCATGCCTTGGGAGTGGGGGACCAGGCCGGCGAGGGAGCGGCGCTGCCGTTCTCGTGGTCGGGTGTGTCGTTGTCGGCGGTCGGTGCGGCCGCGGTGCGGGTGCGGCTGTCCGTGGGGAGGTCCGGCGAGGTCGCCCTGCAGATCGCCGACGCTACGGGTGCTCCGGTGGCCGAGGTGGAGTCGCTGGTATTGCGGCCGGTGTCGACCGCGGACCTGGCCACGGCGAACTCCCCGCATCGGGACAGCCTGTTCCGCCTCGGCTGGATCCCTGCACCCGCCCCGGCCCCCGCTCCCGGCGAACCCGGCGGATCGGGTGCTGCCTGGGCCGTACTCGCCGACACCGATGAGTGGCGCGACGCGGGTGTTCCGGTGACCGGTTATGCCGATCTGGCCGCGCTGACCGCCGCGCTGGATGACGGTTCCCCCGTCCCGGACACCGTGGTGCT
>NZ_JAIWIH010000149.1:0-1965 GCF_052851135.1 Streptomyces sp. BRA346 | reverse complement strand
GAGCATGAACGCCAGCCGCTCCGCCGGATACGACGGGTCCAGCGGTACGTACGCGCCGCCCGCCTTGAGCACGCCCAGCATCGCCGCCAGCAGCGGCACGCCACGCTGGGCGCAGATGCCGACCCGTACGTCCGGGCCCACCCCTACAGACCGCAGGCGGTGGGCGATCTGGTTGGCCTTCGCGTTCAGGTCCTGGTACGTGAGATGCGTATCGCCGTGGACGACCGCCACCGCGTCCGGTGTCGCCTTCGCTTGTGCCTCGAACAGCCCGTGCACCCGCGCCGCCGCATCGAGCGGCACCTCGGTCGCGTTGAAGTCCTCGACCACCAGCGTCCGTTCGAGCGCGGGCAGCACCTCCACGTCCGCCACCGACCCCTTCGGATCGGTCGCCAGCAGGCCGGTCAACTCCCGCAATGCGGCCGTCAACAGCACACAGACGCGCTCCGGGTCCAGCCGGTCGTCCACTTGGGCCGTGATGGCGAAACCGGTGTCGTCGGCGCCGAGGTCGTCCACCGAGACCACGACCGGGTAGTTGGTGCGCTCCTCGTTGTGCAGCACCTCGAATCCCGACATCGCCGTATCGGTCGTGGCCGGATCTGCCGGGGTGCTGTGCCGGTAGTTGAAGAGGCTGGTGAACAGGGGCGAGCCCGGTGGGACCTGGCTGCATCCCTGGGCGAGGACGAGCGGGGCGTGTTCGTGACGCAGCACCTGGGCCAGGAGCCCATGGGTGTCGCGGACCGCGTCCAGCACACCTCGCGCATCGACGTCGACGCGTATCGGGAGGGTGTTGATGAACAGCCCGAGGCCGCGTTCCGCGCCCGCACCGGCTTGCATGCGCCCGAAGAGCACCGTGCCGAAGACCACGTCCGAGCGGCCGGTGAGCCGGGACAGGACCATGCTCCACGCCAGATGGCACATGCTCGCCGGTGAGACCCCCGCCTGGCGGGCCTGCTCCCGGATCGTCTCAGCCAATTCCCGCTCGATGGCGGCATGCGCCTCGGCTATTCCGGTGCCATCGCCGCGGACGTCGAGGATGCCGTAGGGCGCGGTCGGCTCGTCGATGTCGCCGAGCTGTTCGGTGAAGAACTTCTCGTGTTCTTCACGGCTGGTGCCCAGCACGGCCTGGGCCACCGCATTGCGGTAGGGCACCGGCTCCGGCAACGCACTGGCTCGCCCGGCCAGCACCGTCCCGACCTCCTCCTGCAACATCTCCAGCGTGGTGTGGTCGCCCACCAGGTGATGCATCAGCATCATCACCAGCCACCGGTCACGTGCCGCGTCGTACGCCGTGACCACGCGCAGCAGGGGCGCCGCGCGCAGATCCATCCGGTAGCGGCGCGGGTCGTAGCGGGTGAGCAGCTGGGTGGCCGCGTCCTCGTCGCCGTCGAGGGTGACTTCCTCAACGGGCAGGTCGGTGTGGCACCACACCACCTGGAGGGGTTGCGGGAGTCCTTCCCAGACGACGGCGGTACGCAAGATGTCGTGACGGTTCACGACGGTCTGGAGCGCGTCGGTGATCTCGCCGACCCATTCTCGTGAGGGCACGGCCGACACGCTCGACAGCAGGTAGGCGTCGCCTTCGCCGCCCATGAGGTGGTGGAAGAAGATGCCTTCCTGGAGCGGCCCGAGCGGGTAGATGTCCTGCACGTTGCTCGCGCCACCCGACACCGAGGCGGTCACCGTGTCGATGTGCTCTTGGGTCAGCTCGACCAGCGGCAGCATGTCGGGGGTGATGACCTCGGCGTCCGCCGGGATGGCGTTCGGGGGCACGACAAGGTCCGTACGTCCTCCACCTGCTCCGACTGCGGTGGCGAGTCCGGTGATGGTGGGGGTGGTGAAGACGGCGCGGATGTCGCAGGTGAGTCCGGCTTCGCGCATGCGCTCGACCAGGGAGACGGCGAGGAGGGAGTGGCCGCCGAGTTCGAAGAAGTCGTCGTTGCGGCCGACGCGTTCCACGCCGAGGAG
>NZ_JAIWIH010000148.1:0-2005 GCF_052851135.1 Streptomyces sp. BRA346 | reverse complement strand
CGCCCCGACACCACGCCGCGAAAGCAGCAGCAGATCACGAACACCATGCACGACCACCAGATGCCGAGCCACCACCGCACCCAAACCACCCGTACCACCAGTCACCAGCACCGTGCCCTTGTCCCAGGGTGTCGCCGGGACGCCCTCGTCCGCGGCGGGAACGGTCATCCGTACGATCCGGGGCAGGCGGACCCGCCCCTCGCGCACCGCGAACTGGCTCTCGTCGGATTCGGCCGCGTACACCGCCAGAGCCCGGTAGGAGTCCGGCTCGCCATCCACATCGGCCAGCGCGAATCGGCCCGGGTGCTCGCTGATCGCCGACCGCACCAGACCCCATACGCCCGCACTCGCGAGGTCCAGTTCACTCGCGTCGGCAGCATCCAGCGCGACCGCGCCCGTGGTCGACACCACCAAGCGCGAATCCTCCAGACACTTCTCAGCCAGCCACGTCCGCATCGCCGCCAGCACACCAGCAACCCCACCAATGAGATCACCAGGATTCGCCGCCACCGGCAGGACCACGGTGCCGGGAACCGAAGCGCCCCCGGCCACGGCAGCGGTCAGCGCTCCCAAGTCCTGGTAGTTCGTCACCGCGACACCGGCGGCACGCCACCCGTCCTCGACCTGCGCATCGGTGCCGAGGACGGCCCAGTCGCCGAGGTCGCCCGGCTCGGCCGGAGCCGACGCCGAAACCCAGTCCAGCCGGAACAGATCCTCCGTGGGCGCAGAACCCGCCCGGGCGAGGTCTGCTGCGGTAACCGGTCGCAGTACCAGCGAGTCGATGTCGGCCACCGGCTGACCAGCGGCGTCGGCCACGCGCAGCCTGTACTCGCCGGATCCTCGCGGCGACAGCCGCACCCGTACGGCCGAGACACCGACGGCAAACAGCGACACGCCGGACCAGAGGAACGGCAGCATCGCGCCCTCAACCTCCGGAGTCTGGAGCCCGACGGCGTGCAGCACCGTGTCCAGCAGCGCCGGATGCACACCGTACGCCGACGCCTCCGCAGCCACCTCCTCCGGCAAGGCCGCCTCCACGAACACCTCACCGCCACTCACCCACACGTTCCGCAAGCCCCGGAACGCCGACCCATAGACCAACCCCGCACCGGCCAGCCGCTCATACAGCCCCTCCAGCGCAACCGGCTCCGCACCGGCAGGCGGCCACACACCCAGATCCCAGTCGGCGACGACAGGCTCGACCGTGACAGTGCCAGTGGCATGCAACGTCCACGGCCGATCAGCCGAGGCACCCTCCGGGCGCGCATACACCCGCAGCGAACGCCGCTCCTCACCGGGCTCCGGCGCATCAACACTGAGCTGCACCTGAACAGCGCCGTCCTCCGGAAGGACCAGCGGCGCCTGCAAGGTCAACTCCTCTACACGGCCGCAGCCGACCCGGTCACCCGCCTGCACCGCAAGCTCAACGAACGCAGTGCCCGGCACCAACACCGAACCCGCCACCACGTGATCAGCCAGCCACGGATGCGACCGCACCGACAACCGCGACGTCAACAACACCGCATCCGAACCCGCCACCGCAACCGCAGCACCCAACAACGGATGCCCCGCCGCACCCAGACCCAAGCCGCTCGCATCGGTACCCGGCCGGACAGCCCCCATCCAAAAACGCTGCCGCTGAAACGCATACGTCGGCAGATCCACTCGTCGCGCAACGGTCCCGGCGAAGACGGCGGACCAGTCCACCTTGCCGCCCCGTACGAACATCTCGGCCACGGCGGTCAGCACGGTGTCGGCCTCTTCGCGCCCCTTGCGCAGCACCGAAACCGCAGTGGACCCTTCGGACCGCGCGAGCGCGGTCAGCACGGGGTCCGGACCGATTTCGAGCAGTCGGGTCGCGCCCTGCTCGCCTGCGGCGGTCCGGAGCGCTTCATGGAAGCGGACCGGCTCGCGCACCTGGCGGACCCAGTAGGCGGGGGTCGTCCAGTCAGAATCTGCGAGCGGCCGACCCGTGACGGTGCTGACCGCTGTGAGCACCGGCTGC
>NZ_JAIWIH010000147.1:0-2008 GCF_052851135.1 Streptomyces sp. BRA346 | reverse complement strand
TCGCCGCTGCCGGTGGACCGTGGCTGGGACACGCGGGTGCTGGACGACATCGCGGCCGTCGGTGGGTTCGTCGCGGATGCCACGGAGTTCGATGCGGAGTTGTTCGGGATCTCCCCGCGTGAGGCGCTGGCGATGGATCCGCAGCAGCGACTGCTGCTGGAGACCTCGTGGGAGGCCCTGGAACGGGCGGGCATCGACCCGATATCCCTGCGTGGTTCCCAGACCGGCGTGTTCTCCGGCATCTCGGGCAGTGGGTACGGCGGGACCATGCACGACCCCGAGGGCGAGTCCGGCGGGTATCTGCTCACCGGCAGCACGCCGAGCGTCGCATCGGGCCGGTTGTCGTACGTGCTGGGCCTGGAGGGCCCGGCGGTGTCGGTGGACACCGCGTGCTCGTCGTCCCTGGTCGCCCTGCACCTGGCGTGCCAGGCGCTGCGGGCGGGCGAGTGCGAGATGGCACTCGCCGGAGGCGCCACCGTGATGGCTACCCCGGGCATCTTCCTGGAGTTCGCCCGTCAGGGCGGGCTGGCCGGGGACGGCCGGTGCAAGTCCTTCTCGGACGCCGCGGACGGCACAGGATGGGCGGAGGGCGCCGGGGTGCTGGTGCTCGAACGCCTCTCCGAGGCCGAGCGGCTGGGGCACCCGGTGCTCGCGGTCATACGCGGCAGCGCGGTCAACCAGGACGGTGCTTCCAACGGCCTGACCGCGCCGAACGGCCCCTCCCAGCAGCGTGTCATCCGCCAGGCCCTGGCGAACGCGCGCCTCTCGACCTCCGACGTGGACGCAGTGGAGGCCCACGGCACCGGCACCACACTCGGCGACCCGATCGAGGCGCAGGCACTGCTGGCGACGTACGGCCAGGGCCGTGACGGTCAGGATCCCCTGTGGCTCGGCTCGATCAAGTCGAACATCGGGCACAGCCAGGCCGCGGCCGGCGCGGCCGGATTGATCAAGATGGTGATGGCGCTGAGGGAAGGGCAGCTGCCGAAGACCTTGTACGTCGACCGTCCCTCGTCCCACGTGGTCTGGGAGTCCGGTGCGGTCGAGCTGCTGACCGAGGCTCGTGCGTGGCCGCGCGGTGAGCGGCCACGTCGGGCGGGTGTCTCGTCGTTCGGGATCAGTGGGACCAACGCGCACGTCATCATCGAGGAGGCCGAGGAAGCTCCCGCGATCGAGCCGCCCGTGGCCGTGGAGCGGCCGTCGGCGGGGCTGCCGGTGGTGCCGTGGGTGCTGTCCGGCCGCAACCCGCAAGCGACGCGGGCCCAGGCGGCACGACTTGCGGCATTCCTCGCTGAGGGCCCCGACCGTTCCCCGGCGGATGTGGGCCTTTCGCTCGCGACGACCCGGGCGGCGCTGGAACACCGGGCAGTGGTGCTCGGCGCCGACTTCGCCACCCTGCACTCGGGCGTGGCCGCGCTGGCCGATGGTGATGCCTCCGTGGTGTCCGGTGTGGCGGCCGAGGGGCGTACGGCGTGGATGTTCACCGGCCAGGGCAGCCAGCGGCCCGGCATGGGCCGCGAGCTGTACGGCGAGTTCCCGGTGTTCGCCAGGACCCTGGACGAGGTCTGCGGCCACATGGACGCCGATCTCGACGGCGCCGCCGAGTTCCCGGTCCCGGTGCGGCAGGTGCTGTTCGCGGACGACGGCTCCGAAGAGGCGGGGCTGCTGGACCGGACGGGGTATGCCCAGACGGCGCTGTTCGCTGTTCAGGCTTCGGTTGTGGACCTGCTGCGTTCCTGGGGAGTACGCCCGGACGTGGTGCTGGGCCACTCGGTCGGCGAGCTGGCCGCCGCCTACGCAGCGGGCGTGTTCGATCTCGCCGATGCCGCGCGGTTGGTGGCGGGTCGTGCGCGGTTGATGCAGGCGCTGCCCTCGGGTGGTGCGATGGCGGCGGTCGAGGGCACCGAGTCCGAGGTCGCCGACATCCTCGGCGGGTTTGCCGAGGGCGAGCGGGTGGCGGTCGCGGCGGTGAACGGGCCCACGTCGGTGGTGGTTTCCGGTGACGAGG
>NZ_JAIWIH010000146.1:0-2062 GCF_052851135.1 Streptomyces sp. BRA346 | reverse complement strand
GGCCACCAACAGCACCGCCTACACACCCCTCCGCTTCCCCGGCCAATACTTCGACCCCGAAACCGGCCTCCACTACAATTTCCACCGCTACTACGACCCACATTCCGCCCGCTACCTCACCCCCGACCCCCTAGGCCTCACCCCCGCCCCCAACCCAGCAACCTACGTCCACAACCCCCACGCTTGGTCTGACCCCTTGGGCCTCGGCCCCTGCCCTCCTTCTGGAGATGCCCCGGGCACGGGTCCGGGTCCGTGGGACATGCGTGGCCGAGACCCGATGAGCGTTGTACCCGACCACGCAAGCGTTCGAGAACTCAAACCAGATCCGAACGGGGGAGCCCAATACGGATTGGAATACAAGTGGCTCGACTCTGAAGGTCGGACGGTCCGGCTGCGAATTCATGGCCCAGATGGAAATGCACCCGCTGGCTCACATGCAGCCATGGGGGAAACATACCGCATCCAGTACGGCGGCAAATACCAAGATCACCTAGGCAATCTGCACCCACGAAACGTACACAACCCCGCCAGCCCTAACTACGATCCGGGAGCAGCCAACGCCAGCCATATACCATGGCCGCAGGACTTCCCCGGCCTCTAGCAGATACCTCAAGAGCAATACCCCACTTCCCCAGAGGACACCATCATGTCTGTGGGCGATGAGCGACTCGCCACACTTACAAGAGGATTGACTTCGGACGATCCGAGGGAAAGAGAAGACGCCTGTGAAACCATCACGGACTGGCTGAATTCATTCGATTACAGCGAAGCCACTGTCCTTGCGATCACCCTTTCGTCTTCCGTGAACACGGAAACAGATATGATTTGCAGGGAGAGCCAACTCCACGCGCTCGTCGAGCTGAGCGACACCGGACTCATTCACGCGAATGACCTATCACCACTAAGGCTCATCGACAAGGGTTCCCTGCGAGGGTCGGAGGTCGAATACATCCAGCACCTATTCAACATAATCGAAGGTACGAACCATTCGTAAGCGCGATGACGCTAGTTTTCTTCACGCGTCAATCCGCCCCTCCGTCGTCGGCGTCCTCCTGTCCGGCCAGAGGCACGTGTGGCAGGGACGCGATCCATGACGGGAAGCAACGCCACCCTGGCGGGAGCATTCCCGGCGCACCTCGTCCATGACGTACGCGCCGTCCTGGCAGTCATGCCGGACCTGCAGCATCCACCCATGTCGCCATTCTCGGTCGAGGTGGCCGGTGAGGCCGTCAGCATCCCTTCCCGGATCTACAACGATGAGCTGCCCGCCGACGCGCAGCACGGGCTCACCGCGACACAGCGACTGATCCTGCACTGCCTGTACTCACGCCACGGGGACGGAATGATCCGCCAGCGCCACGTAGAGCAGATCGTTCGCTCCGGCGAGCCATGGGTGGTCCCGTTCGTGGTGCAGCTGGTCGGCGAATACGTGGTGGAGGTCCTTGAGGCGATCCGGATCGGCCTTTCCGACGTGGCCACTCCGGGGTCCGCCCAGCGAATCCTGTACGGGGACTTCATCGCGCGCAACCCGTCGTACTTCGCACGCACGGAGCGCCGGGTGGTGAGCTACTGGTCTTGCTACTACCGGCACCAATACCCGACCTTCGGCACCTACCCCGGCTGCCTCATCCTGGAGCTCCTTCGAGCAGCCGCGGCCGACCGCACCGGCAGGCGGTGGCCCCGTCACACGCCACCCGGGCTCACCTCTACGCTGTCGCCATGCATGCCGACCGCGCCTCCGAGCCCGCCCTGATCCTCTGGGACGTGGACCAGACGTTGGTCAGCATCAAGGACGGGGTAAGCCACAGCCTCTACGAGCGGGCCTTCGAGAAGGTGACGGGGCGGACGCTCGGCGGGCTGGCGGACATGGCAGGCCGTACCGAGCAGGCCATCATGACGGAGACGCTGCGTCTCAACGGCGTCGATGAGCCGGACGCACTGTTCAGCGACTTCTACGCCGCGCTGAGGTTCCCCCGCTGTACGGGGGTGGCTGACTAGCTGGTCAGGGCGGGTTGACGTGGTTTCAGGTTCACTTGTTCGGCCGTTGCCTGGTTGGCGTAGT
>NZ_JAIWIH010000145.1:0-2093 GCF_052851135.1 Streptomyces sp. BRA346 | reverse complement strand
GAGACCGTACGGTTCGCCGACGGGGTCCGGGCCCTGTCCGACGAGGGGGTACGGACCTTCCTGGAACTGGGCCCGGACGGGGTGCTCTCGGCGCTGGTCGGGAACTCGGCGCCGAATGGCACCGTCGCCGTCCCGGCGCTGCGCAAGCACTGGCCGGAGGAGACCGCGGCTGTCAGCGCATTGGCGCAGATGTACGTGAGGGGTGTGCCCGTCGACTGGCGGGCGTACTTCGCGGGCACGGGCGCGCGCCGGATCGAGCTGCCCACTTACGCATTCCAGCACCGGCGGTACTGGCCTTCGGCGCCCACGGCGATCCGGGACGCCACGGGCCTGGGGCTGACCTCGGCCCAGCACCCGTTGCTGGGTGCGTCCGTTCCCCTGGCGGACTCGGATGGCGTGGTGTTCTCCGGTCGCCTGTCGTTGGCCTCGCACCCGTGGCTGGCCGACCATACGGTGATGGGCCGGATTCTGGTGCCGGGAGCCGCTTTCGTGGAGTTGGCCATCCGGGCCGGTGATGAGTTCGGCTGCGCACGGATCGAGGCACTCACCCTCGCCACGCCGCTCGTGCTGCCGGAACAGGGAGCAGTGCAGATCCAGGTCCGCGTGGGCGCCGCCGATGCCGACGACCGGCGCGCCGTCACCGTCCACGCCCGGCCTGAAGGCGCGGGGGGAAGTGCATCCGCGTCATGGACGCAGCATGCTGCGGGCACGCTCTCCGCCGAATACGAGGCCGCAGGTGCTGAGGCGCCCGGACGTGAGGGCGCCGTGTGGCCTCCGGCGGACGCAGAGCCGATCGATCTCGACGATTTCTACGCGGCCCGGGCAGATTCCGGGTTCGACTACGGCCCGGTGTTCCAGGGCCTGCGGGCGGCCTGGAGGCACGGCGACGACGTGTTCGCCGAGGTGGGCCTGGGCGAGGCGGGCCTGAACGAAGGTGTCGAGGCACATGGCTTTGGGCTTCACCCGGCCCTGCTGGACGCGGTGCTGCACGCGACGGCCTTGACCATCGAAGACGACGTGCTCCCGTTCGTATGGGAGGGGGTCTCTCTGCACGCCGCAGGGGCGACGGCGGTACGGGTCCGGCTCTCCCACCCCGAGCCGGACAAGATCGCCATCGCGATCGCCGACATGGCCGGACAGCCGGTCGCCACGGTGGGCAGCCTGCTGGTGCGTTCGATCACGCCCGGGCAACTGGACGCGGTGGCCGTGCCCGAGCGGGACTCGCTGTTCCGGGTCGAGTGGACCCCGGCCGCGCCGAGTCGTGCGGTTTCCGGTCCGGTGGCCGTGGTCGGCCCCGATGGTGGTCTGGCCGATGAACTGGCGGGCCACGGAATCACCGTAGGCACGTATCCGGATCTGGCCGCGCTGGCTGAGGACGCGGTACCGGAGGTGGTACTGGCGCTTGTCTCCGGTGACCGGTCGGAGAGCATGGTGGATGCGGTCCACGACACCGTGTCACGGGCCCTGGATCTGACACAGCGCTGGTTGGAGGGGGAGCGGTTTCTCGATTCTCGGCTCGTGGTGGTGGTCCGAGGTGCGGTTGACGACCCAGCCATCGCGGCCGCGCGGGGCTTGCTGCGGTCGGCGCAGTCGGAGCATCCGGGTCGGATTGGGCTGCTGGATCTCGGGAGCGGGGGTTGCTCGGGGGCGTTGCTGGCGGAGGCGCTGAGTGTGGCGGAACCCGAAGTTGCGGTTCGGGAGGGGCGGTTGGTGGTGCCGCGGTTGGCTCGGGCGAGTGTGCCCGACGCTGCGGTGCGGGTGTGGGATGGGCCGGGCAGCGTGCTGATCACGGGTGGTACGGGTGGTTTGGGTGCGGTGGTGGCCCGGCACCTGGCGGCCGAGCACGGCGTACGGGACCTGCTCCTGCTGTCCCGGCGGGGGCTGGCGTCGCCGGGTGCTGAGGACCTGGTCGCCGAACTCGCCGGATTGGGTGCCCGCGCCGAGGTGGTGGCGTGTGATGTGGCTGATCGGGATGCGCTGGCGGAGGTGCTGGCCGGGCGTGAGGTTTCGGCTGTGGTGCATGCGGCCGGTGTGCTCGATGACGGTCTGTTGGGTGCGTTGACTCCGGGGCGCCTTGATGCGGTGTTGCGTCC
>NZ_JAIWIH010000144.1:0-2139 GCF_052851135.1 Streptomyces sp. BRA346 | reverse complement strand
CGGGCTGCTGCTGGGCGGGCTGCTGCTGGCGCTGCCGCAGATGTACGGGGTGGGCTATCCGGTGCTGGAGAACGCCATCGAGGGAAAGTACGCCGTCGGCCTGCTGGTGCTCTTGCTGGTCGGCAAGGTCGTCGCAACCAGCCTGACCATCGGCATCGGCGGATCGGGCGGGGTGTTCGCCCCCAGCCTCTTCCTCGGCGCGATGACCGGCACCGCGTTCGGCGCCACGGCCCACCAGCTGCTGCCCGGCACCGCGGGCGCGGTGGGCGCCTACGGGCTGGTCGGCATGGGCGCGGCCTTCGCGGGCTCGGCCCGTGCCCCGATCACCGCGGTGATCGTACTGTTCGAGCTGACCGGCGAGTACTCCATCATCCTGCCGATGATGCTCGCCATCGTCCTGGCCACGCTCACCAGCCGCCTGCTGTCGCGCGACACCATCTACACCCTCAAGCTGCGCCGCCGCGGCATCGACCTGGACAGCGCGCGGCTGGGATCCCCGCTGGCCGGTGCGAGCGTCCGCGAGGTGATGGAGGAACTTCCCACCGCGCTGTCCGGCGACCTGCCGCTGGAGGACGCCACCGACGTGATCGCCCGCTCCGGACACGGGGTCCTCCCCGTCACCGACCAGAAAGGACGGTACGCGGGTGTGGTCACCGCCCGCGCCGTGGCCGAAGCGCTCACCGAACCCGACCCCGCCCTGGACGCCCAAGCCACCCCGCGCACCATCGCCGACCTCGCCGAACAGCCCCCTGCGGTGACCGCCGGTGCCCCGCTGAGCGGGGCGTTGCACACGCTGGTCACCGCCGACGGCGCCGGGCTGCCCGTCCTGGACGCGGACACCGGCGAACCGGTCGGCTGGCTCACCCACCAGACCGTGCTGAGCGCCCTCCACGCACCCGCGCACCCGGCCGGGTCGCCTCGCTGACCCCCCTCACCGCCGCGCGGGCGGTTGGTCGGGGAGGACTCGGACGAAGGGGATGTGGGTGCGTCCGATGCGGTGGTAGTCCTCCGCGCTGCCGTCGGTCTCCAGACCGCACATGCGCATCAGGCCACGGGCCAGGCGCGGATGCCGCAGGGCATAAGCGGCCATGAGGCGCCCGGATTCCTCCGGCCCCAGCGGCTCGGCGACCGCGGACATCCGGCGCCGACCGACCTGGACGGTGACGTGCGGAGTGCGCTGGATGTTGCGGTACCACTGCGCTCCCGGGCCGAAGCCGGAGGCGAGGTGATAGGCGCCGGTCTCCGGGTCCCGGCCGGTCACCTCCAGGACGACCTGCCGCGGCAGACCACTGGTGCGGCCCGTGTGGGTGAGCAGCAGCATCCGGCCGCCGAGCAGCCACCCCAGGTGTCGGCGGTAGAGCAGGACCGGCACCCGGAAGGCCACCCTGCGCAGTCCGGAGGGCGGGGGCACCCGCGTGCGTCGGACCGCCATCGATCGGCCTCCTCCCGTACGCGGCCGGGCCTGCGCCCGCCCCGCGCTGCCGCCAGGGAAGCGGGGAGCGTAGTGGATCGGAGAGGCCCCGGCCATCGGTTTCGCGCACCTTGGCAAAGTGCAATTTTTGCACTACCCAAAGACTAGCGTTCTGCGTGCCCACGACACAGGCGTCCGTCTCCCATGAACGGACGCTCCCCGATCCTGGAGGCACCATGACCGCGCACGCCCGGTCGGCACACGGCCGCCCACGCAACCTCACCCTCGCGGGCGTCCTGCTCGTCGCCCTGGCCGTCGTGGCAGGAGCGATCGTGTGGGGCACCCGGAGCGAAGCGAACGCCACCGAGAACGCCTCGGCGAACTTCCCCAGCGCCCAGCCGGCCGCCCCCGGTGACGTGGTCACCACGGCCGGTCCCGTGAGCAAGCTGGACATGGAGTTCCTGATGAAGGTGCGCCAGGCCAACCTGTGGGAGGCCCCGGCCGGACGGCTCGCCCAGACCCACGCCACCAGCGAGGCCGTCAAACGAGCCGGGATACACGTCATGGACGGGCACTCCAAGCTCGACGAGTTCGTCCGCAACACCGCCGAGGCGCTGAACGTCTCCCTCCCGGACGAGGCCAGCGAAGAGCAGCAGGGCTTCGTCCGCACCCTGGAGAACGCCCAGGGCGAGGACTTCGACAAGAAGTTCGCCAACATCCTCCGCGGC
>NZ_JAIWIH010000143.1:0-2189 GCF_052851135.1 Streptomyces sp. BRA346 | reverse complement strand
CGGGAGAAGCCGTGGCATAGACCTCCGCACCCACATGACGGGCGATCTGCACCGCCGCCATTCCCACCCCGCCGGTGGCGGCATGGATCAGCACCGACTCCCCTGCCCGCAGCCCGCCCAGTTCGACCAGCCCGTACCAGGCGGTCAGGAACACGACGGGCGCCGCGGCCGCCTGCTGGAAGGTCCAGCCGGAGGGGATCGGGACGACCGTACGCGCGTCCGCCACCGCCAGCGGGCCGAACGCGCCCTCGAACAGACCCATCACCCGGTCGCCCACGGCGAGGTCCGTCACCTCCGGCCCGGTCTCCAAGACCACACCGGCGCCCTCACTGCCCGCGAACACGGCGTCGCCCGGATACATCCCCAGCACGATCAGCGCGTCACGGAAGTTGACGCCTGCCGCGTGCACCGCGATGCGTACCTGACCGGCGCGCAGGGGCTCCAGCACTTCCGGGCACGGCACGGGCCGCACACTGTCCACGGTCGCGTCGCCGACGACCCCGAGCCGCCACGCGGACTGCCCCGGCGGGGGCACCGGACCGCCGTCACCGGCGCTTTTGACGGCCCGCACCAGCCGCGGCACCAGCATCTGCCCGGCGCGCAGCGCCACCTGCGACTCGTCCGCCTCCACGGCCCGCCGCACGGCGTTCAGCACACTGCCGTGATCGGCCACGGGTGTGCTCGGTTCGAGGTCGAGCAGCAGGAACCGGCCCGGGTTCTCCGCCTGCGCGCTGCGCACCAGACCCCAGAGCGCGGCACCTGGCACGTCCACGTTCCCGCTGTCATCGGCGGGTACGGCTCCGCGCGTCACCACCGCCAACCGGGACTCGGCCAGCCGTGGTTCGGCCAGCCAGTCCTGGAGCAGTTTCAGGATCCGCTCCGCCGAGGCCAGCCCGTCGGCCGCCATGGCACCGGCATCGGCCGACGCCTCGCCCGCGGGCCGATACGCCAGGACGACCGAAGGAGCCGGTGTGCCACCGTCGAGCGCGGCGATCAACGAGTCGAGATCCGGGGTGGCCTCGCTGCCCAGAGCCGCCCAACTCATGGCGCCGTCGCTGCCGTGCGGCGTGAGGGGCAACGGAGTCCACTCCATGGCGAACAGGCCGTCCGAGCCCGGGACGTGGGCGCTCCTCAGCTGCTCTTCGCTCGCCCGGCGCAGCACCACCGCGTCGGCGCTCAGCACTGGGGCGCCCACCGCATCGGCCACCGTCACCCGCACGGTCCGCTTGCTCGTGTCGTCGCACTCCCGAGGGGACAGCCGGACCCGTACGCTGGTCGCCCCTTGGGCCCGCAGCGACACGCCGTTCCAGGTGAACGGCAGCCACACCGCGTCCGTCGTGTTCTGGTCGGTCAGCAGGACGGGGTGCAGCGCAGCGTCGAGCAGGGCCGGGTGGATGCCGAACCCGGTGTGCTCGCCCGCGGCCTCCGGCAACACCACCTCGGCCAGCAGGTCCGCCCCGTCGCGCCACACCGCGCGCAGCCCCTGGAAGGTCGGGCCGTACGCGTACCCCGAGGCCGCGACCTGTGCGTAGAAGTCCTCCAGCGCCACGGGCTCCGCACCCGCCGGAGGCCATACGCCGCCCAGCGCTTCCGCCACGCCCTCGCCCTCCGGGACCGGACCCAGCACGCCCTCCGCGTGGCACACCCACCCGGCCGTGGAGTCGGCGTCTCCTTCGGGACGGGAGTACAGGTGCACCTCGCGCCGCCCGTCGGTCCCGGGCGGCGCGACCACGATCTGAAGGCGCAGACCGCCTGATTCCGGCAGCACCAGGGGAACCTGGAGCGCCAGTTCCTCCACGCCACCCGCGCCGACCTCGTCGGCGGCCCGCAGCGCCCACTCCACCAGGGCCGCGCCGGGCACCAGCACCGCACCCGCCACCACGTGCTCGCCGAGCCACGCGTGGGTACGTGCCGAAAGCCGACCCGTCAGCAGTCTGCCGCCGCCGTTCGCCAGCTCCACGGCGGCACTCAGCAGCGGATGCCCGGCGGGTGCGAGGCCGAGGTCGGTGGGGTCGGCGTCGCGGTCGGTGAGGCCGTCCAGCCAGTACCGCTGGTGCTGGAAGGCGTACGTTGGCAGATCCACCGTTCGTGGGGTGGGGTCGGCCGGGAACAGGGTCGTCCAGTTCACGGGGACGCCCGCGTTGAACGCCTGGGCGAGGGAACGCACCAGCTGGTCCCGGCCGCCGTGG
>NZ_JAIWIH010000142.1:0-2516 GCF_052851135.1 Streptomyces sp. BRA346 | reverse complement strand
TGTGCGGGAGACCGTGCGGTTCGCCGATGGCGTTCGGGCGTTGGCCGGGGCCGGGGTGGGGACGTTCCTGGAGCTGGGGCCGGATGGTGTGCTGTCGGCCCTGGTCCGGGAGTCGGCACCGGACGTAGCCGAGGTCGTTCCTGCTCTTCGTAAGGATCGTGGCGAAGAACTGGCTTTGGCGACTGGTCTGGCTCGTCTGCACGTGACCGGCGTGGGTGTGGACTGGCGGTCGTTCTTCACGGGTACCGGTGCGCGCCGGNTCGAGCTGCCTACCTACGCCTTCCAGGCTGTTCCGGGCGATGTGCGGGCTGCCGGGCTGGTCTCGGCTGAGCATCCGTTGCTGGGTGCGGCGGTGTCGTTGGCCGACTCGGACGGTGTGGTGTTCGCCGGTCGCCTGTCGGCGGGCTCGCATCCGTGGCTGGCTGATCACGTGGTGATGGGCCGGGTCCTGGTGCCGGGTACGGCGTTCGTGGAGTTGGCGATCCGGGCCGGTGACGAGGTCGGGTGTGACCGAGTCGAGGAGCTGACCCTGTCCGCGCCATTGGTTCTGCCGGAGCGCGGCGCTACGCAGATCCAGGTGCGGGTGGGGGCCGCCGATGATGACGGGCAACGCGCTCTCACCGTTCACGGGCGGCCCGAGCATGCGGTGGACGCGCCCTGGACCCAGCACGCGTCGGGTGTGCTGGCCGCAAGTGGAATCGACCGGGTGGACATCGGCTTCGACGCGGCTGTATGGCCGCCGCACGGCGCCGAACCGGTTGATGTCAGCGACCGCTACGAGCGGCTTGCGGAGATGGGTTTCGACTACGGGCCGGTGTTCCGAGGTCTCCGGGCGGTGTGGCGGCGCGGTGATGTGGTGTTTGCCGAAGTTGGACTGCCGGAAGAGGTTGAAGCCGGCGAGTTCGGCCTCCATCCAGCTCTGCTGGACGCGGTATTCCAGGCGGCGGGGGCGGCGGGATCCGGCAACGACAATCCGGACCTGGAGAGTACGGCGCTGCCGTTCTCCTGGGACGGCGTGTCGCTCTACGCCTCCGGTGCCACGACCGTCCGGGCGCGGCTGTCGCGCACCGGCCAGGGGGCGGTCTCGGTCGCGATCGCGGACACAGATGGCGAACTTGTCGCTTCCATCGATTCCCTCGCTACTCGCCCGATAGCCCCAGGACAGCTGGGCGACGCAGCTTCCGGGGCGGGTAGTGACTCGCTGTTCCGTATCGACTGGGCTCCCCTGCCGTCCGGCTCAGTTGAGACCGGAGTCGCTGCGGTTGCGGTGGTTGGCGCGGAAGAGGCCTTGGCCCCCGCGCTTCGGGACGCGGGTACCGAGGTCCGGGTGTATGCGGATCTGGCGGCTCTGTCCGCAGCGGATGGGTCGGTGCCGGACGTTGTGCTGGCTGCGCTGCCCGGTGCGCGGTCCCAGAACGAGGTGGTGGACGCTGTCCACGCGAGTGCTGCTTCCGCCCTGGAGCTGGTGCAGGACTGGCTGGTGGAGGAGCGCTTCACCCGGTCCCGGTTGGTGATGGTGACCCAGGGTGCGGTCACCGCGCGGAACGCCGACGACCTGGCGGTGGCGTCGGTGTGGGGCTTGGTGCGGTCGGCGCAGTCGGAGCATCCGGATCGGATCACACTGCTGGACCTTGATGACGGGTCTGTGCCGGGGGCGGCGTTGTCCCGGGCGTTGGCGCAGCCCGAGCCGGAGTTGGCGGTTCGGGAGGGGCGAGTCCTGGTCCCCCGGCTGGCGCGGATGCCCGTTCCAGAGCTGCGTGCGGCGTCTTGGGAGCCGCGCGGCACGGTGCTGATCACGGGTGGTACCGGGGGTCTGGGCGCGGTGGTGGCCCGGCACCTGGCGGCCGAGCACGGCGTACGGGACCTGCTCCTGCTGTCCCGGCGGGGGATGGCGTCGCCGGGTGCTGAGGACCTGGTCGCCGAACTCGCCGGACTGGGTGCCCGCGCCGAGGCGGTGGCCTGTGATGTGGCTGATCGTGAGGCGCTGGCGGAGGTGCTGGGCGGGCGTGAGGTATCCGCGGTGGTGCACAGCGCCGGGATGCTGGACGACGGCGTCATTGGTGCCTTGACTCCGGAGCGCGTTGATGCGGTGTTGCGTCCGAAGGTGGATGCGGCGTGGCATCTGCATGAGCTGACGCNGGNCNTGGACTTGTCTGCGTTCGTGGTGTTCTCTTCCGCGGCNGGNACGTTGGGCAGTGCGGGNCAGGGGAGTTACGCGGCGGGGAATGCGTTCCTGGACGCGTTGGTGCGGTACCGGCGGGACCGGGGGCTGCCGGGTGTGTCGCTGGCCTGGGGGCCNTGGGACCATCCTGGCGGCATGCTCGGCGATCTGGCTGCCGGTGATCGTGAGCGGATGGCGCGTGCGGGTCTGCCGCCGTTGTCCNTCGAGCAGGGTGTGGCGCTGTTCGATGCNGCGGTGGGTGCTGGGGAGCCGGTGGTGTTGCCGGTGCGGCTGGATCTTTCGGCGCTGCGGGCTCGTGGTGAGGTGCCGCCGCTGTTGCGCGGACTGGTCCGTA
>NZ_JAIWIH010000141.1:0-2329 GCF_052851135.1 Streptomyces sp. BRA346 | reverse complement strand
GATGGTGCTGATGCACCACCTGATCGGCGACCACACCACGCTCGACGTGGTGCAGAAGGAAATCGGCACCCTGCTGACCGGCCACGCCGCTGCCCTGCCCGAGCCCGTGCCGTACCGCAACGTCGTGGCCCAAGCCGTGCTCGGCACCAGCCGTGAAGAACATGAAGAGTTCTTCAGCAACCTGCTGGGCGAGGTGGACGAGCCGACCGCCCCGTACGGCCTCCTCGACGTCCGCGGCGACGGCACCGGCATCGCCGAGGCACAGGCCACGATCGAGACCGATCTGGCCGACGCGATCCGGGAGCAGGCCCGCCGGGCGGGTGTGTCGTCGGCGAGCGTGTGCCACCTGGCGTGGAGCATGGTTCTGTCCCGGCTCACCGGCCGCTCGGACGTCGTGTTCGGCACGGTGCTGTTCGGCCGCATGCAGGCCGGGGCCGGTGCGGAACGCGGCATCGGGTTGTTCATCAACACCCTGCCGGTGCGGGTCGAGGTGGGTGCCCAGGGGGCGCTGGACGCGGTCCGGGACACCCATGGGCTGCTCGCCGAGGTGCTGCGCCACGAACACGCCCCACTGGTGGTGGCCCAGCGGTGCAGCCAGGTCCCGACCGGGCTGCCCTTGTTCACCACCCTGCTCAACTACCGGCACAGCGCGGAATCCACCGACCTCGACCCGGGCGGGCTCGGCGAGCAGGTCGAGGTGCTGCACAGCGAGGAGCGCACCAACTACCCGATCCTGGTGTCGATTGACGACCTGGGCGCGGCGGGCCTCACGATCACCACCCAGGTGGACGACCTTCTGAACCCGGAGCAGGTGAACGCCCTGCTGGTGACCGCGCTGCGGGAGCTGACGGCGGCGTTGGCGGCCGACCCGGCAGCGACGGTCTCGGACCTCGACGTGCTGCCGACGGCCGAACGGACTGTGCTGGTCCAGGAGTTCAACGACACCGTCGGCCCAGCCGAGGCGGATGCCTGCGTGCACGAGTTGTTCCAGGCCCAGGCATCGGCCACTCCGGACGCCGTGGCGGTCGTCCACGACGACACGCAGGTCACGTACCGGGACCTCGACGCGATGGCCAACCGGATCGCTCACCGCCTCCGGTCCATCGGGGTCGGCCCGGACGTGCGCGTGGGTCTCTGTGCCCAGCGGGGCGTCCGGCTGATCGCCGCGATGCTGGGGGTGCTGAAGGCGGGGGGTGCGTACGTACCGCTGGACCCGTCGTACCCGGCCGAGCGCGTGGCGTTCATGCTCGCCGACGCCCGCCCCGCGGTGGTCCTGATCGACGGAACCACGCCCGCCACCGACGACGTCCCGGTCCTGGACCTGGCCACCGACTTCAGCGACGGGCCCGACACCGACCTGCCCCGCGCGGCGTCGCCGTCCCCGTCCCCGTCGGACACGGCGTACGTCCTCTACACCTCCGGCTCGACCGGCACGCCCAAGGGCGTCACCGTCGAGCACCGCAACACGGTGAACTTCCTGCGGTGGGCGCGGTCGGCCTTCGCCACCGAGGTGCTGGACCGGACGCTCTGGTCCACGTCGGTGAACTTCGACCTGGCCGTGTTCGAGGTGTTCCTGCCGCTGGTCACCGGCCGCACCGTGGTGGCGGTACGCGACGCCCTGGCGGTCCGCGCGGACACGACCGACGTCACGTTGGTCAACACGGTCCCGTCGGCGATCGCCGCGCTGGCCGACGCCCGGGAGATCCCCGATGCGGTACGCACGATCAACCTGGCCGGTGAGCCGCTCAAGCGGGACCTGGTGGACCGCATCTTCGCCGCGGCGGACGGCGTCGAGGAGGTCCGCAACCTCTATGGCCCGTCGGAGACCACCACCTACTCGACGGCCGTGGTGATGCGCCGGGCGACCGGGTTCGTCCCCCACGTCGGCGGGCCGATCGGCAACACCCGCCTCTATGTGGTGGACGGGTACGGGCGTCCGACGCCGATGGGGGTCGTCGGCGAGCTGTTCATCGGCGGCCGTGGCGTGACCCGGGGATACCTGGGTCGGCCGGGGCTGACCGCCGAGCGGTTCGTACCGGACTGGCTGTCCGGGGACGGGTCGCGGCTGTACCGGACCGGGGACCTGGGCCGGTGGCTGCCCGACGGCACCCTGGAGTACGTCGGCCGCAACGACTTCCAGGTCAAGGTCCGCGGCTACCGCATCGAACTCGGCGAGATCGAAGCTCGACTCCTCGACCACGACGCCGTGCGGGAGGCGGTGGTGGTGGCCCGAGGCGACCGCCTCGACGCCTACTACGTCTCCAACAGCAGCATCGAGATCGAGACGCTGCGCGACGCGCTCAGCGAAGCCCTCCCCTCCTACATGGTG
>NZ_JAIWIH010000140.1:0-2467 GCF_052851135.1 Streptomyces sp. BRA346 | reverse complement strand
CAACCCCGCCGCCAGCTCATCCCGGTCGTCGCCGATGACGACGGCGCGGTGGTCGAAGAGCGAGCGGGTCTTCAGCAGCGACCAGCCCACCTCCACCGGTGTCGGGTCCTCTTCGGCGCAGACGTGCCCGGCCACGGCCACCGCCTGTCCCCGAAGAGCCTCTGGGCTTTGGGCGGACACCAGCCACGGCACGACACCGTGGACGGTGGAAACCGGCGCCACCGAATGGGGAGCTTGCTCCAGGATCAGATGGGCGTTGGTGCCGCTGATGCCGAACGACGACACACCCGCCCGGCGCGGCTGTTCACCCTCCGGCCACCGGACCGGCTCGGTGAGCAGCCGTACGTCACCCTCGGACCAGTTCACGTTGGGCGTCGGCTCGTCGATGTGCAGCGAGGCGGGCAGGAGCCCGTGCCGCATCGCCATCACCATCTTGATCACACCGGCTACGCCCGCCGCGGCCTGGGTGTGGCCGATGTTGGACTTGATGGAGCCGAGCCACAGGGGCCGATCGTGCAACCGGTCCTGTCCGTACGTGGCCAGCAGTGCCTGCGCCTCGATCGGGTCGCCCAGCGTCGTACCGGTGCCATGCGCCTCGACGGCGTCCACCTCGGACGGCGTCAGGCGGGCGTTGGCGAGCGCCTGCCGGATGACTCGCTGCTGCGAGGGCCCGTTCGGCGCCGTCAGACCGTTGCTGGTGCCGTCCTGGTTGACCGCCGTACCCCGTACGAGCGCCAGTACCCGGTGGCCGTTGCGCCGGGCGTCCGACAGCCGTTCCAGCAGGACGAGGCCCACGCCCTCGCCCCACACCATGCCGTCGGCGGCCGCGGCGAACGGTTTGCACCGGGCATCGGGGGCCAAGCCGCGCTGGCGGGAGAACTCGATGAACGCGCCCGGGGTGGCCATCACCGTCACTCCGCCTGCCAGGGCGAGGGTGCATTCGCCCTGCCGGAGCGCCTGGGCGGCCAGATGCATGGCCACCAGCGACGACGAACAGGCCGTGTCGACGGTGACCGCGGGCCCTTCCAAGCCGAACGAGTACGCCACCCGGCCGGACACCACGCTGCCGATGTTCCCCGTGGCGACGTAGCCTTCGACATCGCTTGCCGTATCGCCGGTGAGCGACAGATAGTCCTGGGAGGTCACTCCGGCGAAGACGCCGGTGTTGCTGCCGCTCAGTGCGTCGCGGTCGAGCCCTGCGTTTTCGAAGGTTTCCCATGCGGTTTCGAGGAGCAGCCGCTGTTGGGGGTCCATGGCGAGCGCTTCGCGCGGGCTGATACCGAAGAACGCCGCGTCGAACGCGGGCGCGTCATGGAGAAAGCCACCCTCGCGGACATAACTCGTACCCGAGTGGTCGGGGTCGGGGTGGAAGAGCGCGTTGAGGTCCCAGTGCCGATCGGTGGGCATCTCCGTGATGGCGTCGTGGTGTGCGACGACCAGGTCCCACAGATCCTTCGGATTGCGTGCGCCACCGGGGTAGCGACAGGCCATTCCGACGATCGCGATGGGCTCGTCGAGCGCGGCCGCGGTGGGCGCGTGGGCGGCGACAGCCGTCTGCTGCCCCGTGATGTCGGCACGCAGACGGGTCGCGAGGGCATGCGGTGTGGGGTGGTCGAAGACGAGGGAGGGCGGGAGGTCGATGCCCGTGAGGGTGGCGAGCTGGTTACGCAGCTCGACGGCGGTGAGGGAGTCGACCCCCAGCTCCTGGAACGGCTGGGTGGCCGGAATGGCATCGGGCCCGGCATGGCCCAGGATCGCTGCCGCCAGGGACTGGATCTCGTGGAGCAGCAGCTGATGCTGCTTGGCGGGGGTGCTGGAATCGAGCTGTTGGCGCAGCGGTGTGACGGCGGACGGAGCGTGGCGAGAGTCCTCCGGGTGGACGGCGGACCCGATCAGGTCGGAGAGCAACGGACTCGGCCGTTGCGCCGTAAAAGTGGCGGGGAACTTCTCCCAGTCGATGTCCGCGATGGTGACGGTGGTGTCGCGGTGGCTGAGCGCGTGGTGGAGCGCCGCAACCGCGAGATCGGGGCTGAGCGGCGACAACCCCCGCCGCCCGTAGAAGGAGAGCGCCGTCTCGTCGGCGGCCATGCCCGCCTCGCTCCAGGGGCCCCAGGCGATGCTGGTGGCGGGGAGTCCTTGGAGGCGGCGGTGTTCGGCGAGGGCGTCGAGGTAGGTGTTGGCGGCGGCGTAGGCGGCCTGTCGACTGCCGCCCCAGGAGGCCGCACCGGAGGAGAAGAGGACGAACGCGCTGAGGTCGAGTTCCCTCGTGAGTTCGTGCAGATGCGCGGCGCCGAGGGCCTTGGCCTCCAGCACATGCTGGAGACGTTCCGGCGGGAGGTCGGCGATCAGCTCGGTGTCGGAGGCACCGGCGGCGTGGATGACGGTGGTGAGGGGGTGTTCGGTGGGGATGGCTCGGATGAGGTGGTGGAGGGCGGTGCGGTCGGAGACGTCGCAGGCGGTGATGGTG
>NZ_JAIWIH010000139.1:0-2851 GCF_052851135.1 Streptomyces sp. BRA346 | reverse complement strand
GTACCCCGGCACCCTCGGCCCACCCCGTACCGTCCGCGGCCTCCGCGAAGGACTTGCACCGGCCGTCCCCGGCCAGCCCGCCCTGACGGGCGAACTCCACGAAGATCCCCGGGGTGGCCATCACCGTAGCGCCGCCGGCCAAGGCCAGGTCGCATTCGCCCGCCCGCAGCGCCTGGCCCGCGAGGTGCAGCGCCACCAGCGCCGACGAGCACGCGGTGTCCACCGACACCGCGGGACCCTCAAGGCCGAGGGAGTAGGCGAGACGGCCCGATGCGACGCTCGGAGTACTGCCGGTCAGGAGGTAGCCCTCCATCTCTTCCTCGGGCTCGTGCACGTTCCCGCCGTACCCGTTCGCGGACACCCCGGCGAACACGCCGGTGGCCCGCTCCAGCGCCTCCCAGGAGGTCTCCAGCAGCAGCCGCTGCTGCGGATCCATGGCAAGGGCCTCGCGCGGCGAGATCCCGAACAGCTCGGCGTCGAACCGCGCCACGTCCGGTACGAATCCGCCACCGCTGACGCCGGTCGTGTCGACCAGCGTCCGCACGTCCCAGCCACGATCGGCGGGCAGCGGGGAAAAACCGTCACCGGCCGAGTCGACCAGGTCCCACAGCGCCTGCGGCGAGGTCGCGCCACCCGGATAGCGGCAGCCCATACCGACGATGACAATGGGGTCGTCGTCCACGAACGTCGCCGTCTTCCGGACGGGCGAAGCGGTCTGCTCGACCACCGCGCCCAGGACCCGCGTACGCAGGTGGTCGGCCAGCGCGGCGGGGTTCGGATGGTCGAAGATCAGGGTCGCGGGCAGCTGGACGGCGGTCGCGGTGGTGAGGCGATTGCGCAGCTCTACCGCGGTCAGCGAGTCGAATCCGAGATCCTTGAAGGCCCGCCCGGCATCGACTTCCGCGCCCGACGTGTACCCCAGCACCCCGGCGACCTGGGTCTGTACGAGGTCCAGCAGCAACCGGTCCTGCTCGGCGGCGGGCAGTCCGCGCAGGCGGCGGGCCAGCTCGCCGCCGCTGGCGGCGGCAACCTGCCCGGCGACGGTCCGGCGCTGCCGCGTCGCCGGGACGAGTCCGTGCAGCACGGCGGGCAGGCTGTCGCGTACCGCGGCGAGCGCCGAGGTCCGTAGGGCGACCGGCACCGCCACCGGCTCGTTGATCCGCAGGGCGGTGTCAAGGAGGGTCAGCCCGTGGTCGGTCCTCAGGGCCGGGAAGCCCTGGCGCCGCATCCGGCTCAGGTCGGCTTCGTCGAGTCGGCCGCCCATGCCTTCGGAGTTCTCCCACATGCCCCACGCCAGCGACACGGCCGGGAGCCCTTGGGCTCGCCGGGATACCGCGAGGGCGTCGAGCACCGCGTTGCCCGCGGCGTAAGCCGCCTGGCCCGCGTTGCCCACCACACCCGCGAAGGAGGAGAACAGGACGAACGCGTCCAGCTCACGGCCTGCGGTGAGTTCGTGCAGATGCATGGCGGAATCGGCTTTTGCCGCCAGCACCCCGGCGAGCCGTTCCGGGGTCAGCTCCGCGATCATCCCGTCGTCGAGCACTCCCGCGGTGTGCACCACGCCCCTCAACGGGGCATCGTCGGGGACCGCATCCAACGCATCCGCCAGCGCCTGCCGGTCGCTGACATCACACGCACGGATCGTCACCCGCGCACCGAGAGCGGTCAGCTCCCGTTCGAGCTCACCCGCCCCCGGCGCGTCGGGCCCACGCCGGGAGAGCAGGAAGAGGTCCCGCACCCCGTGTTCCGTGGTCAGGTGCCGGGCCACGACCGCGCCGAGACCACCCGTACCGCCGGTCACCAGCACCGTGCCACGCTCACGCCACGGCACCGGCAAGGTCAGCACGACCTTGCCGACATGCCTCGCCTGCCCCAGGAATCGCAACGCCTCCGGAGCCCGGGCGATGTCCCACGCCGTGACCGGGACCGGTCGCAGTGCACCACTCTCGAACAGCCCCAACAACGCCGTCAGCATCTCGCCGATCCGCTCAGGGCCCGCATCCATGACATCGAACGACCGATAGATCACGCCCGGATGAGCATCGGCCACCTCACCCGCGTCACGAATATCGGTCTTGCCCATCTCCACGAACCGGCCACCCGGCCGCGTCAACCGCAACGACGCATCCACGAACTCCCCCGCCAGGCAATCCAACACCACATCCAGCCCGGCACCGCCCGTCGCCGCGGAGAAGACCTGTTCAAACTCCGTCGTACGCGACGAAGCAATACGATCGGCCGCAACATCCAGCCCCCGAAGAGTCGGCCACTTGGCCTGACTCGCCGTCGCGAACACCTCCGCACCCAGATGCTGAGCCAACTGCACCGCCGCCATACCCACACCACCAGCAGCGGCATGAACCAACACCGACTCACCCGCCCCCAGTCCCGCCAGATCGACCAGCGCGTAGTACGCGGTCAGGTACACGATCGGTACCGACGCCGCCTGCTCGTACGACCAACCGCCCGGTATACGCGCCAGCATCCGCGCATCCGCCACCGCCGACGGCCCGAACCCGCCATCCAGCAGACCCATCACCCGGTCACCCACAGCGAAGCCCGCCACCCCAGGACCGACCTCCACCACAACCCCGGCACCCTCATGCCCGAGCCGACCNGCGTCCCCCGGATACATCCCCAGCACATTCAGCACATCACGGAAATTGACCCCCGCCGCACGCACACCAACCCGCACCTGGCCGGGACCCAGCGCCCGGGGTTCCTCCGGCACCAGCGCGACCCCGTCCAACTGGCCCTTGGCCACCATGTCCAACCGCCATGCCGAACCCACACCCACCGGAGGCTCCAACACCCCGCCCGAAGCCATCCGCACCAGCCGCGGCAACCACAC
>NZ_JAIWIH010000138.1:0-2479 GCF_052851135.1 Streptomyces sp. BRA346 | reverse complement strand
CCACGGCGGCCGGGACCAGCTGGTGCGTTCCCTCGCCCAGGCGTTCAACGCGGGCGTCCCCGTGAACTGGACGACCCTGTTCCCGGCCGACCCCACCCCGCGAACGGTGGATCTGCCGACGTACGCCTTCCAGCGGCGGCGGTTCTGGGCCGCCGCCGCGGGCGGTCGGGTGGGCGATGTGGCCGCAGCGGGGTTGGAGCGTGTGGAGCACGCCTTGTTGCTCGCCGCGGTCGGGCTGCCCGACGGCGGGTTGCTGCTGACCGGCCGGGTCTCGGCGGGAAGTGGCGGCTGGCAGGCCGAGCACGCCGTCGCGGGCGCGGTGTTGATGCCCGGTGCCGCGCTGGTGGAGTGGGCGTTGCGGGCGGCCGACGAGGCGGGCTGCGGTGGCGTCGAGGAGCTGGCGCTTCAGGTGCCCTTGGTCCTGCCCGAGTCGGGGGCCTTGCGCGTACAGGTAGTGGTGGGCGAGGCGGTCGAGGACGGGCGGCGCGACGTACGGGTGTACTCCCGTCCCGACCGCGCCGCCGAGCCAGGTGGCGACCCGGGGTGGGTGTGCCACGCGGAAGGCGTGCTGAGCCCGCCGTCCGCCGATGGCTGGGCGGAGGAGCTGCCCGGCGCATGGCCTCCGGCGAACGCGAAGCCGCTGGACGTCGAGGGGTTCTACGAGCAGGCCGCGGCGGCGGGGTACGCGTACGGCCCGTCGTTCCAGGGACTTCGGGCAGCGTGGCGCGATGGCCAGGATCTGCTGGCCGAGGTGGCGCTGCCCGAGGCCGCCGGAGACCATGGCGGCTTCGGCATCCACCCGGCGCTCCTCGACGCGGCCCTGCACCCGCTCCTGTTGGCCGACCGGTTCGCCGCCGACTCCGACCCGGCGGAGGCCGAGCAGCTGTGGTTGCCGTTCGTCTGGAATGGCGTATCCCTGCATGCCACGGACGCCACCACGGTCCGCGTGCGGCTCACCCGCCACCAGCAGAGCGCGGTGGGTGAGCGCGGGCTACGGCTGGTCGTGGCCGATGCCGGGGGTGCTCCCGTGCTCACGGTTGACTCCCTCACCATGCGTCCGGCCGACGCCGCGCAGCTTCGGTCCGTGGGCGGACGGGACACCGGCGGGCTGTTCACGCTCGACTGGACGCCCCTGCCCGCCGCGCCGGTCACGACGCAGGACGACAACTGGGTGGTGTTGGGCCGGGACAACGACTCCGGTGGTGCAGTGTGCCATCCGGATCTGACGGCTCTGGCCGCCGCGATGGACGGCGGTACGCCTGCTCCGACGCTGGCCTTGGCCTATCTCCCCGCCGTGGGTGAGCCCGCCGCCGACGACCTCGCGGCGGGTGCGACTGGCGGTCTCACCGCTGTCGAGCAGGCACTGCAATGGGTGCAGGGCTGGCTGGCCGAACCGCGCTTGGCCGACGCCCGGTTGGCGGTGGTGACGCGGGGCGCGTTCGGGTACGCCGAGGACGACGTCCCGGATCCGTCCGGTGCCGCCGTATGGGGCCTGCTGCGGAGTGCGCAGGCCGAGCACCCGGACCGGTTCGTGCTCCTCGACACCGACCCGGAACCCCACACCGAGGCGCCCCCTCGCAGCGTGGCCGACGCCGTGACGCGTGCCGTGCGGGCCGATGAGCCGCAGGTGGTCATGCGGGCCGGTCAGTTGCTGGTGCCCCGGCTGACCCCGGCACGCCGCGCACGCCGCGACGAGTCCACCGCCGATGGTCTCGGCGCTCTCGACCCTGACGGAACCGTGCTGATCGTCGGCGGTACGGGCCTGCTGGGCGGCTTGGTCGCCGAGCACCTCGTACGAACCTGGCAGGTCAGGCATCTGGTGCTGGCGAGCCGCCGAGGCCTTGAGGCCCCGGGCGCGCCGGAACTGACCGACCGGCTGAGCGGTGCGGGCGCACAGGTGCGGATCGTCCCGGTGGATGTCACGGATGCGGACGCGGTGGCCGAATTGGTGGCGGGGATCGACGCGGAACATCCCCTGACCGGGGTCATCCATGCCGCGGGCGTGCTGGATGACGCGGTGATCACCTCACTGACCCCGCAACAAGTGGCACGGGTGTGGCAGGCGAAGGCCACAGTCGCGGCCCATCTGCACGCGGCGACGGCGGATCTGCCGCTGACCATGTTCGTGACGTTCTCCTCGGCCGCCGGCGCGGTGGGCAACGCCGGTCAGGCCGGATACGCGGCAGCGAACGCGTACGTGGACGCGTTGGTCGCCCGCCGCCGTGGCCTCGGGCTGCCCGGGCTTTCGGTGGCATGGGGGCTGTGGGAGGAGTCCAGCGCCATGACCGGGCACATGGGGCAGACGGATCTGACCCGGCTGCGCGGAATGAGGCCGTTGTCGTCCGAGCGCGGACTTGCCCTGCTGGATGCAGCGTGTCGACTCCCGCGTCCGTTGGTGGTGGCCGTGGACCTTGATGTGGCGGGGGTTGCGGGTGGTGATGTGCCTGCGGTGTTGCGTGGGTTGATGGTGGGGCGGGTT
>NZ_JAIWIH010000137.1:0-2910 GCF_052851135.1 Streptomyces sp. BRA346 | reverse complement strand
TTGCGGGTCGAGGACGTCGTCCTGGTCGATGACCACGACCGTGCCGCCGTTGGCCAGCGGGCCCCAGATTTCCCAGGTGGCCGCGTCGAAGGAGGGGTTNGCCGCGAAGGCGGTCCGGTCCTGCGGGGTGAAGTCCACCGAGGGGTTGTTGACCACGAGGCGGACGATGTTGCGGTGCTCTACCGCTACGCCCTTGGGGAGGCCGGTGGAGCCGGAGGTGTAGAGAACGTAGGCCAGGTCCGTGGATGAGGCCAGGTTGGGCAGGTCGGTGTCCGGCTCGTCGGCGAGGCTGGACAGGTCGACCACCGGCACGTCTGCTGTGGGCAGGTCTGTGCCGTCGGTCAGGATGACCGCAGGTTGGGCGTCGGCGAGCATGAACGCCAGCCGCTCGGCCGGGTACGACGGGTCCAGCGGCACGTACGCACCGCCCGCCTTGAGCACGCCCAGCATCGCCACCAGCAGCGGCACCCCGCGGCGGGCGCAGATGCCCACCCGTACGTCCGGGCCCACCCCGACAGACCGCAGGTGGTGGGCGATCTGGTTGGCCTTCGCGTTCACGTCCCGGTACGTGACCTGCGTATCGCCGTGGACCACGGCAACCGCCTCGGGCGCTTCGGCCGCCCGCTGCTCGAACAACTCATGTACGCAGACCTGAGTGTCGAGCGGTGTCTTCGTGGCATTGAAGGCTTCCACGACGAGCGTGCGTTCTGCCTCCGGCAGGATCTCCAGGTCGGAGACCGGCGTATCGGGCGTGATGTCCAGGGCCTGGCTGATCTCCTGGATGGCGTTCAGGAGCAGTCGGCAGACGCGGTCCGGGTCGAGCCGGTCATCGACCTGGGCGGTGACCGAGAACCCCGTACCTCCGTCGTCGACCGACACCACGACCGGGTAATTGGTGCGCTCCTCGCTGTGCAGCACCTCGAACTGCTCGTCGGGCTCGCCCGGGGTGGGGTCGGCCGGTTCCGGGGTGTGCCGGTAGTTGAGCAGGGTGGTGAACAGCGGAAGGCCCGCCGGGACCTGGCTGCATCCCTGGGCGAGCACCAGGGGGGCGTGCTCGTGCCGCAGCACCTTGGCCAGTACCCCATGGGTGTCCCGGACCGTGTCCAGCACACCTCGGTTGCCGACATCGACGCGTATCGGGAGGGTGTTGATGAACAGCCCGATGCCGCGTTCCGCACCGGCTCCGGCCTGCATGCGGCCGAACATCACCGTGCCGAAGACCACGTCCGAGCGGCCGGTGAGGCGGGACAGGACCATGCTCCAGGCGAGGTGGCACACGCTCGCCGGGGACACACCCGCCTGGCGGGCCTGCTCCCGGACCGTCCGGGACAGGGTGGCATCGACATCGACGCGTGCTTCGGTGATTCCGGTGCCGTCGCCGCGGACGTCCAGGATTCCGTACGGGGCGGTCGGCTCGTCCACGTCGCCGATCAGCTCGGTGAAGAACTCCTTGTGCTCCGCCTGGCTGGTGCCCAGCACGGCCTGGGCCACCACGTTGCGGTAGGGCACCGGCTCCGGCAGCGTATCGGCACGGCCTGCCAGCACCGCGCCGATCTCCTCCTGCACCACTTCCATCGTGGTGTGGTCACCCATCAGGTGGTGCATCAGCACCTGGAGCAGCCATCGGTCGTTCGGCTCGTCGTACGCCGTGACCACGCGCAGCAGCGGAGCCTGGTTCAGGTCCAGCCGGTAGCGGCGCGGGTCGTAGCGTGTGAGCAGCTGGGCAGTCGCGTCCCCATCGCTGTCGAGAGTCACTTCCTCGACCGGCAGCTCGGCCTGCCGCCACACCACCTGGACGGGGTGGGGGAGTCCTTCCCAGACGACCGACGTCCGCAGGATGTCGTGCCGTTCCATCACCGTTCGCAGCGCATCGGCGAACTTGCTGACCCATTCCCGCGAGGGCACCGCGGACACGCTCGACAGCAGATAGGCGTCGCCTTCGCCACCCATGAGGTGGTGGAAGAAGATGCCTTCCTGGAGTGGGGCGAGGGGGTAGATGTCCTGTACGTTCCCGGTCCCGCCGGGCACCGTACCGATCACCTTGTCGATCTGCTCCTGTGTCAGCTCGACCAGCGGCAGCATCTCCGGCGTGATGGGGACCGGCGGGCTCCACCAGTCGGAGTCCCCCGGGCCGATGAGGGCCAGCAGTTCCGCCTTGTGTGACCGCAACTGCTGAACCAGAACACTGTCCAACGCGTCTTCCGGCGCGCGGACCTTGAGGTCGTCACCAATACGCCGGAGCTCGACGGACTTCGCCCGGATCTCCAGCAGCAATGCGTCGATGCTCATAGGTCGATCTCCATCTTCCCGCCACCGTCAGCCTCGCTCCGGTGAACATCAGGGATCAGATTCGGTGGTACCGACACCTCGGCGCTGCCTCCGGCGGCGACCGCGGTGGCGAGTCCGGCGATGGTCGGGGTGGTGAATACGGCGCGGACCCAGGGAGACGGCGAGGAGGGAGTGGCCGCCGAGTTCGAAGAAGTCGTCGTTGCGGCCGACGCGTTCCACGCCGAGGAGGTTCGCCCAGATGGCGGCCAGCTTCTCTTCCACCGCGCCGACGGGGGCCTGGTAGCCGCGGGCCACGACGGCGTCGCCGTCGGGGGTGGGCAGTTTGCCGCGGTCGACCTTGCCGTTCGGGGTGAGCGGCATCGCGTCCAGCTCCACGAAGGCCGAGGGCACCATGTACGACGGCAGAACCTCACTCAGCGCGTCGCGCAGTGTCCCGACGTCGATGGTGGTGTCCGGTGCCGGGACGTAGTAGGCGTTGAGGCGGTCGTCGCTGGCTGTGACGATGGCTTCGCGGATGGTGTGGTGTTCCAGGAGTCGGGCTTCGATTTCGCCGAGTTCGATGCGGTAGCCGCGGACCTTGACCTGGAAGTCGTTGCGGCCGACGAATTCGATGGTGCCGTC
>NZ_JAIWIH010000136.1:0-2629 GCF_052851135.1 Streptomyces sp. BRA346 | reverse complement strand
CAACGCGGGCAGCACCTCACCCAACGACAGCCCCGGATCCACCTCCAACTCCGCAGCCAGCGCGGCCACATCCCCGCGCTCCACCACATCCCAGAACCGGCCGTCAACGGCAGTGCCCGGCGCAGCATCCGCGACGGTCGGCGCCTCCTCCAGCCAGAACCGCTCGCGCTGGAAGGCGTACGTGGGCAGCTCGACCCGGCGGACACCGGTGCCCGCGAAGTACGCCGCCCAGTCCGGAGCCAGGCCGCCGACGTGCAGTCGGGCGAGGGCGGTGGTCACCGACTCGCCCTCGGCGCGCCCCTTGCGCAGAGAAGGAATGCAGACGGCGGCGTCACCGTCGGTGAGGCAGTCCTGTGCCATGGCGGTGAGCACACCGTCGGGACCGAGCTCGACGTACGTCGTCACGCCCTGGGCTTCCAGAACACGCACACCGTCGAGGAAGCGCACGGCCTCACGGACGTGCCGCACCCAGAAGTCGGCAGTCGTGATCTCCTCGGCGGAGACGACATCACCCGTCAGGTTCGACACGATCGGAATGCGCGGAGCCTCGTACGACAGCCCCTCCGCCACCTCGCGGAACGCGTCCAGCATCCCGTCCATACGCGGCGAGTGGAACGCATGGCTGACCGCGAGCCGCTTGGTCTTACGACCCTGCGCCTCGAACGACGCCGCGAGCTCAACCACGGCGTCCTCGTCACCCGCGATGACCACCGACGTGGGCCCGTTGAGGGCGGCAATGCTCACCCGCCCACCGAGCAGCGGCAGCACTTCGTCCTCCGACGCCTGCACCGCGACCATCGCGCCACCGGCCGGAAGCTCCTGCATCAGACGGCCCCGCGCCGCCACGAGCGCGGCGGCGTCCTCCAGTGACAACACCCCCGCCACATGCGCCGCAGCCAGCTCACCGATCGAGTGCCCCGACAGGAAGTCCGGCGTCACACCCCACGCCTCGACCAGCCGGAACAGCGCCACCTCAACCGCGAACAAAGCAGGCTGGGTGAACCCCGTCTGGCCCAGCACCGCCGCGTCATCCCCGAACAGCACGTCCCGCAGCGGCCGCTCAAGGTGCAGATCCAGATGCGCACACACCTCATCCAGCGCATCGGCGAACACCGGATAGGCGTCGTACAGCTCACGCCCCATCCCCAGTCGCTGGCTGCCCTGCCCCGTGAACAGGAACGCCACCTTGCCGTCGCCCGCCGCACCCTCGACCAGGCCGGGCACGCTCTCGCCGAGGGCCAGAGCGTCCAGGCCCGCGAGGAATTCCTCGCGGGCGGCGGTGACGAGCGCCGCGCGCTGCTCCAGCGCGGTGCGGCTGGTGGCGAGCGAGAAGGCGAGGTCGGCCGCGCCGAGGTCGGGGTGGGCCCGGAGATGGGCGGCCAGCTGTGCGGCCTGAGCGCGCAGCGCCTGCGCGTCCTTCGCCGACAGCAGCCACGGCAGCGCGTCCACGGCACGCGGCTCGGACACCTCGGGCGACGGGGCCTCGGGCGAAAGGGCCTCGACCGCCGGGACCTGCTCGATGATGGTGTGCGCGTTGGTGCCACTGAGCCCGAACGACGACACACCCGCCCGGCGTGGACGGCCCTCGGTCTCCGGCCACTCCCTCGATTCGCTCAACAGCGCCACCGCGCCCGACGCCCAGTCCACGTGCGGCGAGGGCTCATCCACATGCAGGGTCTGCGGCAACACCCCATGCCGCATCGCCAGCACCATCTTCATCACGCCCGCGACACCGGCCGCCGCCTGCGTGTGCCCGATGTTGGACTTGATGGAACCCAGCCACAGCGGCTGGTCCCCGGACCGCTCCTGCCCGTACGTGGCGAGCAGCGCCTGCGCCTCGATCGGGTCACCCAGCGTCGTCCCCGTACCGTGCGCCTCCACCGCGTCAACATCGCCAGCCGAAAGCCCCGCACCGGCCAGCGCCTGCCGGATCACCCGCTGCTGCGACGGGCCGTTGGGCGCCGTCAGACCATTCGACGCACCGTCCTGGTTGATCGCAGAACCCCGCACCACCGCCAACACCGGGTGGCCATTGCGCCGTGCGTCCGACAGCCGCTCCACGAGCAGCATGCCGACGCCCTCGCCCCAACCGGTGCCATCCGCACCGGCCGCGAACGCCTTGATACGACCGTCCGCCGCCAGCCCGCGCTGACGGCTGAAGTCCACGAACGCCTCCGGCGTGGACATCACCGTCACACCACCGGCGAGCGCCATCGAGCACTCGCCGCTCCGCAGCGCCTGCACCGCCATGTGCAGGGCGACCAGCGAGGACGAGCACGCCGTGTCGACCGTGACCGCCGGGCCCTCGAGCCCGAAGGTGTAGGAGATCCGCCCGGACACCACGCTCGCCGCGTTGCCCGTGCCCAGGTGGCCTGCGAGCCCGTCGGGCGGGGTGGAGACGAGTCCGGCGTAGTCCTGCCCGTTGGTCCCCGCGAAGACGCCGGTGCGGCTGCCGCGCAGCGCCACCGGGTCGATGCCCGCGCGCTCGAACGCCTCCCACGACGTCTCCAGCAGCAACCGCTGCTGCGGATCCATCGCCAGGGCCTCGCGCGGCGAGATACCGAAGAACGCCGGATCGAAGTCGGCGACGTCGTAGAGGAAACCGCCCTCGCGCGTGTACGAGGTGCCC
>NZ_JAIWIH010000135.1:2403-5074 GCF_052851135.1 Streptomyces sp. BRA346 | reverse complement strand
TTGTTCGGCGGCGTCCTACTCTCCCACAGGGTCCCCCCTGCAGTACCATCGGCGCTGAAAGGCTTAGCTTCCGGGTTCGGAATGTAACCGGGCGTTTCCCTAACGCAATGACCACCGAAACACTATGAAACAAACAAACCAACCAGAGTCAGCAACGGTTCGTTATTTCAGAACCAACACAGTGGACGCGAGCAACTGAGGACAAGCCCTCGGCCTATTAGTACCAGTCAACTCCACCGGTCACCCGGCTTCCATATCTGGCCTATCAACCCAGTCGTCTACTGGGAGCCTTACCCCATCAAGTGGGTGGGAGCCCTCATCTCGAAGCAGGCTTCCCGCTTAGATGCTTTCAGCGGTTATCCCTCCCGAACGTAGCCAACCAGCCATGCCCTTGGCAGGACAACTGGCACACCAGAGGTTCGTCCGTCCCGGTCCTCTCGTACTAGGGACAGCCCTTCTCAAGACTCCTACGCGCACAGCGGATAGGGACCGAACTGTCTCACGACGTTCTAAACCCAGCTCGCGTACCGCTTTAATGGGCGAACAGCCCAACCCTTGGGACCGACTCCAGCCCCAGGATGCGACGAGCCGACATCGAGGTGCCAAACCATCCCGTCGATATGGACTCTTGGGGAAGATCAGCCTGTTATCCCCGGGGTACCTTTTATCCGTTGAGCGACGGCGCTTCCACAAGCCACCGCCGGATCACTAGTCCCGACTTTCGTCCCTGCTCGACCCGTCGGTCTCACAGTCAAGCTCCCTTGTGCACTTACACTCAACACCTGATTGCCAACCAGGCTGAGGGAACCTTTGGGCGCCTCCGTTACCCTTTAGGAGGCAACCGCCCCAGTTAAACTACCCACCAGACACTGTCCCTGATCCGGATCACGGACCCAGGTTAGACATCCAGCACGACCAGAGTGGTATTTCAACAATGACTCCACCACAACTGGCGTTGCGGTTTCACAGTCTCCCACCTATCCTACACAAGCCGAACCGAACACCAATATCAAGCTGTAGTAAAGGTCCCGGGGTCTTTCCGTCCTGCTGCGCGAAACGAGCATCTTTACTCGTAATGCAATTTCACCGGGCCTATGGTTGAGACAGTCGAGAAGTCGTTACGCCATTCGTGCAGGTCGGAACTTACCCGACAAGGAATTTCGCTACCTTAGGATGGTTATAGTTACCACCGCCGTTTACTGGCGCTTAAGTTCTCAGCTTCGCCCCACCGAAATGGAGCTAACCGGTCCCCTTAACGTTCCAGCACCGGGCAGGCGTCAGTCCGTATACATCGCCTTACGGCTTCGCACGGACCTGTGTTTTTAGTAAACAGTCGCTTCTCGCTGGTCTCTGCGGCCACCACCAGCTCAGGGAGCACGTCCCATCACCAGCAATGGCCCCCCTTCTCCCGAAGTTACGGGGGCATTTTGCCGAGTTCCTTAACCATAGTTCACCCGAACGCCTCGGTATTCTCTACCTGACCACCTGAGTCGGTTTAGGGTACGGGCCGCCATGAAACTCGCTAGAGGCTTTTCTCGACAGCATAGGATCATCCACTTCACCACAATCGGCTCGGCATCAGGTCTCACCCTTNATGAGGAACGGATTTACCTACTCCTCGGGCTACACCCTTACCCCGGGACAACCACCGCCCGGGCTGGACTACCTTCCTGCGTCACCCCATCACTTACCTACTACCACCTTGGACCGGCGGCTCCACCACTCCCCTCAACTCCGAAGAGATCAGGGCGGCTTCACGGCCTTAGCATCAGAGGATTCGATATTGGGCGCTTCAAAGCGGGTACCGGAATATCAACCGGTTGTCCATCGACTACGCCTGTCGGCCTCGCCTTAGGTCCCGACTTACCCTGGGCAGATCAGCTTGACCCAGGAACCCTTAGTCAATCGGCGCACACGTTTCCCACGTGTGTATCGCTACTCATGCCTGCATTCTCACTCGTGAACCGTCCACAACTACCTTCCGGCGCTGCTTCACCCGGCACACGACGCTCCCCTACCCACCACAGCCCTCGTTAGAGGTAATGCTGCAGTGACACGACTTCGGCGGTACGCTTGAGCCCCGCTACATTGTCGGCGCGGAATCACTTGACCAGTGAGCTATTACGCACTCTTTCAAGGATGGCTGCTTCTAAGCCAACCTCCTGGTTGTCTCTGCGACTCCACATCCTTTCCCACTTAGCATACGCTTAGGGGCCTTAGTCGATGCTCTGGGCTGTTTCCCTCTCGACCATGGAGCTTATCCCCCACAGTCTCACTGCCGCGCTCTCACTTACCGGCATTCGGAGTTTGGCTAAGGTCAGTAACCCGGTAGGGCCCATCGCCTATCCAGTGCTCTACCTCCAGTAAGAAACACACGACGCTGCACCTAAATGCATTTCGGGGAGAACCAGCTATCACGGAGTTTGATTGGCCTTTCACCCCTAACCACAGGTCATCCCCCAGGTTTTCAACCCTGGTGGGTTCGGTCCTCCACGAAGTCTTACCTCCGCTTCAACCTGCCCATGGCTAGATCACTCCGCTTCGGGTCTTGAGCGCGCTACTCCATCGCCCTATTCGGACTCGCTTTCGCTACGGCTTCCCCACACGGGTTAACCTCGCAACACACCGCAAACTCGCAGGCTCATTCTTCAAAAGGCACGCAGTCACGACG
>NZ_JAIWIH010000134.1:0-2757 GCF_052851135.1 Streptomyces sp. BRA346 | reverse complement strand
GGCGACTTCCAGTGCTTCTCCGCCGAAGATGACGAAGCGGAGCTGGTCTTGGGTGTCGGGGGTGCGGAGGCGGGCGTCGGTGAGGCGGGTGAAGGCTCCGGGAGTCTGGCACAGCACGGTCACCCCGGCCGAGCACACCAGCTGCCACAGCTCATCCGGAGCCCGGACCACATCGCTCGGGACGACGACGAGCTGGCCGCCGTGAAGCAAAGCGCCCCAGATTTCCCATACCGAGAAGTCGAAGGCGTAGGAGTGGCACAGGGCCCAGACGTCGGAGGGGCCGAAGCCGAACCATTCGTTTGTCGAGGTGAACAGGCGGGCCACTTGGCGGTGCTCCACGAGCACACCCTTGGGCGTTCCGGTGGATCCTGAGGTGTAGATGACGTAGGCCACGTCGGAGGGGGAGACCGCTACGGGGACATTGTTGACCGGGGCGTCCGTGAAGTCCGTGGCCAGGTCCCACACCACAAGATCGGCGGGGGCGCTGGTCTGGATCAGGGCTGCCGCATCGGTGCCGTCGGTCAGGACCACGACCGGCTTCGCGTCGGCGAGCATGAACGCCACGCGCTCGGCGGGGTACGACGGGTCCAGCGGCACATAGGCGCCGCCCGCCTTCAGCACACCCACGACCGCTGCCAGCAGCCCCACGCCGCGTTCCGCGCAGATTCCCACCCGTGCACCAGGGCCCACGCCCTCCGAACGCAGCCGGTGCGCGATCCGGTTCGCCTGCTCGTTCAGCTCCCGATAGGTGACCCGCGTATCGCGGTGGACGACCGCGACCGCATCCGGTGTTTCCGCGGCCTGTGCCTCGAAGGACTCGTGCAGGCAGGGCTTGGGATCGGCTGATGTATCGGTGGGGTTGAAGCCGTCGACCAGCAGCGCACGCTCCGCCGCGGGCAGCACGTCCACAGCCGCCACCGGTGCCGACCGATCACCGGCCAGTGACCGGGACAGCTCCTCCAGAGCAGCGATCAGCATCCCGCAGATACGGTCCGGGTCCAGGCGGTCATCCACCTGGGCCGTGATGCCGAATCCGGCATCCCCGGAGCCGAGGTCGTCGACCGAGACCACGATCGGGTAGTTGGTGCGCTCCTCGCTGTGCAGCACCTCGACCCGCTCGCCGAGTCCACCTGCGGCAGGCTCAGTCGGTTCCGGGCTGTGCCGGTAGTTGAGCAGGGTGGTAAACAGGGGAAGTCCGGTCGGGACCTGGCTGCATCCCTGGGCTAGCACGAGCGGGGCGTGCTCGTGGCGCAGCATCTCCGCCAGCAGCGTTTGGGTGTCCCGGGCGGCGTCCAGGACGCCGCGCTCGGTCACGTCGATGCGTATCGGCAGGGTGTTGATGAACAGCCCGAGGCCACGTGCCGCACCGGTTCCGGCCTGCATACGCCCGAAGAGCACGGTGCCGAAGACCACGTCCGAGCGGCCGGTGAGCCGGGACAGGACCATGCTCCATGCCAGGTGGCACACGCTCGCCGGGGAAACACCCGCCTGACGGGCCTGTTCCCGGACCGTTCGGGCCAGGGCAGGGTTCACGTCGACGTGTGTCTCGGCGATGCCGGTCCCGTCGCCGCGGACGTCCAGGATGCCGTACGGCGCGGTCGGCTCATCGACGTCGCCGATCAGCTCGGTGAAGAACCTCTCGTGTTCTTCACGGCTGGTGCCCAGCACGGCTTGCGCCACGGCGTTGCGGTACGGCACCGGCTCCGGCAACGCATCTGCGCGCCCGGCGAGGTGAGCGTCCACTTCGGAGACCAGCGTTCCGACGGACGTGTTGTCGTCGATGATGTGGTGCATCAGCACCAGCAGCAGCCACCGGTCGTTCGGCTCGTCGTACGCCCTGACGACGCGCATCAGCGGCGCCGTGCCCAGATCCATCCGGTACCGGCGCGGGTCGTAGCGCTTCAGCAATTGAGTGGCCGCGTCGTCGTTGGCGTCGAGGGTCGCGTCCTCGACCGGCAGTGCGGTGTGGCGCCGGACCACCTGGACGGGTTGGGGGAGCCCCTCCCAGACCACCGACGTGCGCAGGATGTCGTGCCGATCCACGACCGCCTGGAGCGCGGCCACGAACTGGTCGGCCTCGTCCCGGGTGTCGATCGGCAGGACGTACGACACGAGATACGGGTCGGCGTCGCCGCCCATGAGGTGGTGGAAGAAGATGCCTTCCTGGAGCGGGGCGAGGGGGTAGATGTCCTGCACGTTCCGGGCTCCGCCGGGGACCGTGGACACCACCTTGGCGATGTGCTCCTCGGTCAGTTCGACCAGGGGCAGCATGGCGGGCGTGATGGCGTCGGCGTCGGCCGGAATGGCGTTCGGGGGCACCTGTACTTCGGTGCCGCCTCCGGCCGCCACCGCGGTGGCGAGTCCGGCGACGGTCGGTGCGGTGAAGACGGCGCGGACGTCGCAGGAGAGCCCTGCCTGCCGCATCTGTTCCACCAGGGAGACGGCGAGGAGGGAGTGGCCGCCGAGTTCGAAGAAGTCGTCGTCGCGGCCGACGCGTTCCACGCCGAGGAGGTCGGCCCAGATAGCGGCCAGTGCCTCTTCCACCGGGCCGACAGGGGCTTCGTAGCCGCGGGCGACCACGGCGCCGCCGCCCGGTGTCGGCAGCCTGTCCCGGTCGACCTTGCCGTTCGGGGTCAGCGGCAGCGCGTCCAGCTCCATGAATGCCGAGGGCACCATGTAGGAGGGGAGGGCTTCGCTGAGCGCGTCGCGCAGCGTCTCGATCTCGATGCTGCTGTTGGAGACGTAGTAGGCGTCGAG
>NZ_JAIWIH010000133.1:0-2784 GCF_052851135.1 Streptomyces sp. BRA346 | reverse complement strand
CGGACCCATGCCCCACGACCGCAGCAACTCCACCAGCGCCACCTGCACCGCGAACAACGCCGGCTGCGCATACCCGGTCCCCTCCAGCAGAGCCGCCTCCGCAGACCCCTCCGCCGCGAACAACACCTCCCGCAGTGGGGCGTCGAACCCGGCGGCGCCTTCCAGCTCGGTGTTCAGGTGGCCGCACACCTCGTCCAGGACCCGCGCGAACACCGGGAACCGGTCGTACAGCTCACGGCCCATCCCGATCCGCTGGCTCCCCTGACCGGTGAACATCCAGCCCGTTCGGCCGTCGGTCACCGCGCCGGATATCACGGCGTCGTCACCGGCCGGGTCTGTCAGGCCGGTCAGCGGCGCCGCCCCGTCCGTGCCCAGCACCACGGTCCGGTGCTCCAGGACCGCCCGCGTGGTCGCCAACGAGAAGCCGACGTCGACCGGGGAGTGGTCCCGCTCGCCGAGGAAGGCCGCCAGGCGTTCGGTCTGTGCCCGCACCGATTGGGCGTTCCGACCGGACAGCACCCACGGCACCACCGGCATCGCCGACAGGTCCGTCGTGGCCTCGTCGGAGGCGGTGGCGTTCTCTTCGCCGTCACCGTCACCGTCACCACTGTCACCGCCTGACGCGGCAGGAGGTTCCTCGAGGATGACATGGGCGTTGGTACCACTGATGCCGAACGAAGAAATCCCCGCGCGACGAGGATGGTCGGCGCGGGGCCAGGGGCGTTCTTCGGTCAGCAGGCGCACCGAGCCCGCGCCCCAGTCGACGTGCGACGAGGGCTCACCCACGTGCAGGGTCCGGGGCAGTTCCCCGGCGCGCAGGGCCATCACCATCTTGATGACGCCGGCGACGCCCGCGGCGGCCTGGGTGTGTCCGAAGTTCGACTTCACCGAGCCCAGCCACAGCGGCTCGGCGCCGTCGCGCCCCTGGCCGTAGGTCGCGAGCAGCGCCTGGGCCTCGATGGGATCGCCGAGCCGGGTTCCGGTGCCGTGCGCCTCGACGACGTCCACTTCGGACGCCGTGATCCGCGCGGCCTTCAACGCCTGGCGGATCACGCGCTGCTGCGACGGACCGTTCGGCGCGCTCAGCCCGTTCGAGGCGCCGTCCTGGTTGACGGCGCTGCCGCTGATCACCGCGAGCACCTGGTGGCCCAGCCGCTGTGCCTCGGACAGCCGCTCCAGTACGAGCACGCCGGCGCCCTCGGCCCAGGCGGTGCCGTCCGCGGCCTCCGCGAACGGCTTGCACCGTCCGTCGGCAGCGAGGCCACGCTGCCGGGAGAACTCCACGAACGTCGTCGGGGCGGCCATCACGGTGACGCCACCGGCGAGCGCGATCCCGCACTCGCCGGTCCGTAGCGCGTGGCAGGCAAGGTGCAGGGAGACCAGCGAGGATGAGCACGCGGTGTCGAGTGTCACCGCGGGCCCCTCGAACCCGAACACGTACGAGATGCGGCCGGAGAAGACGCTGCCCGCGTTGCCGTTGGCGAGGAAGCCCTCGACGTCCTTGGGCACGCCGCTCAGGCGCGACGCGTAGTCGTGGTACATCAGGCCGGCGAAGACGCCGGTAGCCGAGCCGCGCAGCGAGTGGGGGTTGATCCCCGCCCGTTCCAGGGCCTCCCACGAGGTCTCCAGCAGCAGCCGCTGCTGCGGATCCATGGCAAGGGCCTCGCGCGGCGAGATCCCGAACAACTCGGCGTCGAACTCGGCCGCGTCGTGCAGAAACCCGCCCTCGTGTACGTGCGAGGTGCCCGGGCGGTCCGTGTCGGGGTCGAAGAGGGTCTCGAGGTCCCAGCCGCGATCGGTGGGGAACGGGGTGATTCCGTCCCCCGCCGAGCTGACCAGCTGCCACAGATCCTCCGGCGAGGCCACCCCGCCCGGGTACCGGCATCCCATGCCCACGATCGCGATGGGCTCGTGGGCTTTCGCTTCGGCTTCACTCAGGCGAAGGTGAGCATCCCGAGCATCGGCGATCGCGCGCTTGAGATATTCCCGGAGCTTGTCTTCGTTCGCCATGCGTTCCTTATCCTTCAGATAGAGCCGAAGCCTGAGCCAGGGGGCTCAGTTCGCCCATGGCTTGCTGTCCATCAGCGAGAACAGCTCGTCGTCGGTCGCGTCCTCGATCCCCTCGGCGCCCGCCCGGATCTCCGGGCCGCCGTCGCTCCCGGCCCATACAGCCAGCAGCCTCTGTAGCTTGCTGCCGACTTCGGCGCGGACGGCCTCATCGGTGGGCACCGTCTCGGCAAGAACCGACTGGAGTTTTTCGAGTTCCCCGAGGAGGAATCCGGCGCCACCGTCGTCCTCCGGCACCAACTCCGCCCGCAGGTAGTCCCGCAGGGACAGGACCGTCGGGTGATCGAAGATGATGGTGGCGGGCAGTTGCAGGGCGGTGGCGGAGCTGAGCCGGTTGCGCAGGTCCACCGCGGTCAGCGAGTCGAAGCCGAGTTCCTTGAACGCGCGCGTCGGATCGATCGATCCGGGCGAGGTGTGTCCGAGGACGGCGGCGACAGAAGTCTGCACGATGTCGAGCAGCATCCGGTCCCGCTCGGCGGGCGAAAGCTCCTTCAGGCGGTGGGCCAGCCCCGAGTCGTCGGCGGCCGCGGCACGGCCGAGGGAGCGCCGCTGCTCGGTGGCCGACGCAAGGTCGCGCAACACGCTGGGCAGCGTGTCCCGCTGCCCGGCGAACGCGCTGGTCCGCAGCGCGACCGGCACCGCGACCGGCTCGTTGACCTGCAAAGCGGTATCCAGCAGCGCGAGCCCGTCCCGCGTGGACAGCGGCGGGAACCCCTG
>NZ_JAIWIH010000132.1:0-3174 GCF_052851135.1 Streptomyces sp. BRA346 | reverse complement strand
AACCCGCCCCACCATCAACCCACGCAACACCGCAGGCACATCACCACCCGCAACCCCCGCCACATCAAGGTCCACGGCCACCACCAACGGACGCGGGAGCCGGAACGCGGCATCCAGCAGGGCGAGCGCCTTGGGGGTGGACATCGCGCCGATGCCCCAGCGGGACATCCGGGCCCGGTCCACCTCGGCCAGCTTTCCGGTCAGGCCACTGTCCTCGGCCCACAGCCCCCACGCCACCGACAGCGCCGGAAGGCCGATGGCCCGGCGGTGGGCGGACAGGGCATCGCAGAAGGCATTCGCCGCCGCGTAGTTGGCCTGCCCCGGGCTGCCCAGCACCCCGGCGGCGGAGGAGAACGTCACGAACATGCCCAGCGGCAGATCCGCCGTCGCCGCGTGCAGATGGGCCGCCGCTGTGGCCTTGGCCGCCCACACCCGCGCCAGCCGCTCCGGGGTCTGCGAGGTGACCACCGCGTCATCGAGCACACCCGCGGCATGGATGACACCGGTCAGCGGGTGCTCCGCTTCGATCCCCGCCACCAGCTCCGCCACCGCGGCCGCATCCGTGACGTCCGCGGCGGCGATCCGCACCCGCGCACCGAGATCTTCCAGCCGGTCGGCCAGGTCCCGAGCGCCGGGGGCGCTCGGTCCGCGACGGCTCACCAACAGGAGGTGGCCGACCTGCCAGGTACGGACGAGGTGTTCGGCGACCAGTCCGCCCAGCGTTCCGGTGCCGCCCGCGATGAGCACCGTGCCGTCCGGGTCGAGCACGCCCGGAACGTCCAACGGCTCGTCGCTGTCGGCCCGCTTCAGCCGGGGCACCAGCGCCTGGCCGTCCCGTACGGCCAGCTGGGGTTCGTCCCGTTCCACCGCGCACGCGACCGCGTCCCGCACACGGTCCGCGAGGACATCGGCTCCGGGCGCGAGGTCGAGCAGCAGGAAGCGTCCCGGGTTCTCGGCCTGCGCGCTGCGCACCAACCCCCATACGGCGGCACCGGCCACGTCGGGGGCATCGTCGCCAGCGTGCGCGACAGCACCCCGCGTCACCATCACCAGCCGGGCGTCGGCCAGTCGCGGCTCGGCCAACCAGCCCTGCAACAGCCCCAACGTCCGCTCCGCCAGCGCCAGCCCCTCGGCCGCCGCCGCACCACCGGCACCCGCACCGGAGTGCGGAAGACAGGCGAGGGCGACGGACGGGACCGGCCCTTCGGCGTCGAGCGCCGCGACCAACGACTCCAGGTCCTCGTCCGCGTTGCCGAGGTCCAGAACCACCCACTCGTCGTCATCCGTCGCGACCGGCACGGCAGGCAACGGCATCCACTCCAGCGCGAACAGCCCGTCCACGCCACGCGCGCCCGCGGCCCGCAGCTGATCGATCCGTGCGGGGCGTGTCACCAGGGAGTCCACCGTCAGGACCGGTTCCCCGGCGGCGTCGGCCACCACCATCCGCAGTCCCCGCTCGCCGTCCACACCGTGCTGCTGCGGCGAGATACGCACCCGCACGGTGGTGGCGCCGGTGGCCCAGAGGGACACGCCGTTCCAGGCGAACGGCAGCCACACCTGGTGGTCGCCCTGCTCCCGCTCGGACGAGGCGGTCAGCAGCGCCGGATGCAACGCGGCGTCGAGCAGCGCCGGGTGGATACCGAAGCCTTCCTCGTCCCCGGCCGCCTCGGGCAACGTCACCTCGGCGACGACATCCGAGCCGTCCCGCCACATCGCGCGCAGCCCCTGGAAGGACGGCCCGTACGCATATCCCGCCGCCGCGGCCTGCTCGTAGAACCCGTCCAGCTCCACCGGCTGCGCGCCTGCCGGGGGCCACGCACCCCGCAAGCCCTCGGCCGTCGGTCCGGTGTCCTCTCGTGGCGGGCTCAGTACGCCCTCCGCATGGCACACCCAGCCCGCTACGGAGTCGGCGTCCCCGGGACGGGAGTACACCTGAACCTCCCGCCGCCCGTCCTCGGCCGCCTCACCCACCACGACCTGTACGCGCAAAGCCTTCGACTCGGGCAGCGTCAGGGGCACCTGAAGCGCCAGCTCCTCCACCCCACCGCAGCCGACCTCGTCGGCCGCCCGCAACACCCATTCCACCAGCGCCGCGCCCGGCGCCAGTGCCGTCCCCGCCACCACATGGTCGCCGAGCCAGCTCTCGCCGCCGCCGGCCGTGATCCTGCCGGTGAGCAGGTGCGTACTGCCATCGGCAAGCTCGACCGCGGCGCCCAGCAGCGGATGTCCGGCGGACACCAGACCGAGGTCGCTGGGGTCGCCGGTCCCGCCAGATCCGGCCATCCAGAAGCGTTGGTGCTGGAAGGCGTAGGTGGGCAGGTCCACGCTGCACGGCGTCGGCTCGGCCGGGAACAAGGCCGTCCAGTCCACGGGGACGCCCGCGACGAACGCCTGGGCGAGGGAGCGCACCAGTTGGTGCTGGCCCCCGTGGTCGCGGCGCAGCGTCGGCACGGTCGTCGCGTCGACCCCCGCCCGCTCGAAGGTCTCCTGCATGCCCACGGTGAGCACGGGATGGGTACTGGCCTCGATGAACACCCGGTGCCCATCGGCCAACAGCGCCTCCACCGCTTCCGCGAAGCGCACCGGCTCCCGCAGGTTCGTCACCCAGTACGCGGCGTCCAGACCGGCCGTATCGGCTCGGCCGCCGGTCACCGTCGAGTAGAAGGCCACGTCGTCCGAGGGAGCGGCGACGGGGGCTACTCCGTCCAGTACGCGCATCAGCTCATCGCGGATCTCATCCATCTGGGGGCCGTGCGAGGCGTAGTCCACGTCGATCAGGCGATTCTCCTGGCACGCGGCCACCACCGCGGCAACCTGCTCCGGGGGACCTGAAATGACCGTGGACGACGGCCCGTTGACCGCCGCCACACCCACGGCCGCCGCCTGGTCGCCGAGCCGGGCCAGCAGCTGTCCGGCCTNCTCCTGGCCCACACCCAGCGACGCCATCGCACCGCCACCNGCCAGCTGGCGCAGCGCCCTGCTCCGCAGCGCCACCACCTTCGCGCCGTCCTCCAACGACAACGCCCCNGNNACNACNGCCGCCGCAATCTCACCCTGACTGTGGCCCACCACCGCCGCCGGACGCACCCCATGCCCCGCCCACACCGCCGCAAGCGACACCATCACCGCCCACAACACCGGCTGCACCACATCCACCCGGCCCAGATCACCCGC
>NZ_JAIWIH010000131.1:0-2909 GCF_052851135.1 Streptomyces sp. BRA346 | reverse complement strand
CCATCTCCCCGGCCCATTCACCCTGCATGCCTACAAGACTGGCCCCAACCCTGCCGGGCCGGGGCCAAAACCCCCAACATTTTCAGTGATCTTCTAGGGCGTGTCCGTTAAATCCGGGCCCAGACCAGGACTGCTGCGAGGATCGCGGCTGACCGGTAGACGATCGCGAGCTTGTCGAACCTCGTGGCCAGACCGCGCCACTGCTTGAGCAAGGCGAAGGACCGCTCGACGACGTTGCGCTTCTTGTAGGCCACGGGGTCGAACTTCGGTGGTCGCCCGCCCACTGGTCCGCGGCGAAGTCGGTGGGCCTGCTGGTCGCACCGCTCGGGGATGACGGCCCTGATCCCGCGTGATCGCAGCGCCTGCCGGATCGCGTGGGAGGAGTAGGCCCTGTCCGCCAGGAGGACCTCGGGCCTGGTCCGGGGACGCCCTGCCGCGGGCCTGGGCACGCGCAGGTCGCCCAGCAGCAGCGGCAGGGTCTGGCCGTGGTGGGCCTGCCCTGGTGTCACGACCACGGCGCGGACGTCCCTGGCCATCGACGGCGTGCTGGATCTTGGTGGTCAGCCCGCCGCGGGAGCGGCCGACCGCGTGCCCGGCCGGCTCCCTGTGGGCCCCTGGGCCGTGGCCATGGGCCGCCTCCCGGCAGCCCTCGGGTTGGCGGGTGTTGGTGGCGTGCTGGTGAGCCCGGTTGATCGTGGAGTCGACCGAGACATGCCAGTCGACCTGCCCGGCATCGTCGGCAAGGGCGAGCAGGACTCCCAGCACGCGGTCCCAGGTCCCGTCGGCGGCCCACCGGCGGTGGCGCGCCCACACGGTTTTCCAGGGGCCGAACCTGGCGGGCAGGTCTCGCCAGGGGATTCCGGTGCGATACCGGTGGACGATCGCCTCCACGATGCGGCGATGGTCGGCCCAGGGCCTGCCCCGGTGACCCTGGCTGCTGGGCAATAGGGCAACGATGCGGTCCCACTGCTCGTCGGTCAGCCGGGCGTGACGGGACAACGAAGACGGAGAGGGCAAGAGTGGTGCTCGCCGCGGGTCACCGGCCGCGGTGAGGTCGGTCAGTCGATGCTCTTGACCACCCGAGCGGGCACACCCGCGACCAGGGTGCGGGCTGGCACGTCACCGGTGACGACCGCACCGGCGGCCACGACCGCACCGGCGCCGATGGTCACACCCTGCGTGACCACAGCGGCCGCGCCGATCCAGACGTCGCCCTCGATCACGATTGGGGCGCTGGTGACGTACTCGCGCCGCTCGGCCAAGGGCAGCGGGTGTCCGCCGGTGATGAGGTTGACCTTTGGGGCGATCATGACGTTGTCGCCGATGCTGATGCCGCCGTTGTCCATGAAGGTGCAGCCTTGGTTGACGAAGACGTTCTTCCCGAACTTCGTGCCCAGGCCGTACTCGGTGAAGAAGGGCGGGTAGATCGTCACCGACTCCGGCAGCGGACCGCCGAACACAACTGCCAGTAGTTCAGCACGACCCTCGGTATCGCTGAACGGCAGCACGTTCAGCCGGGAGGTCGCGTCGGTGACCTGCGCGATCCGCTCGGCATAGCGCGCGAACTCGGTCGTGCGGACGTACATGACCTGCTCTGTGCGTGTAGACATGCGCTGATCCCAGCACTCCGGCGAAGGCCCGATCAAACAACCCCTAACGCAACTACCCACAACCGGTAGTTGTGTCCGTAGGGTGGCGGTGTGGACATCGACGCGTTGCGCACCTTCGTGGCCGTCGCTGAGGCCGGACAGTTCCAGGCCGCGGCCGACGAGCTCAGGATCAGTCAGCAGGCGGTCTCCAAGCGGATCATGGGCCTGGAGAAGAACCTCGAGGTCGTGCTGCTGGTGCGCACCTCTCGCGGCTCCCGGCTGAGCTTGGACGGGCAGGTCTTCCTGCCACACGCCAAGAAGGTCCTGGCCGCGCTCGAACAGGCAGAACAGGCTGTGCGCCCCGGTAGCCGCCCCCTGCGCGTGGACGTCCTCAACCGTCGCATCGCCCCGGCCCAGGCCGTCTACCGCTTCTACCGCTCCCGCCCCGAGACCAGCCTGGACACGGTCACTCTCGGCGAGGAGAACGCCGCAGGGGCCGCCCGAGCCGTGCTCGAAGGAACCATCGACGCCTCCTTCCGCGCCCTGCCCGCAGAACAGGTCCCGGCCGGGATCAGAGCCGAACGCCTCCTGGACGATCCTTTGGAGCTCCTGGTCGGGCCCGGTCATCCGTTGGCGGGCAAGGAGTGGGTCCGGCCCGCAGACCTGGCCGGTCACCGCATCTGGATCCCCGGCATCAGGGCCGGCACGGAGTGGGAGCAGTTCTACCGGTCGCTCTCAGAGGCATTCGGTCTGAGCATCGACGCGCTCGGCCCCAACTTCGGAGACGAGGCCCTCATGGACGCTTTGGCCGAATCGGGTTCGCTGGCGACCCTGGTGGGCAGCGGGGACCGGTACCTGTGGCCAGAGAGCTTTGGCCTGGGACGTATCCCGCTGCGCGAGCGGACGCCGGTTTACCCGCACGTGCTGCTCACGCGTACCGACCACCAGCATCCGGTGCTGACCGAACTGCGCAACCACCTGCGAGCCTCAGAACCACGCACCACCGACGACGTGTGGGGCCCGGGCTGGGCAGCCTGCTGACCGACCTCCCGATTTAGCAGACACGCCTGAGGAGTGCTTTCAGAAAGCGGGGAGTCTGCGGGTGAGGGCCATGCACTGGGAGAGTCGGAGGAACGCGTCGTGCATGTCGTCACGGGTCTCCCAGCGCATACGTAGGCGGCGAGGGCCGTGGAGGTGGGCGATGGCGGATTCGGCGACCCAGCGGACCCCGCCCAGTCCCGAGCCGTGGGCCTGCCCGCGACGTGCGATCTTCGGGACGATGTTCCGCTCGCGGAGCCGTCGGCGGTAGATGTCGTGGTC
>NZ_JAIWIH010000130.1:0-2979 GCF_052851135.1 Streptomyces sp. BRA346 | reverse complement strand
CGAGAACAACCGCACCACATTGCGATGCTCGACCATCACCCCCTTCGGCACACCCGTCGACCCCGAGGTGTAGATGACATACGCGAGATCCGCCGGGGAGGCCGCCACTCCGGTCAGGTCACCGTCCGGTTCGCTCTCCCACCGCCCGGCGTCCGCCCGGATGTCCACGACCGGGACCCCCGAGGTGTCCAGGCCCTCGGGCACCGGCCCGTCGACCAGGAGCACCCGCGGCGCACTGTCGCCCAGCACATGGGCCAGCCGCTCCACCGGGACCGCCGGATCGACCGGCACATAGGCGCCGCCTGCCTTGAGCACCGCGAGCACACTCACCACCAGGTGCTCACTGCGCGGAAGACAGAGCGCCACGAGGGTGTCCCGGCCGACGCCGAGGCCGCGCAGATGGCGGGCGAGCCGGTTCGCGCTCGCGTTCAGCTCGGCGTACGACAGCGACCGGCCCTCGCACTCCACCGCCACCGCGTCCGGCGACCCGGCGGCCACCTCTTCGAACCACCGGTGCACACACCGCTCGGGCGAGTCCGCGCCCTCGGGCTGCCGGTTCGCCTCCACCAGGAGCCGCCGGCGCTCGGCCTCGGGCAGGACGTCGACGTCGAGTACCGGCGTGCTTTTTCCGTCGTCCGCGGCGAGAGCGCCGGTGATGCCGTATAGCGCGGTCTCGACGTAGTCGGCCACGGCCTCGCACGCCACGGCGTCGTCGACCCGGATGTGCAGGGACAGTTCGGTGCCGAAGTCGTCCAGCGACACCGAGAGGGGGTAGTTGATCGCGTCGGCCTCCGCGACCCACCGGATCCCCAGCTCCTCCAGCCGGGGGGCGGCCGCGTCCCCGGGCTCGAAGTGGCGGAAGTTGACCACCGAGCTGAACAGCGGGGTGTCGTTGTCCAGGCCGCTGCAGCCCTGCGCCAGACTGAGCGGGGTCTGCTCGCGGGCGATCAGCTCCCGCAGTCCGGTGTCCACATCCGCGACCAGGTCCCGGACGGTACGGTCCGCCAGCCGCACCCGCAGGGGCAGGGTGTTGATGAAGTTGCCGAGCATCCGCTCGATCCCGGGCACGCCCTGGAGGCGCCCCGACAGCACGGTGCCCAGCACGACGTCGTCCCGCTGCGTGGACGCGGCCACCACGCGGGCCCACGCGGCGTGGAAGAGGACGGCCGGGCTGACGCGCAGCCGCCGGGCCTGGGCACGCACCTCGCGGGTGAGGTCGGCGGGCAGCGCGCGCCGCAGCTGCGGATAGCGGTGGCCGTCGCCGCGTACGTTCGTCAGCCCGAAGGGGGTGGTCGGCTCGGTGACGTCGGCGAGGGCGGCCCGGAAATGGGCCTCCACCTCATCCGAGGCCATCCGCCGCACGGTGTGCGCGACGAAGTCGCGGTACGGCGCGGGCGGCGCCACGTCGGCGCGGCCCGCCATGTGCGCCGCGAGTTCCTGGAGGACCAGTCGCAGGGTGGTGGCGTCCTCGATGAGGTGATGGGCGCTCAGCAGCAGATGGCGCCGGTCGCCGTGCGGGTCCTCGGCGATGAGCAACCGCAGCAGCGGAGCCCGGTCCACCCGCATGCGCCGGGGCCGGTCCAGCAGCGCACGCGCCTGCCGTTCGGCGTCCTGGTCCGGATCGAGGCGGGTCCGCTCCACCTCCAGGCGCGCCGTGCGCCGCACGACCTGCACCGGTTCGGGCAGGTCCGCGGTGTGCACGGCGGTGCGCAGGACGTCGTGGCGGTCGATCAGCGTCTGCAGCGCCTCGGTGAAGGCGGTGCACGCCGCCTCGTCGTCGGCCGTGAGGAGCACGGAGACGAGGTACGGGTCGTTGTCCGGGTCCAGCAGGTGGTGGAAGAGAATGCCCTCCTGCGCCGGGGCGAGCGGATAGATGTCCTGGACGGCGGGGGCGCCGCCGGGGACGGTCGCCACGATCGCGTCGATCTGCGCCTGGTCCAGCGCCACCAGGGGCAGCAGCTGCGGGGTCAGGTGTTCACAGCTCTCGGGGATCGGATTGGGCGGCACCGTGTACGCCTGGTCCGCCGTGGTCCCGTCGATCTCCGCCGCCAGCCGGGCCAGCGTCGGGCTGCCGAACACGCTGCGCACCGGGACGTCGAAGCCGAGGCCCTTGAGCCGGGCCACCAGGACCGTGATGAGCAGCGAGTGGCCGCCGAGCGCGAAGAAGTTGTCGTCGGCGCCGATGAGCGTCTCGTCGAAGTCCAGCAGCTCGGCCCACACCGCCGCGAGCGCCCGTTCGGTGTCGGTGCTCGGCGCCACGTATGCGCGCTGGTCGTAGGCGCCGGCGCCGGGGGCCGGGAGGGCCTTGCGGTCCAGCTTGCCGTTGGCGGTCAGCGGCAGGGCGTCCATGACGACGAAGGCACTGGGGACCATGTACGCGGCGAGGGTGCGCTCCGCGTGGCGGCGCAGCTCGGGGGCCGGGTCCGCGTCGCCGTGGCCGTTCTCCCGGACCACGTATGCCACCAGTTGCTTGTTGCCCGGCTGGTCCTCCCGGGCCAGGACCACGCACGAGCGCACGGCGGGGTGTTCGCCGATCCTGCTCTCGATCTCGCCCGGTTCGATGCGGAAGCCGCGGATCTTGACCTGGTCGTCGTTGCGCCCCAGGTACTCCAGCGAGCCGTCGGGCAGTTGCCGGACCAGATCGCCCGTCCGGTAGATCCTGGCCCCCGGCTCCATGCGGAACGGGTCGGTCAGGAAGCGTTCGCGGGTCAGCTCCGGGCGGTTGAGGTAGCCGCGGGCCACGCCCGCGCCACCGACGTACAGCTCCCCCACCGCGCCGATGGGCACCGGCTCGCCATGGCCGTCCAGGACGTAGACGCGCAGGTCGGGAATGCGCTGCCCAATGGGACTGGACGTGCCCTCGGTGTCGGCGCGTTCCAGCGGCCGATAGGTCACGTGCACGGTGGTCTCCGTGATCCCGTACATGTTCACCAACCGGGTGTCCCGGTTGACCGCACGCCCCATCCACGGCCCCAGCGC
>NZ_JAIWIH010000129.1:0-2983 GCF_052851135.1 Streptomyces sp. BRA346 | reverse complement strand
TAATGGGCTAAAACACTACCTCGTAATGTTGATATATCACAGGATGAATAAAGGCATTTAAATGCTTTATAAAGCAGCAAGTTGCTTTAAAGCACAAGGTAGTGCTTTATAAGCACTTGATTAACTGAAAATATATGTTACAACATGATCATATAACATCATTTTCGCACCATGAAAAATTACGTCTCATTCAATGCCAAGTATTATAAAAATTCTAACGCTGCTGGTGAAATAGGACACGTTCAACGTGTCTTTGCTGAAAACACAAATCAAATCAAGCAATTTGCTGCTGATAATTTTGGCTGTGGCTATAACATCTATGATCGATATAAAGAGGTTTATGACCAAGTAGAAAGCATTAAAGGCAAGAAAATACAAAAAAATTCAAATACCTTCATGGACGGAGTATTGTCGTTTTCTAGGGACCAAATGCTCGAAATAATGAAAAAATCCGATTGGAAAACATCGTTTTCCGAGCATATCGAGCAGTTTATGCAGGATGTAAAAGAACAAACCGGCATGGAGCCGTTGGGCTGGGAAATGCATATGGACGAAGGCCATAAAGACCCAGAAACAGGCGAATATAAGATGAATTACCATGCCCAATGTATTTTCTTCAATTATGATTTTAAGACCAACAAAGCCCCATTGCGTGACCTCATGGGCCGCAAAGGTGATTCGATATGGTCGAAGCTGCAGGACACTGCAGGCAAGCGTTTCGAGGATCTTGGGTTTGTCCGTGGTGTTTCTGCTGATATGACCAAGGCCAAGCATGACGAAAAAGACGATTTTATAGCCTCTAAACAGGCAGAGATCGAACGCCTGCAGGCCGAGCTGGAACAGCGTCAAATCCAGCAGGAACGAGCATTAAAGGCCAATCAAGAGCTTCTAGAAGAGGCTGCAGCGGCTACCGATGAGATCCTAGCTGAATGTAATGAAGCAATAGATATATTGAACAAAAGAGAAGAAAAAAAAGTTGCTGAAAGCGAATTACGAGAAACAATAAAAAACAATATCGACCAATTCACTGAAAAGTTCAATCAATCAAGCAAATTAAGGTCGTATGTGGAGAGTTTTAGCCAGAACTTTCCGGTGTTCACCGAAGCACTTAAAACCACATATAAACGCCTTGTAGAGTTCTTTAATATTGATGATAGTGGTGATCCACTATCAACATTGAAAATAACAAAGGAAAATATTGCAAAAGTTAAAGAAATTAACAATGGTTTAAAAAGAAAATTCAAGATTTAAAAGTGCAAAGCACAACCAGAATGCTTTTAAACCCCCTTTCGGGGGTTATTCTATATTATGCTGATTGTTGTTCATCATCGGTATTTTCATATTGATTTTCAGGGCTTGCTGGGTCAAACGATGATGTAACTTCACGTTTGCCGTTTGGCGTGTAGTTGATTGTGATGTTATACGTTTCACGTCTTTCCATTATTTCAAGCCATTTTCCTTGTCCGAACAAGTGAGGATTTGCTATATAAACGGATGTACCAAGACGTTTTAGAATGTCTTTTTTAATCAAGTCAGTAATGCAGTTACTGAACGATTTTAATGTTAAACCAGCAGCAGCTGCACATTGCTCTTTTGTGTATTTTGGAAGGTTTATTATGCCCTTCCAATTCATTTCTTTAAGTATCTCGTATAAGGCTGGGGAGCAGCCTTTGGGAAGGTCATAGATGCGGTTAATGTCTTGTAGATAGACCTTCACATACAAGGGTTCTTGTGGAACTCTTGCAATGGTGTTTGTGACTGTTTGTTTTACCTGACCAGTTTCCTCATTAACGATACGTTTAGTATCGGTATATGTGGTTTTTTTAGTTGGTGTTGTAAGCTTTTTAACATTACTTTCTTTTGGTAATTCTTCTTTTTTAACATTTGCTTTTGGCATAAAAAACGCTCCTAAAAATATTATCTTACTTACAAATTAACATGATTCTCATCATTGTCAATGATGATCGTTCATTTTTTTTGATGATTGCCATTCACTGAGCTGGTGAACGCCTTATCTCCGTCGAGATTCATCATTTTTGAGGAGTGTTTTTTTTGGTTTTAGCTAAAACATTCATCATTTTTAATGAACCAGTATCACTGAGGTGATGACCCAGTATCACTGAGGTGATGAACTAGTATCACTGAGGTGATGAATGCCCATTCATGCGAAAAGGTTGATTTTACGGGGTTAAATGGGTGTTTTTGGAATATGGCTCCTTCTTATATTATTAGGGTGGTTTTCAAAGCCTTTGATTTTCAGCCCTTTAGATTGCTGTTTTCAGGTCGAGGATCAGCCACAACGCGTAGCAGGTTCCCCACGCCTCGGTATGGTGATTGAGTGGGTGGCCTAGGCCGTAGGACGACGGCAAGCCATGAGATCAACAGAGCGAGAACACGGGGAAAGCCACCGGCCCAACGGGCTGGCGTCCTGTAAATGTGGCTGATCCGTAGGATCGATGGTGTGCAATCGGGTGCCCTAACGCCTCCCTTCGGTCGTTGTTGGGTCATTTGACACGCTTGGCCATGAAGCCGGCCAACCATGTCAAACGACCTCGATCACGTCACCAGTGGCCTCTGTGGAGCTTCTAGGGTGGAATGGGATCGAGGGGGCACCCTCGTCACTGTCCAACCCGCTTTTGCTTTTCGGGGACTGACAGCACACCCCCACATTCCCTGGAGGGAAATGTTCAGGGGTGTAATAGGCACCGTCGCCGGTGCTGTTCTGGTGAATAAAGCACAAGCAACGCGGTGCTTTTGAAACAAACAGCCACTGAGAAAAAACGAAGTTTTTTTGAAGGCTACCAGCTCTTGATTTTGATCTTGGCTTTTGATCTTGCTCTTGATCTTCCTCGCGTACGCGAGCCCATGCACTCGTAGAGTGCTTTAATGGGCTAAAACACTACCTCGTAATGTTGATATATCACAGGATGAATAAAGGCATTTAAATGCTTTATAAAGCAGCAAGTTGCTTTAAAGCACAAGG
>NZ_JAIWIH010000128.1:0-2998 GCF_052851135.1 Streptomyces sp. BRA346 | reverse complement strand
CACCATCACCGCCTGCGACGTCTCCGACCGCACCGCCCTCCACCACCTCATCCGAGCCATCCCCACCGAACACCCCCTCACCACCGTCATCCACGCCGCGGGCATCGCGGAGAACACATCGCTCGCGGAGATCGACCTCCCCCACATCAACGAGGTTCTTCAGCCCAAGGCGCTCGCCGCCACCCATCTCCACGAGCTGACCAAGGACCACGACCTCAGGGCATTTGTGCTCTTCTCCTCCGGTGCGGCCTCCTGGGGCGGCAGCCGACAGGCCGCCTACGCCGCCGCCAACACCTACCTCGACGCCCTGGCCGAACACCGCCGCCTCCAAGGACTCCCCGCCACCAGCATCGCCTGGGCGCCCTGGGGCGACGCGGGAATGGCGTCAGACGAGGCCGTCGTCGACTACTACAACCGGCGCGGGATGAATCCGCTCGCCCCGGATCTCGCCGTCGCCTCCCTTCAGCACGCCCTCGACCACGACGACATCACCGTCACCGTCGCGGATATCGACTGGGAGAAGTTCCCCGTAAGTTTTACGGCGCAACGGCCGAGTCCGCTCCTCACCCACCTCATGCCGACCCCGTCGTCCGGCGTCGACATCCCGGATGCGACGGCGGCCATCAGCTCGCTCCAGCAACAACTGGCCGGCAGCACACCCGCCCAGCAGCATCAACTCCTCCTCCACCACCTGCAAACGCACGCGGCCGCAATTCTCGGCCACACCAGCACGGACGACATTCCCCCCGCCCAGCCATTCCAGGAGCTGGGGTTCGATTCCCTCACCGCGGTCGAATTCGGTAACCGACTCACCGCCACCACCGGTATCGATCTGCCGCCCACTCTCATCTTCGATCACCCCACGACCAACCAGCTGGCGGACTTCCTGCGCGGGCGACTTGTCGACACGGATGTGACCTCCGAGGGGCGGCTGCTGTCGGACCTCGACACATGGGATGCGGTGTCGGAGCCGTCCGCGGTGGACGAGGCGGCCCGTCGCCGCATCACCGGCCGACTGCGGCTGCTGCTGGCCAAGTGGAGCGATACGGAACACGAAGCGGACCGTTCCACGGCTCACAGCGAGCTTGAGACAGCAACAGCGGAAGACATTTTCGACCTCATTTCCGATGAGTTCGGAAAGTCGTGAGCCCGATGCCCTCCACCCGCCGCGCCGCGCCAAGGAGCTTGCGCTAGATGTCCAACGAAGAGAAGCTTCTCGATCACCTCAAGTGGGTCACGGCCGAATTGCGCCGGACCCGCCAGCGTCTGCGCGAGATCGATTCGGCCGAGCCGGAGCCGGTCGCCATCGTGGGAATGGCGTGCCGCTATCCCGGCGGGGTGCGCTCGCCCGAGGATCTCTGGCAGCTGATGCAGCGGGGCGGTGACGCCGTCTCCACGTTTCCGACGGACCGCGGCTGGGGACTCGACGAACTCTTCGATCCGGATCCCGAGCAATACGGGACGTCCTATGTGGACCAGGGTGGATTCTGTTACGACGCGACCGCATTCGACGCGGCCTTCTTCGACATCAGCCCGCGTGAGGCGCTGGCCATGGACCCCCAGCAGCGGCTGCTCCTCGAGACGGCGTGGGAGGCGTTCGAACGGGCGGGGTTCCGTCGCGACACCTTGAGCGGCAGCAACACGGGTGTGTTCGCCGGGATCGGCTCGCACGACTACCTGTCGGTCATCGGGAACATCACCAGCGAGGTGGAGGGCTACGTCGGGGCCGGAAACCTCGGCAGTGTGCTCTCGGGCCGGGTGGCGTACTCGCTGGGTCTGGAGGGGCCCGCGGTCACGGTGGACACGGCGTGTTCGTCGTCGCTGGTGGCCATTCATCTGGCCTGTCAGGCGCTGCGCCAGGGCGAATGCGATCTGGCGTTGGCGGGTGGCGTTGCGGTGATGGCCACCCCGGGAGCGTTCATCGAGTTCTCCCGGCAGCGCGGCATGGCCCCCGACGGCCGGTGCAAGCCCTTCGCCGCCGCGGCCGACGGCACCGGATGGGGCGAGGGCGCCGGGCTCGTCGTCCTGGAGCGCCTCGGTGAGGCGCGGCGCCGTCACCACCGGGTGCTGGCGGTGATCCGTGGTTCGGCGGTCAACCAGGACGGCGCGAGCAATGGGCTGACCGCGCCGAACGGGCCCTCGCAGCAGCGGGTGATCCGGCAGGCGCTCGCCAACGCCCACCTGTCCACCGCCGAGGTGGACGCGGTGGAAGGCCATGGCGCGGGGACGACGCTCGGCGACCCGATCGAGGCCCAGGCGCTGCTGGCCACGTACGGCCAAGGGAGGGCGGAGGACCGGCCGTTGTGGCTGGGCTCCATCAAGTCGAACCTGGGCCACACCCAGGCCGCCGCGGGTGCGGCCGGTGTCATCAAGATGGTGATGGCGATGCGGCACGAGCTGCTGCCCGCCTCGCTGCACATCGACGAGCCGACCCCGCACGCCGACTGGACCTCGGGGGGCGTACGGCTGCTGACCGAGCCCGTTTGCTGGCCCCGGGGAGAACGGCCGCGCAGGGCCGGGGTGTCCGCCTTCGGCATCTCGGGGACGAACGCCCATCTGATCCTGGAGCAGGCACCCGAGGAGGCGGAACACACCGCGGCGCGGCCGGGCCCCGACGGCATCGGTGTGGTGCCGTGGGCGGTGTCGGCGCGGAGCGTTCAGGCGTTACGGGGTCAGGCGCGGGCGTTGGCCGAGCGGGTGGCCGCCGACGCGGACGTATCGCCCGCCGAGGTGGGCTGGTCGCTCATCAGCACGCGGTCGGTGTTCGACCACCGCGCGGTGGTCGTGGGTGAGGGCCGCGACGAGCTGACGGCGGGGCTCATGGCGCTGGCCGCCGGGGAGTCGCACCCGGCCGTGGTGGAGCCGGTGGGTGCGATGTCCGCCCAGGCCACCGCTGCCTCGGGCCCGGTGCTGGTGTTCCCGGGGCAGGGTTCGCAATGGGCCGGAATGGGCGCCGCACTGCTGGACGACTCCCCCGTCTTCGCCACCCGCGTCGCCG
>NZ_JAIWIH010000127.1:0-3119 GCF_052851135.1 Streptomyces sp. BRA346 | reverse complement strand
CAACTCCGACGCGCCCTCCGCGTCCGGGCCACGACGGCTCACCAGCAGCAAGTCCCGCACACCGTGCTCCACCACCAGATGCCGCGCCACCAGACCACCGAGGGTCCCGGTGGCGCCGGTCACCAGGGTGGTGCCCGTTCCCGTTCCGGCCAGCGGGGCGGGGATGGTGAGCAGCACCTTGCCGATGTGCCGGGCCTGGCTCAGGTAGCGGAACGCCTCGGGTGCGCGCCGTACGTCCCAGGTCGTGGCGGGCAGCGGGGTGAGCACGCCCTGCTCGAACAGCTCCAGCAGTTCGAGCAGCATCTCCTGGGTACGGTCCAGCCCGGCTTCGGCCAGGTCGAACGCCTGGTAGACGACGCCCGGGTGGGCCGCGGCGACCTCGGCCGGGTCGCGCTGGTCGGTCTTGCCCATCTCCAGGAAGCGGCCGCCGCGCGGCAGCAGACGGAGCGAGGCGTCCACGAAATCACCCGCGAGGGCGTCCAGGACCACGTCCATGCCACGGCCGTCGGTCGCGGCGCGGAAGCGGTCCTCGAAGTCGAGCGTGCGGGAGGAGGCGATGCGCGCGTCGTCGAGGCCGGAGGCGCGCAGCGCGTCCCACTTGCCCTCACTGGCCGTGCCGAAGACGTCCGCGCCCCAGTGGCGGGCGAGTTGTACGGCCGCCATGCCGACTCCGCCGGCGGCGCTGTGGACCAGGACCGATTCGCCGGACCGCAGTCCGGCCAGGTGGCGGAGGCCGTAGTACGCGGTCAGGAAGACGACGGGCACGGAGGCCGCCCGTACGAAGGACCAGCCCGCGGGCATCGGCGCCAGCATCCGCCGGTCGGTGACGGCGACCGGGCCGAACGCGCCGGAGAAGAGGCCCATCACGCGGTCTCCGGGGGCCAGGTCGGTCACGCCCGCACCGACCTCGATCACCACGCCCGCGGCCTCGTGGCCCATCGTGGCCTTGCCCTCCACCACGCCCAGGGCCAGCACCACATCCTTGAAGTTCATCCCGGCCGCCCGGACCTGAACCCGCACCTGACCTGCGGCCAGCGGCTGTTCGGCCTCGGGGCACTCCAGCAGCTCCAGATGGGCGAACGAGCCCGTGTTCTCGATCTCCAGTCGCCAGGCGGACACCCCGGCGGGCGGGGTCAGCGCGCCGTCGCCGCTGGACACCCGGGCCAGGCTCGGTACGCGCACCTCGCCCGCGCGCAGCGCCAGCTGCGGTTCGTCCTGCCCCACGGCCCACGCCAGCGCGCCCGGCAGCGCCTCCCACGAGGCGCGCACGCCGTCGGTGTCCACCAGCACGAACCGGCCGGGGTTCTCCGTCTGCGCCGACCGCAGCAGCCCCCACACCGGGGCCGCCGCCAGGTCCCGCACCGTCTCCCCGGCCCCGGCCGCCACCGCGCCCGACGTCACCAGCACCAACCGCGACCCGGCCGACGCGAACCGCTCATCCGCCAGCCACGCCTGCACGACCTCCAGCGCCCGGCGGCCGCCCGCCCGGGCCGCCTCGGCCACCTCGCGCCCCTCCGGCGCCGGTACGGGCACCACGACGGCGCCCGGCAGCACGGCCCCGGCCGCCACCGCGTCACCCAGCGCGGCCAGATCCGGGTACGCCTCTGCCTCGGAGAGTCGTACGGAGTCCGGGCCGATCACCGCCCAGTCGATGGAACGCTCGACGTCGTCCAGCGATGTCGGCGGAACCGCCGCCCACTCGACGCGGAACAGCTCGTCGTCCCGCCCGGCCGTGTTGGCGATCTGGTCGGGCTCCACTTCCCGCATGACCAGGGACTCGATGGTCGCGACGGGCTGCCCGGCGCTGTCCGCGACCAGCGCCGAGACCGCGTCCGTACCGGCCGGAGCCAGCCGCACCCGCAGCGCACCGGCACCCGCCGCGTGCAGCGACACCCCGCGCCACGCGAACGGCAGCCGGGCGCGGTCGTCGGGGAAGAGGTCGCCGAACTTCACGCTGTGCAGCGCCGCGTCCAGCAGCGCCGGATGCACGCCGAAGCGCGCCGCCTCCTCCTGCTGCTCCTCGTCCAGCGCGACCTCGGCGAACACCTCCTCGCCACGCCGCCACACCGCCCGCACGCCCTGGAACACCGGCCCGTAGCCGTAGCCGGCGGCCACCAGGTCCGCGTACATGTCCCCCGAAGCCACCGGCTCCGCGTCCACCGGCGGCCACACCGCCAGCTCATCGGCCGTCGGCCGGGGGCCGCCCGTGCCCAGCACACCCATGGCGTGGCAGGTCCACGCCTCGTCCGACGACGTGTCCTCCGGCCGGGAGTACACGGTCAGCGAGCGCCGCCCCGTCTCATCCGGCTCGTCCACCACCAGTTGGAGCAGCACACCACCGCTCTCCGGCATCACCAGCGGGGCCTGAAGCGTCAGCTCCTCCACCGCGTCGCAACCGACCTGGTCACCGGCGCGCACCGCAAGCTCGACGAACGCCGTCCCGGGCAGGAGCACCGCGCCCGCCACCACGTGGTCGGCCAGCCACGGATGCGTACGCAGCGACAGCCGACCCGTCAGCAGCAGCCCGTCCGCGCCCGCCAGCTCCACCGCCGCGCCCAGCAGCGGATGCTCCGCCGAACCGAGCCCCAGCCCGGCGGCGACCCCGGGGCCCGCCGCGTCCGCGGGCACGTCCAGCCAGTACCGCTCGCGCTGGAAGGCGTACGTGGGCAGGTCCACGCGGGACGCACCCGTCCCCTCGAACACCTGCGTCCAGTCCGCCGACGCGCCCTGAGCCCACGCCCGGGCCACGCCCTCGACGAACGCCTGCTCCTCGTCGCGGTCCGCCCGCAACACGGGCACGAACGCCGCCTCGGGCAGGGTTTCGGCGCCCATCGCGCTCAGCGCACCGCCCGGACCGACCTCGACGCACACCGACACACCCTGGGCGCCCAGGGCCCGCACGCCATCGGCGAACCGCACGGCTTCCCGCACATGCCGCACCCAGTACTCCGCCGAGCCCAGCTCATCGCCCGAGGCCAGCGCCCCGGTCACGTTGGAGACGACGGGGATCTCCGGCACCCCGTACGTCAGCCCCTCGGCCACGGAACGGAACTCGGCGAGCATCGGCTCCATACGCGGCGAGTGGAAGGCGTGCGAGACCCGCAGCCGCTTGGTCTTAC
>NZ_JAIWIH010000126.1:0-3250 GCF_052851135.1 Streptomyces sp. BRA346 | reverse complement strand
ACTACGCCAACCAGGCAACGGCCGAACAAGTGAACCTGAAACCACGTCAACCCGCCCTGACCAGCTAGTCAGCCACCCCCGTACAGCGGGGGAACCTCATTCCGTGACAAGGACGAGATACTGCTGGCCGCGTTCCAGTACGCGTGCGACGCCACTGAATGCCGCTTGGAGCCGGCCATCGCCGAGTCCCGCGGGCTCGCCGCCTTGCGCGGTCTCTGCCATGAGCTGATGCCGCTGGATGACACCCGGCTGCTGGAAGCCAGGGTGGTCATCGCGTTCTGCGACCGCGCCGTCTACGACCCGCGCATGTCGGCAGCGTACGAAACCACCATGGACCGGTGGCGGACACTGATGCACAACTGCCTCGCCCAGGCGAGGACACTCGGCGAGGTCACCACCGAAGCGTCGGACGTGCACATCGTCGAAATGCTGTTCGCCGTCGTATCCGGTTTCCAGGTCAATGCCGTACTGACACCGCAGGCCACCACGGCGACACGTCAACTGGAGGTTCTGGAGAGCCTCCTGGCGTCCTACGCCTGACGCGGCCCTACTCGCACCGCCCTCGCGCTGCACGCGTTGGAGGCACCCCGTGCACACACACCGCTCGAGGGCCGCACTCTCGGGCGCGTCGTCGCCTCGCGGACGCCGGAGCTGACCGAAGGGGAGATCGTGTTCCACCGGCAGGGCTGGCGCACGCACTCCCTAGTCCGGCCCGAAGAGATCCGCAAGTTTCCCCGCTTCGACGGGGTCCCGCTGACGGCCTACCTGGGCGTCCTCGGCGGTACCGGACTGACCGCCTACGTGGGCCTCACCCGCATCGCCCGGCTCCGCGAGGGCGATGACCTCTTCGTCTCCGCCGCGGGCGGCGGCGTCGGCACGGCCACCGGCCGGTTCGCCCGGCTGCTGGGCGCAGGCCGGCTCGTGGGCAGCGCGGGCTCGGCGGCGAAGGTCGACCACCTGACCCGGGAGGTGGGCTACGACGCGGCGTTCGACTATCACGACGGCCCTGCCGTTGAACTGCTCGCCAAGGCTGCACCGGACGGCATCGACGTCTTCGTCGACAACGTCGGCGGAGAGCAACTGGCAGCCGCGGTGGGCGCACTGCGTGAGTTCGGGCGCATCGTCCGGATCGGCACCATCAGCCGCTACAACAACCCGGACGCGCCCCCGCCGCACTTCAACTACTCGGACATCGTGGAGAAGAGCCTTCGCATGGAGGGCTTCCTGGTCAGCAACTATCGCGACCTGCAGGACGAGCTGTACGCCTTCGCGGTCCCCCATCTGCAGAGCGGCCGGCTCGCGCTGGACCAGACGGTGGTGGACGGATTCGAGAACATCGTGGACGCATTCCTGGGCATGCTGCACGGCAAGAACACCGGAAAGATCATCGTGCGGGACCACACGTAGGCATGGTCCGGCCGTCTCGCGCGTGCCACATCACTTCGTCGGCCGAGCACGCCTCCTGCCCGCCGTGTCGCTGTCCGGTGTGAGCGTGCCCCGCTGCGCATGCGCGCGGTGGTGAGCCAGGTGGTGACCAAGCGTCTGGGCGCTCTGCCCGTGGTCGCGGAGTTCCTGCATCGGGTGCGGCTGGTGGAGACCGTCGATGGGCTGTGTTCGGTGCGTGATCCGGCGCTGGCCACGCACGGTGAGGTGATCGAGGCCCTGGTCGCCAATCGGCTCACCAGCCCCCGGCCCCTGGTCCGTGTGGAGGACTGGGCGCGGACTTGGGCGGTCAAGGAGGTCATGGAGCTCGATCCCGGGCTGCTCAACGACGACCGGCTCGGCCGTGCCCTGGACGCGATCGCCCCGCCCCTGGACGAGATCACCGGATCGATCACCGCCTGGGGGATCTGCGAGTTCGGGATCGACCTCGATGTCGCTGACCGGGGCCTTCGACGCCGAAGGCCAGGACCCGGACTATCCCGAGGTCGCCTACGGGCACCCCAAGGACCGGCGGGTGGATCTCAAGCAGATCCAGGCCGGCCTGGGGGCAGCGCGGACGGGGCGGTCCCGCTGCTGGCCACGGCGATCTCCGGACAGAGCGGCGAGAACACCCAGGTGGTCTCGGCGATGGCGCGGTTCCAGAAGACCGCCGCCGTCAATCGCTTCCTGATGATCGGCGACAGCAAGCTGGTCTCCTACGACAACCTCACCGCCCTCTCGGCCGCGCAGGTCGAGTTCATCGCGCCACTCGCGGCCTCGGCCACCGACCCGGCGGTGTTCGCCGCCCTTGACCCCGCCACTGCCAGGCCAGTCGATTACATTCCGCTGCGTGTGGCCGACCGCCCCACCATGACCGCCCCGACTATCGAGTCCTGGAGGACACCCACACCCTGACCGGCAAGCGCAAAAGCGATCCGCCGATCACGGTGCGCCGCATCCTGGTCTACAGCGCCGGCAACGCTCTCGCGCAGGCCAAGGCCCGCGACAAACGCCTTTCCAAGGCCCGTGACGACCTGGACAAGCTCGCACGGCTGGCCGGCAGCCGCTACTACCCGACCCGCGACAAGGTCTGCGCGAAGATCGGGGTGATCACCGCCAAGCGGCGCGTCACCGACTGCCTGCGCACTCACATCAACGACGGCCCTGACGGGAAACCGGCCCTCACCTGGAATTTCGCCCCGGACGTACTCGACACACAGGCCAACGCCGACGGCTGGTACGCCCTGATCACCAACCAGGATCCCGCGAAAGCCGACGCCGCCGCGGTGTTCCGGGCCTACAAGGGCCAGCCCCAGGTCGAGCGCCGCTACAGCGAGCTCAAGGGTCCCCTGACCGTGACACCGGTCTTCCTCCACGGCAACAAACGCATCGCCGCACTGCTGCACGTACTCGTGCTCGCTCCGCTCATCTACAGCCTGATCGAACGACAGGTACGCCGGGCCCTGGGACGCGAAGGCAGCCCGGACGGCAGGATGACTGGCCTCTACCCGGACAACCGCCGCGAACGCCCCACCGCCCGCATGATCTTCTACCACCTCGGCGAACTCAACCTGGCCATCACCCCCGGCAGTTGCACGCCCCAAATACTCCACATCACCCGAGGCGTGCAACTGCGCCTCCTCAACCTGCTGGGCATCAACCTGACCTGACCAGCGCCAGCCCGATAGACCTCACTCAGACCAGTGACGTGCGGGGGATGGGTCTAAAAAGTCCTTGCAGAATGATCTTCGTGTGGCACGGTGGAAGGGCAAGTGATCTCGTTCCTCGGGAGTGAGGATGCACCGGCCGAAGCCGTGGGAGATCAGTG
>NZ_JAIWIH010000125.1:0-3289 GCF_052851135.1 Streptomyces sp. BRA346 | reverse complement strand
GGCGGCTGATGAGGCGTTGTTGCTGCCGGTGCGGCTGGACATGGCCGCGTTGCGTGCGCTGGGCGACGAGGCACCGACCATGCTGCGCGGCCTCGTACGGGGACCGATGCGCCGGGCGCGTGCGGGCGAGGGCGATGGGCTGGGCGCCGGTCTGGCGCAGCGGCTGGCCGGGCTGTCGCCGAACGAGCGTACGCGTGCGCTGACGGAGCTGGTACGGGCGCAGGTGGCGACCGTCCTGGGCCATGGCTCGGCGGGCGCGGTGGAGGAGAGCCGGGCGTTCAAGGATCTGGGCTTCGATTCCCTGACGGCCGTGGAGCTGCGCAACCGGCTCAACGGGGCGACGAGGCTGCGGCTGCCCGCCACCCTCGTCTTCGACCACCCCACGCCCGAGGCGCTCGCCCGGCACCTGTACAGCGAGCTGTTCGGCGCTGCGGAGACGGCTGTGGTGTCGGTGGCTTCGGCGGTCGCGGCCGACGACGACCCGATCGTGATCGTGGGCATGGGCTGCCGCTATCCGGGCGGTGTGCGGTCCCCGGAGGAGCTGTGGGACCTGGTCGCGGGCGGCGTCGACGCGATCTCGGAGTTCCCGGTGGACCGCGGCTGGGACGTGGCGAACCTGTACGACCCGGACCCGGAGCGCCAGGGCAAGACGTACGCCCGGGAGGGTGGCTTCCTGCACGACGCGGCCGAGTTCGACCCGGAGTTCTTCGGGATCTCGCCGCGCGAGGCCCTCGCGATGGACCCGCAGCAGCGGTTGCTGCTGGAGACCTCGTGGGAGGCGTTCGAGCGGGCCGGGATCGACCCCGTACGGCTCAAGGGCAGCATGACCGGTGTCTTCGCCGGGGTCATGTACAACGACTACGGCGCGCGGTTGCCGATCGCGCCCGAGGGCTTCGAGGGGTACCTCGGCAACGGCAGCGCGGGCAGCGTGGCCTCGGGGCGGATCTCGTACACCTTCGGCCTCGAAGGGCCCGCGGTGACGGTGGATACCGCGTGCTCGTCGTCCCTGGTCACCCTGCACCTGGCGGCCCAGGCGCTGCGCAACGGCGAATGCAGCCTCGCCCTGGCCGGTGGTGTGGCCGTGATGTCCACGCCGCTGAAGTTCGTGGAGTTCAGCCGCCAGCGGGCCCTGTCGCCCGATGGCCGCTGCAAGTCGTTCTCGGACGACGCGGACGGCACGGGCTGGTCCGAGGGCGCGGGCATGGTGCTGCTGGAGCGGCTGTCGGATGCTCGCCGTAACGGTCACCGGGTGTTGGCGGTGGTGCGGGGCTCGGCGGTGAACCAGGACGGTGCGTCGAACGGTCTGACGGCGCCGAACGGGCCGTCGCAGCAGCGGGTGATCCGGGCCGCGCTCGCCAACGCGGGGGTGTCGGCGGCGGATGTGGACGCGGTCGAGGCGCACGGTACGGGGACGAAGCTGGGCGACCCGATCGAGGCGCAGGCGCTCATCGCGACGTACGGGCAGGGGCGCGCCGAGGGGCGGCCGTTGTGGCTGGGGTCGCTGAAGTCCAACATCGGGCACACCCAGTCGGCGGCGGGCGTCGCCGGTGTCATCAAGATGGTGCAGGCCATGCGGCACGGTGTGCTGCCGCGGACCCTGCACGTGGAGGAGCCGTCGTCCAAGGTGGACTGGTCGGCCGGTGCGGTCGAGGTGCTCGCCGAGGCCCGGGAATGGGCGCGGACCGAGGGCCGCCCGCGCCGTGCGGGGGTGTCGTCGTTCGGGGTGAGCGGGACGAACGCGCACGTGATCCTTGAGCAAGCGCCCGAGGTGGAGTCGGATGCGGCGGCCGGTGTCGCGCCGGTGGCGGTGCCCTGGGTGGTGTCCGGCCGAGGTGCGACGGGACTGCGGGGCCAGGCGGCCGCGCTGCTGGCCCATGTCGAGGCGGGCGGCGAGCTGTCGCCGGTGGACGTGGGCTGGTCGCTGGCGACGGGCCGGGCGGCGCTGGAACACCGCGCCGTGGTGACCGGTGCCGCGCGCGAGGAGCTCGTCGCCGGGCTGGGTGCGCTGGCGCGGGGCGAGGAGGCGCCTGGGCTGGTCACGGGCACGGCCGCGGGTGCTGGTGGCCGGGTGGTGTTCGTCTTCCCGGGCCAGGGTTCGCAATGGGCGGGCATGGCGCAGGGGCTGCTGGATGCCTCCCCGGTGTTCGCGCAGCGGATCGCGGAGTGCGCGGCCGCGCTGGCCGGGTTCGTGGACTGGGACCTGGAGAGCGTGCTGCGGCAGGCGCCGGACGCGCCCTCACTGGACCGGGTCGACGTGGTGCAGCCGGTGCTGTTCTCGGTGATGGTGTCGCTGGCCGAGGTGTGGCGTTCGTACGGTGTCGAGCCCTCGGCCGTGGTGGGCCACTCGCAGGGTGAGATCGCCGCCGCGTGCGTGGCCGGTGTGCTGTCGCTGGAGGACGCGGCCCGGGTGGTGGCGCTGCGCAGCCGGGCGCTGCTGGCGATCGCCGGTCGTGGCGGGATGCTGTCGATCGTGGCGTCGCAGGACTGGGTACGCGAGCGGATCGAGCCGTTCGGCGACCGGATCTCCATCGCAGCGGTGAACGGCCCGAAGACGGTCGTGGTCTCGGGCGACGCGGACGCGCTCCAAGAGCTGGGGGTGGTCCTGGCCAAGGCCGGGGTGATGCGGTGGAACGTCCCCGGCGTGGACTTCTCCGCGCACTCGGCCCATGTCGAGGCGCTGGAAGTGGAGTTGGCGCAGATCGTCGCCGGTGTCGAGCTGCGGGCCTCACAGGTGCCGTTCTACTCCACGGTGACGGGCGAGCTGCTGGACACGGCCGGTCTGGACGCCGGGTACTGGTACCGGAATCTGCGGCAGCCGGTGCGGTTCCAGTCCGCGGTGGAGGCGCTGGCCGCGCAGGGGCACGGCACGTTCGTCGAGGTCAGCACGCATCCGGTGCTGACCGCGAGCGTCCTGGAGACGCTGGAGGAGCTGGAGCCGACGGCTGCCCCGGTGGTGGCGGACACGCTGCGTCGTGAGGACGGTGGGCTGGACCGGTTCCTGACGTCGCTGGCCGAGGTGTGGGTCCAGGGCGTGGAGGTGGAGTGGGCGCGGGCGTTCGAGGGCGCGGGTGCGTCGGTCGTGGATCTGCCGACGTATGCGTTCCAGCGCCGCCGTTACTGGCTGGATGCCCCGGTGGGTGATGGTGCGGTCGATGGGGTGGAGGCGGGTTTTTGGGAGTTGGTTGAGGGTGGTGATGTGGCGGGGGTTGCTTCGGCGTTGGAGGTGTCGTCGGAGGAGTCGTTGAGTGGGGTGTTGTCGGCGTTGTCGTCGTGGCGGCGGGGGCGTCGT
>NZ_JAIWIH010000124.1:0-3292 GCF_052851135.1 Streptomyces sp. BRA346 | reverse complement strand
CCGGTCCTGCCCGTACGTCGCCAGCAGCGCCTGCGCCTCGATCGGATCGCCGAGAGAGGTGCCGGTGCCGTGCGCCTCCACCGCGTCGACCTCCGCCGGATTCAACCCGGCGCCGGCCAGCGCCTGACGGATCACCCGCTGCTGAGAGGGGCCGTTCGGCGCGCTCAGACCGTTCGAGGCACCGTCCTGGTTCACCGCCGAGGACCGCACCACCGCGAGGATGTCGTGCCCGTTGCGCACCGCGTCGGACATCCGTTCCACCACCAGCATGCCGACGCCCTCGGACCAGCCGGTCCCGTTGGCGGCCTCGGCGAACGGCTTGCACCGTCCGTCGGGCGCCAGCCCGCCCTGGATGCTGAACCCCGCGAAGCTCACGGAGGTAGCCATCACGGTGACGCCACCGGCCAGCGCCAGCGAGCACTCCCCGGCACGCAGGGCCTGCGCGGCGAGGTGCAATGACACCAGCGACGACGAGCACGCCGTGTCGACGGTGGACGCCGGGCCTTCCAGTCCGAAGACGTAGGACAGCCGGCCGGAGAGCACACTCGCCGCCAGCCCGGTGCCGATGTGGCCGCCGAGGTCTTCCCGCGCGCGGGTCGCCAGGTGCACGTAGTCCTGGCCGTTGGTGCCGACGAACACCCCGGTCCGGCTGGAGCGCAGGCCCTCCGGGTCGATGCCCGCCCGCTCGATCGCCTCCCAGGACACTTCGAGCAGCAGCCGCTGCTGCGGATCCATGGCCAGCGCCTCACGCGGGCTGATCCCGAAGAAGCCCGGATCGAAGTCGGCCGCGTCGTAGAGAAAACCGCCCTCGAGGGTCGCGCTGGAGCCGGGCTGATTCCCGGCGAGGGTCTCCAGGTCCCAGCCGCGATCGGTGGGAAATCCGGCGATGCCGTCCCGGCCGGACGCGACGAGGTCCCAGAACTCCTCCGGGGTACGCACCTGGCCGGGGAACCGGCAGGCCATGCCGACGATCACCACCGGGTCGTCCGCGGGGCCGGGCGAAACCGGGGTGAGTACCGGCGCGTCGGCCCGCTCCCCCCGCCCCAGCAGCTCGGCGACGAGGTGTTCGGCCAGCACCCGTGGCCTCGGGTAGTCGAACAGCAGACTCGCGGGCAGTGCCAGGCCGGTGGCATGGGCCAGTTGGTTGCGCAGTTCCATCGAGGTCAGCGAGTCGAACCCGTGGTCCTGGAACGCCCGGTCCGCGCCGATGGCCTCCGGGTCGGCGTGTCCGAGTACGGCGGCGGCATGGGTCCGTACGACGTCCAGCAGCACCGCCCCCTGCTCGGCCGCGGGGGTGGCGAGCAGGCGCTCACGCAGCTTCGACACCGTGGACTCGCCGTCGCGCCGGGCTTTCCGCGCCGCCCGTGCGGCCGCGCGGGCGCCGGGTAGTCCGGTGAACGCGGCACTGGTTCGGAGGCTGAGCAACGCCTTCAGCAACTGCGGCTGCCGGAGGTCGGCGACGACCGCGGTCGCGTCCGGTTCGGCCACCAGCTCGGCCATCGCCTCCATCGCGAGCCGTGGATCGAGCACGGTCGATCCGGCCGCCTCCCGCGCTCCGGCCCCTCGCCAGGCGCCCCAGGCGATCGATGTCGCCGGGAGTCCCTGTGCCCGGCGGCGCTCGGCGAGCGCGTCCAGCACCGCGTTCCCGGCGGCGTAGTCCGCCCGGCCAGGGCTGCCGACGGCGGCGGCCACCGAGGAGAACAGCGCGAACACCGACAGGTCGAGGTCGCGGGTCAGCTCGTCCAGCAGCAGGGCGGGCTCGACCTTGGCCCGGAACACGTCCTCGAAACGCCGCGCGGGCAGACCGTCGAGCGCGGTGGGCTCTTCCAGGTGACCGGCCGCGTGCACGACACCGGTCAGCGGGAACTCCGGCCCGATCGCCGCCAGCACCGCTTCCAGTTCGGCCCGGTCCGTCGCGTCACAGACCGTGATCGTGACCCGCGTGCCGAGCGCGGTCAGTTCGGCCTCCAGCTCCGCCGCACCGGACGCGTCCGGCCCCGGACGGGCGAGCAGCAGCAGGTGTTCCGCGCCGTGCCCGGCCAGCCAGCGCGCCACGTGCGCGCCCACCGTTCCGGTGCCCTCGGTGATCAGCACCGTGCCGGTCGGCTGCCACCGCCGTGCCGCGTTCCCTGCGGGCGCGGGCACCAGACGCCGGCCGAAGACCCCTGAGGTCCGCACCGCGACCTGGTCCTCGTCACCGGCCCCGGGGAGTGATCCCGCGAGCACGCCGATCAGCCGCCGCGCGACGTCCGCGTTCAGCGCGTCCGCGCCCGGTGCCTCCGCGCTCGGTACGTCGACCAGGCCGCCCCAGCGGTCCGGGTACTCCAGTGCAGCGACCCGGCCCAGTCCCCAGAACGCGGCCTGTCCCGGATCGATCGCCGGGCCGCCGGGATCCGCGGACACCGCACCGCGGGTCACCGCCCACACGGGCGCCGCGATGTCCGCGTCGCCCAGGGCCCGCAGCAACGCCGCCGTGTCCGCGAGGCCGTCCGGCGACGCGGCGAGGAGTGATACCACTCCGGCGAACTCGGTTCCGTCGGCGGTGAGTTCGGCCAACCGCGCGGTGAGCACCGTACGGTCGGCATCCGCCGGTACGAAGCGGATCACGGCAGGACCCAGCGCGTCCACGACGTCACGCGCCCAGCCGTCCCCCTCGGCGGGGAGCACCGCCAGCCAGGTGCCCGGCAGTACGGCCGGGAAGGAATCCTCCAGGGTCCGCCACTTCTCCCGGTAGCGCCAGGAGTCGACCGTCGACCTCGTCCGGCGCCGACCGCGCCAGGACGACAGCGCGGGCACGATGGCGCCGAGGGTGTCGGGGTCCACATCGAGGCTCGACGCGAGGGAATCCAGGTCCTCCCGCTCCACCGCCGACCAGAATTCCGCGTCGATGCCGTCGCCCGCGGCCACGGGTTCGGCCGCCTCCGGCCAGAACCGCTCACGCTGGAACGCGTACGTCGGCAGGTCGGTGCGGCGCGCACCGGTGCCCGCGTAGAACACCCGCCAGTCCACCGGGGCGCCGGTGACGTGCAGGCGCGCGAGCGCGGTGGCCATGGCGGCTTCCTCGTCCCGGTCCTTGCGCAGCGCGGGAACGACGGTGGCCCCGTCCGGCGCCGAACCCTGGATCATGGCCGAGAGCACGCCGTCGGGCCCGAGTTCGAGGAAGGTCTTCACCCCGCTCTCGGACAGGGTCCGCACCCCGTCGGCGAACCGTACGGTCTCGCGGACATGCCGTACCCAGTACTCCGGTGAGCACAGCTCACCAGCCGTCGCGAGCGCACCGGTCAGGTTCGAC
>NZ_JAIWIH010000123.1:0-3544 GCF_052851135.1 Streptomyces sp. BRA346 | reverse complement strand
ACCCTCGGCCCAGCCGGTGCCATCCGCCGCCTCGGCGAAGGACTTGCACCGGCCGTCGGCGGCCAGGCCGCGCTGCCGGGAGAACTCGACGAACGTGGCAGGGGTGGCCATCACCGTGACGCCACCTGCCAGGGCCGTGTCGCACTCCCCCGCCCGCAGCGCCTGGCAGGCCAGGTGGAGCGAGACCAGGGACGACGAGCACGCGGTGTCCACGGTGACCGCGGGACCCTCGAAGCCGAAGACGTAGGAGATGCGGCCGGAGAAGACGCTGCCCGCGTTGCCGTTGCCGAGGAAGCCCTCGACCTCGTCCGGTACGGCGTGCACCCGCGACGCGTAGTCGTGGTACATCAGTCCCGCGAATACGCCGGTGGCCGTGGAGCGCAGCGAGTGCGGGTCGATTCCGGCGCGCTCCAGCGCCTCCCAGGAGGTCTCCAGCAGCAGCCGCTGCTGCGGGTCCATGGCCAGGGCCTCACGGGGCGAGATCCCGAACAGCTCGGCGTCGAAGTCGGCGGCGTCGTGCAGGAACCCGCCTTCGCGGACGTAGGAGGTACCGGCATGGTCCGGGTCGAGGTCGTAGAGCCGCTCGATGTCCCAGTCGCGGTTGCCCGGGAAGGGGGTGATGCCGTCCCCGCCGGAGGTCACGAGCTCCCACAGCGACTCGGGCGAGGTCACTCCGCCCGGGTAGCGGCAGCCGATGCCGACGATCGCGATGGGCTCGTCGGCCGCGCCCCGGCTCCGTACGGCGGCCGCCGCGGTCTTCTCCTGCTCCCGCTCCGCTTCCGCGCCCAGCAGCTGCTCGCGGAGGTAGGCGGCGAGCGCGGCGGGGCTGGGGTGGTCGAACACCAGGGTCGCGGGCAGCCGCAGCCCGCTCGCGGTGTTGAGGTGGTTGCGCAGGTCCACCGCGGTCAGCGAGTCGAAACCGAGGTCGGTGAACGCCCTGGCCGGGTCGACCGAGGTGGCCGCTGAGTGCCCCAATACCGCCGCGACCTGCGACTGCACCAGCGCAAGCAGCTCCCGGTCCTGTTCAGCGGCGGGCAGGCCGCGCAGCCTGCGTGCCAGCGCGCTCTGGTCGCCCTCGGCGGCCTGTCCGGCGACGCGCCGCCGCCGGGTGGCCGGGACGAGCCCGAACAGCACGCTGGGCAGGCTGTCCCGACGGGCGGCGAGAGCGGTGATGTCGAGTGTGACGGGCAGTACGAGGGCTTCGCCGGACCCTGCCGCGAGGTCCAGCCGTGCGAGCGCGTCGTCGGTGGCGAGGGCGGGGAAGCCCTGCCTGCGCATGCGGGCCATGTCGGCGTGGCGGAGGCGGCCACCCATGCCGTCGGCGTGTTCCCACATGCCCCACGCCAGCGACACGCCCGGCAGGCCCAGGGCCCGCCGGGACGTGGCGAGAGCGTCGAGCACGGCGTTGCCCGCCGCGTACGCCGACTGGCCGGACGAACCGACGATCCCCGAGATCGAGGAGAAGAGGACGAACGCGTCCAGCTCGCGGTCACGGGTCAGTTCGTGCAGGTGCAGGGCCGATTCGGCCTTCGCCGCCAGGACGCGCGCCAGCCGCTGCGGGGTCAGGTCGGTGATGACTCCGTCGTCCAGCAGACCGGCGGTGTGCACCACGCCGCTGAGCGGCGCGTCCTCGGGAATCGCGGCCAGTGCCCGGGCCAGCGCCTCGCGATCGGCCACGTCGCACGCGGCGATCGTGGCCCGGGCGCCGAGGTCCGCCAGCTCCTGCCGGAGTTCCCGCGCGCCGGGGGCGTCGGGTCCGCGGCGGGACAGCAGCAGGAGGTTCCGTACTCCGTGCATGGTGGCGAGATGGCGCGCCACCAGCGCGCCGAGGCCGCCGGTGCCACCGGTCACCAGGACCGTGCCCCCCGCCCGCCATGCGGGCGAGGCCTCCGCGGGCCCGGTCATCCGGGCGACGCGGGGCAGCAGCACCTGGCCGCCCCGCACCGCGAGTTGGCTCTCGCCCGCCTCGGCGAGATCGGTCAGGCTCGTGGCCAGCGCCTCGTACGAAGCCTGCTCGCCGTCGGTGTCCGCCAGGACGAACCGGCCCGGGTTCTCGGTGATCGCCGAGCGCACCAGGCCCCATACCCCGGCGCCGGCGAGATCGTCGGCCTCGACGACGGCGCCCGAGGTGAGCACGGCGAGGCGGGACGTGGCCAGACGCGGCTCGGCCAGCCACTCCCGTACGACGCGGAGCACGCCGCTCACGGCCTCGGTCACCCGGGCCTCGGCACCGGCACCGCTGGCCCGCGTGACCGGGAGCAGAACGGTGCCGGGAACGTCGGCGCCGCCGTCCAGGGCGGTGACGAGTTCGGCGAGGTCCGCGCGGCCGGTCACCGGGATCCCGGCGTCCTGCCATGGCCGCGCGTCGCCCAGGACGGTCCAGGCCTCCGGCTCCCCGGGTTCGGCTGCGGGGCCGGGGGCGGGGATCCAGCCGAGCCGGAACAGGCTGTCGACGGCCGGAGCCGCGGCGGCCGTGTCGGTGGCCGAAACGGGCCGCAGTACGAGGGCGTCGACCTCGGCGACGGGCTCACCGGACGTGTCGGCGACGCGCAGTCCGACCTCACCCGGTGCGCGGACGGACAGCTGTGCCCGCACCTCGGGTGCGCCGACGGCCGACAGCGATACGCCGGACCACAGGAACGGCAGCAACGCCTTGCCAGGGCCGTCAGTTTCGTCCGGTGTCGGTGCCGGGTAGTCGACTCCGAGGGCGTGCAGGACGGAGTCCAGCAGCGCGGGGTGCAGCCCGAAGCCGGTCGCGTCCGCCTTGGCTTCCTCGGGCAGGGCGGCCGTCACGAACAGGTCGTCGCCCAGCCGCCAGACCTCCCGCAGCCCCCGGAACACCGGGCCGTAGGCCATACCTGTCCCCGCCAGCCGCTCGTAGAGCCCGTCGACCGGCATCGGCTCCGCACCAGCGGGCGGCCAGGCCCGCAGATCCCAGTCGGCGGCGGGCTGATCGGCGGTCAGGGTGCCGGTGGCGTTGAGGGTCCACGGCCGGTCGGCCGGAGCGCCCTCGGTGCGGGAGTGGATCCGCACGGTCCGCGGGCCTTCGCCTTCCGCGGGCTCGATGGCGATCTGCACCTGGACCGCGCCGTCGCGCGGCACCATCATCGGGGACCGCAGGGTCAGCTCCTCGACCCGGTCGCACCCGGCCTGGTCGCCCGCCTGCACGGCGAGTTCGACGTAGGCGGTGCCCGGCACCACGATGGAGCTGCCGACCACGTGGTCCGCGAGCCAGGGGTGAGTCGCCACGGACAGCCGCGATTGCAGGACCGTAGTGTCCGAGTCCGCCAGCCGTACGGTGGCGCCCAGCATGGGGTGCCCGGCCGCGCCGAGCCCCAGCCCGCTGGTGTCGATCGCCGGGCGCGGGTTGTCCAGCCAGTACCGTTCGCGCTGGAACGCGTACGTCGGCAGCTCGACCCGGCGGGCACCGGTCCCCGCGAACACACCGGACCAGTCGACGCCCGCGCCCCGCACATACAGCTCCGCGACGGCCGTCAACACGGCCTCGGCCTCGGCCCGCCCCGCCCGCAAGGTGGACACCGCC
>NZ_JAIWIH010000122.1:0-3586 GCF_052851135.1 Streptomyces sp. BRA346 | reverse complement strand
CCAACGCCTCCCACGACGTCTCCAACAACAACCGCTGCTGCGGATCCATCGCCAACGCCTCACGCGGCGAAATCCCAAACAACTCCGCATCAAACTCCGCCACATCCCGAACGAACCCACCCACACGCACATACGACCCACCCACACGCCCCGGACCGGGATCAAACAGACCCTCCAGATCCCACCCCCTGTCCATTGGGAACTCCGAAAGCCCATCACCACCCGAAACCAACATCTCCCACAAACCCTCAGGAGAGACCACACCACCCGGAAAACGGCACCCCATACCCACAACCGCGATCGGATCTTCGGCGTCGTCGGACGCATGAGCGGGAGCGTGCGGCGTAGGGGTGATGTCCGGTCCGGATGTCTCCCCCACCACCTGTTCGCGCAGGAACCCTGCCAGCGCGGACGGGGTCGGGTGGTCGAAGACCAAAGTGGCGGGCAGTGGCAGGGCGGTGGCGTTGGTCAGCCGGTTGCGCAGGTCGACCGCTGTGAGGGAGTCGAAGCCAAGGTCCTTGAACGCTCGCCCGGGGTCGATCGTCGCGGACGAGGAGTGCCCGAGCACGGTGGCGACCTGGGACTGGACCAGTGTCAGCAGCATTCGGTCCTGCTCGGCCGCCGAACGGCCACGCAGCCGCCGCGCCAGCTCGCCGTCGTCCCCGGCTCCGAGATCGGCGGCGGGGGTACGCGCAGCGGCCACCTCGGGCAGATCGCCGATCAAGGCGCTGGGGCGGGTGAACGTCATGGCGGCCGCGAAGCGTTCCCAGTCGACGTCGACCACGGTCTGGCACACCCGGCCGTCACCGAGCACCTGCTGCAGCGCTGCGATGGCCCGGTCCGGGTCCAGTACGCGCACACCCAGACGGCGGAAGTGCTCCGCCGCCACGCCGTCGGCGGCCATGCCATCGCCGCCCCACGGCCCCCAGGCCACCGACGTGGCCGCCAGCCCCAGACCGCGGCGGTGTTGCGCCAGAGCATCCACGTACGCGTTGGCGGCGCCGTAGGCCGCCTGACCCACGTTCCCCACCACACCGGCGATGGACGAGAACAGGACGAAGGCGTCGAGGTCACGATCGGCCGTCAGGTCGTGCAGATGGCGCGCGGCGTCCGCCTTCGCCGCCAGCACGCGTGCCAGCCGTTCCGGGGTCAGCCCCTCCACCACACCGTCATCGAGGATCCCGGCAGTGTGAACGATTCCGGTCAGCGGTGCCTCTTCCGGGATACCGTCCAGCACCGCCCGTACGGCCTCGCGGTCGCCGACGTCACAGGCCGCGAACGCGACATCGGCGCCCAAGTCCGCCAGCTCGCGGCGCAGTTCGTCCGCGCCGGGCGCCTCGGCACCCCGACGGGACACCAGCAGCAGCCGCTCAGCACCCCGAGCAGCCAGCCAGCGTGACACCAGCCCGCCCAGGGCGCCCGTACCACCGGTCACCAGCACCGTGCCACGCGGCTCCCAGCTCTCTCCCCGCGCGGCACCGGCCCCGTCCCGTACCAGCCGGGCCGCGAACACCCCCGAAGGCCGTACGGCCACCTGATCCTCGCCACCGGACGCCGCGAGCACGGACACCAGCCGCGTCAAGCTGTGCTCGTCGGCGTCCTCCGGCACATCGACCAGACCGCCCCACCGCTCCGGCTGCTCCAACGCCACCGTCCGGCCGAGGCCCCACAACTGAGCTCCCACCGGATTCAGCAGCCGCTCGCCAGAAGCCACCGACACCGCCGAACGCGTCACACACCACACACGTGCCGCGATGCCGGAATCCCCCAGCGCCTGCACCAAGGTCAACGTCGCGGCGGTCGAGCCCGCCAAGGACACGACGCCCACCACCGTCTCGGTGTCCTCGGCTCGGATCTTCGCGGCCAGGGACTCGCGCGTATCGTCGGCGGCCACCGGCACGACGGTCGTCCGAGCGCCCGCGATGCGCAGCGTCCGCACGCACTGGTCCGTGAAGTCGTCGTCCGCCCGGTCCGGGACGGCCACCAGCCAAACGCCCCGCAGCCGGTTCGTCGCCGCCACTGTCACGGGCTTCCACTGCACCCGGTACCGCCAGCCCGAGAGCAGCGACTCCTCGCGGTGCCGCAGGCGCCAGTCCGAGAGCACCGGCAGCACGGTGTCCAAAGGCGTGGCCGGCTCCACCCCCAACTGCCCGGCCAGGGACTCCGCATCGCCCTGCTCGACCAGGTCCCAGAACCGCTGTTCGGTCCTGCCGGACTCCACGGCAGCTTCCGGTGGAAGCTCCCGGTCCGGCAGCCAGAACCGCTGCCGCTGGAAGGCGTACGTCGGCAGATCCACCCGCTGGGCGCCGGTCCCGGCGAACACGGCGGCCCAGTCGACCCGCGCTCCGCGGACGAACAGCTCCGACACCGCCGCCATGAGCGTCTCGGGCTCGGCGCGGCCCTTTCGTAGCACTGACACCGCCGCAGCGGTGTCCGCCTCGGACCGAGCCAGCCCGGTGAGCACCGGATCGGGGCCGAGCTCCAGCAGCCTGGACGCTCCCTGTTCGGCCGTCGCGGTCGTCAGCGCAGCGTGAAAACGCACCGGCCGGTGCACCTGGCGGACCCAGTACTCCGGGGTAGCCCACTCCTCTGCGGTCACCGGCTCGCCGGTGACCGTGCTGATCGCTCGCGTATGGGGATCGTGGTAGGTGATCCCGGCGGCGACCTGGGCGAACTCGTCGAGCATCGGCCGCATCAGGGGCGAGTGGAACGCGTGGCTCACTCGCAGCCGGGAGACGCGGTGCCCTCGCCCGCGCGCGATGTCCATCGCTTGCGCCACGATGTCCTCGGCACCGGAGATCACGGTCGCCGAGGGGCCGTTGACGGCGGCGATCGCGACCTGGCCTGCTCCGGCGAGGCCGTTCAGGATTTCCAGTACGTCGGTCTCGGTGGCCTGGATGGCGGCCATCGCTCCCCCGCCAGGCAGGGCCTGCATCAAACGGGCCCGGGCGGCGACCAGCCGCGCGGCGTCGGCCGATGAGAACACCCCGGCCGCGTAGGCGGCGGCGAACTCACCGATCGAGTGGCCGAGCAGCAGGTCCGGCCGCATACCCCACGAGCGCAGCAGCTCCACGAGCGCGACCTGCACCGCGAACAGGGCGGGCTGGGCATAGCCGGTACGGTCCAGCAGCGCCGCCTCGGCGGAGCCCTCGGCTGCGAACAGTACGTCCCGCAGTGGGGCGTCGAACCCGGCGGCGCCTTCCAGCTCGGTGTTCAGATGGGCGCACACCTCGTCCAGGGTCTGGGCGAACACCGGGAACCGGTCGTAGAGTTCGCGGCCCATGCCGATGCGCTGGCTGCCCTGTCCGGTGAACATCCAGGCCGTGCGGCCCTTGCTGACCGCTCCGGTCACCACGAAGGTGTCCGGGTCGGCCGCCCCGGTCTCGTCGGCCTCGGCGGACAGCACGGTTCCGTCGGACAGGCGAATCGTGCCGGTGTGCAGGGCCGCGCCGTGGGTGCCGAGTACGACGGCGCGGTGTTCGAGGGCCGCGCGGGTCGTCGCCAGCGAGAAGCCCACGTCGACCGGGGACCGATCCTGCGGTCCCCGCTCGTCGAGGAAGGATGCGAGGCGGCCGGCCTGTGCGCG
>NZ_JAIWIH010000121.1:0-3611 GCF_052851135.1 Streptomyces sp. BRA346 | reverse complement strand
CGGGAGAAGCCGTGGCATAGACCTCCGCACCCACATGACGGGCGATCTGCACCGCCGCCATTCCCACCCCGCCGGTGGCGGCATGGATCAGCACCGACTGGCCCGGACGGATCTCGGCGAGGTCGGTGAGCCCGTACCAGGCGGTGAGGAACGCCACCGGTACGGCGGCGGCCTGCTGGAAGCTCCAGCCGTCCGGTACGGGGGCCACCAGCCGTGCGTCCGTGACCGTCAGGGGGCCGAAGGACTGGTCGAAGACGCCCATGACCCGGTCTCCCACCGCGACACCGGTCACTCCCGGGCCGATGTCCACCACCACACCGGCGCCCTCACCGCCCAGCCCGGTCTGCCCCGGGACCATGCCCAGACTCACCACGACGTCCCGGAAGTTGACACCGGCGGCGCGGACGGCGACCCGCACCTGCCCCGTTCCCAGCGGCTCCAGCACCTCCGGGCAGGGCACCGGCACCACGTTGTCCAGGGTGGCCGTGCCGACGGTGTCCAACCGCCAGGCCGCGGGCTGCTCCACCGGGCCCACGAGCCCCGCGCCACCGGCACCGGCCCGGACGAGGCGGGGCACCAGAACCCGCCCTGTACGGATGGCGAGCTGCGGTTCGTCCCTTTCCACGGCGTGCGTCACGGCAGCCCGTACGGTGTCGGCGTTGGCCTCGCCGTCGAGGTCGAGCAGGAGGAACCGGCCGGGGTTCTCCGACTGGGCGCTGCGTACGAGGCCCCACACGGCCGCGGCCGCCACCTGCACACCGTCCTCGGCAGGGCCGTCAGCGGTGACCGCGCCGTGCGTCACCACCACCAACCGGGCGTCGGACAGCTGCGGTTCGGCCAGCCAGTCCTGGAGCAGGGCCAGCGTCCGTTCCGTGATGGCCAGGCCCTCGGCCGCCGTATCGTCGCCGACGCCCGGGGACCGTACGTCGGCGAGGACGACCGACGGGGTCGGCTCGCCGCTATCGAGTGCGTCGGTCAATGCCGTGAGGTCCGGGAGGTGGTTCGCGCCCGGTCCGGCAAGGCACGGGGAACCAAGGTGCGGGGAATCGGTGCCCAGCACCACCCAGCGGCCGTCGTCGCCCGCCGGTTCCGTGGTGTCCACGGTGAGCGGCAGGGGGGTCCAGTCGAGGGTGAACAGGCTGTCCGTACGACGAGTGTCCACCGAGCGCAGCTGGTCCGCGCTCGCCGGGCGCATCGCCACCGAATCCACGGTCAGCACGGGCGCGCCCACAGCATCCGCCACGGTCACGCGCAGCGCTCGCTCGCCGTCCGTGCTCTGCTCGTACGGGGACAGCCGGACCCGGACCGTGGTCGCTTCGGCCGCCCACAGCGTGACGCCGTTCCACGCGAACGGCAGCCACACCTGGCCGGGGGTGGTCTCGGTGTCCGTGTCGGTGGCGAGCTGGTCGATCAGGAGGGCCGGGTGCAGGGCGGCGTCCAGGAGTGCCGGGTGGATGCCGAAGCCACCGTGTTCGCCCGCGGCCTCGGGCAGCGCCACCTCGGCCAGCACGTCCGCACCGTCCTGCCACACCGCCCGCAGCCCCTGGAAGGACGGGCCGTACGCGTAGCCAGAGGCCGCGACGCGTTCGTAGAACCCCTCGGTCTCCAGCGGCTCGGCGCCCGCCGGGGGCCATGCGCCGGTCATCGCGGTCGCGTCGTCGTGGGCGCGGTCGGCGGGCGGGCTCAGTACGCCCTCCGCGTGGCACCTCCACGCGGCGCCGGGGTCGGCATCGCCGTCGGGCCGCGAGTACACCTGAACGTCACGGCGTCCGTCGTCCCCGGGCGCGCCGACGACCACCTGGAGCCGCACCCCGCCGGACGGGGGCAGCACCAGCGGGATCTGGAGCGCCAGTTCCTCCACGCCACCGGCGCCGACCTCGTCGGCGGCCCGCAGCGCCCACTCGGCCAGGGCCGCGCCCGGCACCAGGACCGCGTCCGCCACCACATGTTCGCCGAGCCACGCATGGCTGCGTGCCGAGAGTCGGCCCGTCAGTACATGGCCGTTGCCATCGGCAAGCTCCACGGCGGCCGCCAGCACGGGGTGCCGCGCGGAGACCAGCCCGAGGTCGACAGGGTCGCCCCCACGACTGCTGTGGCCGTCGAGCCAATACCGCTCACGCTGGAAGGCGTAGGTGGGCAGTTCCACGATCCGGGGACGCGGCGAGGCGGGGTACAGGGTCGTCCAGTCGACGTCGACTCCGGCGACGAACGCCTGGGCCAGCGCCCGGAGCAGCTGGGCCCTGTCTCCGTGGTCGCGGCGCAGCGTGGGGACCGTGACGGCCTCCAGACCGGTGTGCTCGAAGGTCTCCTGCATGCCGATGGTCAGCACGGGGTGGGTGCTGGTTTCGATGAACACCCGATGCCCGTCGGCCAGCGCCGCCTCGAGGGCGTCGGCGAAGCGGACCTGATCCCGCAGATTGGTCACCCAGTACGCGGTGTCGAGTTGTGCGGTATCGGCCTGGCCGCCGGTCACCGTGGAGTAGAAGGTGATGCCTGTTCCGGAGGTGTCGTTCGGGTGGATTCCGTCCAGTTCGCGGAACAGCTCGTCGCGGATCTCGTCGATCTGAGGGCCGTGCGAGGCGTAGTCCACGTCGATGAGCCGGGCGCGATCACCGTCCTCCTGGCATGCGGCCACCACTGCGGCAACCTGCTGCGGGTGACCTGAGATGACCGTGGAGGAGGGGCCGTTGACCGCCGCCACACCCACCGCCGCGGCCTGGTCGCCGAGCCGGTCCAGCAGTTGTCCGGCCTGCTCCTGGCCCACGCCGAGCGACGCCATCGCACCGCCACCGGCCAGCTCGCGCAGCGCCCGGCTGCGCAGCGCCACCACCTTCGCGCCGTCTTCCAGCGACAGCGCCCCGGACACGACCGCCGCCGCGATCTCCCCCTGGCTGTGCCCCACGACCGCCGCGGGCCTCACGCCGTGCCCGGCCCACACCGCCGCCAGCGACACCATCACCGCCCACAGCACCGGCTGCACCACATCGACCCGGCTCATCTCGGCCGCGCCCTCGGTGCCGCGCAGGACGTCGGTGAGCGACCAGTCCACGTACGGCGACAGCGCCCGTTCGCACTCCGCCACCCGCGCCGCGAACACCGGCGACGCATCGAGCAGAGCGGCTCCCATCCCGGCCCACTGCGATCCCTGACCCGGGAACACCAGCACGGGACCCGCGTCGCTCACCGGTACCGGAGCGCTCGCGTGCACCACATCCGGGTGGGTCTCCGCTGCCGCCAGGGCCTCGACCGCCGCCACGAATTCCGTACGGTCCCCACCCACCACCACCGCACGATGCTCGAACACCGACCGCGTGCTGATCAGCGACCAGCCCACATTCCATGGCATCAGCTCAGGATCCTCGACCAGACGTGCCGTCAGGGCCGCGGCCTGCCCGCGCAGCGCCTCCGCGCTCCGCGCGGACAGCACCCAGGGCACCACACCACCGGGTTCGGGCACCGGCTCCGCCTCGGGGGCGTCCGGGGCCTGCTCCAGGATGAGGTGAGCATTGGTCCCCGAGGCGCCGAAGGAGGAGACCCCGGCGCGGCGGGGGCGCTCGCGGTGCGGCCACTCCACGGGCTCGGTCAGCAGCCGTACCGCACCACTGCCCCAG
>NZ_JAIWIH010000120.1:0-3619 GCF_052851135.1 Streptomyces sp. BRA346 | reverse complement strand
GGCGGCTGATGAGGCGTTGTTGCTGCCGGTGCGGCTGGACATGGCCGCGTTGCGTGCGCTGGGCGACGAGGCACCGACCATGCTGCGCGGCCTCGTACGAGGCGCAGCCGTGCGGCGCGGCCGTGCCGCGGCCGCCGGTCGCGGTCCGGAGGGTGCCGGGGGACTGGGCCAGCAGCTGGCGGGCCGGTCCGAAGCCGAACAGCTCGCGGAGCTGTCGGAGCTGGTGCGCGGGCACGTCGCGATCGTGCTCGGCCATGGTTCGGCGGGCGCGGTGGAGGAGAGCCGGGCGTTCAAGGATCTGGGCTTCGACTCGCTGACGGCCGTGGAGCTGCGCAACCGGCTCAACGCCGCCACCGGGCTGCGGCTGCCCGCCACCCTCGTCTTCGACCACCCCACGCCCGCCGCCCTCGCCCGCCACCTGCGCGACGAACTGCTCGGTGCCCAGCCGGAGATCGCCACCACGGCTCCTGTGCGGGTCCCGGCCCTGCGGGCGGACGAGCCGATCGCCATCGTCGGCATCGGGTGCCGCTACCCGAGCGAGGCCGACTCACCGGAGGCGCTGTGGGACCTGCTGGCCTCCGGCGCGGACAGCATCACCGACTTCCCGACCGACCGCGGCTGGGACCTCGACACGCTGTACGACGACGACCCGGACCGCCCCGGGAAGTCGTACGTACGCACCGGCGGCTTCCTCAAGACCGCCGCCGACTTCGACGCGGGCTTCTTCGGCATCTCCCCGCGTGAGGCCGTGGCCATGGACCCGCAGCAGCGGTTGCTGCTGGAGACGTCGTGGGAGGCCATCGAGCGGGCGGGCATCGACCCCGCTTCCCTCCGGGGCTCCCAGGCAGGTGTGTTCGCCGGGGCGGCGGCGCAGGGGTACGCCTTCGGCAGGGAGAACGCCGCCGAGGGCAGCGACGGCTACTACCTGACCGGGACCACGACCTCCGCCATCTCGGGCCGCGTCGCCTACACCCTGGGTCTTGAGGGCCCCGCCGTGACGGTGGACACGGCGTGCTCGTCGTCCCTGGTGGCGCTGCACCTGGCGGTGCAGGCGCTGCGTAACGGCGAGTGCTCGATGGCGCTGGCCGGTGGCGTCGCGGTGATGGCCTCACCGACCATCTTCGTGGAGTTCAGCCGTCAGCGCGGGCTGTCGCCCGATGGCCGCTGCCGGTCGTTCTCGGACGACGCGGACGGTACGGGGTGGGCCGAGGGCGCGGGCATGCTGCTGCTGGAGCGCCTGTCGGACGCGCGGGCGAACGGCCACCGGGCGCTTGCGGTGGTGCGTGGGTCGGCGGTGAACCAGGACGGTGCGTCGAACGGTCTGACGGCGCCGAACGGGCCGTCGCAGCAGCGGGTGATCCGGGCCGCGCTGGCGAATGCGGGTGTGGCGGCTGCGGATGTGGACGCGGTGGAGGCGCATGGCACGGGGACGACGTTGGGCGACCCGATCGAGGCGCAGGCGCTGCTGGCCACGTATGGGCAGGGACGTGCCGAGGGGCAGCCGCTGTGGTTGGGGTCGCTGAAGTCGAACATCGGGCATGCGCAGGCCGCGGCGGGTGTGGCCGGTGTCATCAAGATGGTGCAGGCCATGCGGCACGGTGTGCTGCCGCAGACGCTGCATGTGGGTGAGCCCTCGTCGAAGATCGACTGGTCGGCGGGTGCGGTGGAGCTGCTGAGCCAGGCGCGGGAGTGGCCGGAGGCGGAGGGTCGTCCGCGGCGTGCGGGTGTGTCGTCGTTCGGGGTGAGCGGGACGAACGCGCACGTGATTCTGGAGCAGGCGCCCGAGCCGGAGCCGGGTGAGGCGGCTGGTGTGGTCCCGGCGGCCGTGCCGTGGGTGTTCTCCGGCCGTGGCACCGGGGCGTTGCGCGGGCAGGCGGCGCGGTTGCTGGCCCGGGTGGAGGGCGATGCCGGGCTGTCGCCGGTGGATGTGGGCTGGTCGCTGGCGTCCGGGCGGGCGGTGTTCGAGAACCGCGCGGTGGTGAGCGCGGGATCGCGGGAGCAGCTGGTCGCCGGACTGGGCGCCGTGGCCCGGGGCGAGGAGGCACCGGGTGTGCTGGTCGGCCCCGGCGGGGCCGGTGGTGGCGGCCGGACGGTGTTCGTGTTCCCCGGCCAGGGTTCGCAGTGGGCGGGGATGGCGGTGGAGTTGCTGGATGCTTCGCCGGTGTTCGCGGAGCGGATGGCGGAGTGTGCTGCGGCGCTTTCCGGCTTCGTGGACTGGAGCCTGCTGGATGCGGTGCGGCAGGTGCCGGGTGCGCCCTCGCTGGAGCGGGTTGATGTGGTGCAGCCGGTGTTGTGGGCGGTGATGGTGTCGTTGGCGGCGCTGTGGCGTTCGTACGGCATCGAGCCCGCGGCCGTGGTGGGCCACTCGCAGGGCGAGATTGCCGCCGCGTGTGTGGCGGGTGCGTTGTCGTTGGAGGATGGCGCGCGGGTGGTGGCGTTGCGGTCGCAGGCCATCGCGGGTGGTCTGGCGGGTCGCGGCGGGATGGCGTCGGTGGCGCTGCCGTTGGCCGAGGTCGAGGCCCGGTTGGAGCGGTGGGCGGGTCGGCTGGAGGTGGCCGCGCTCAACGGCCCGACGTCGGTCGTCGTCGCCGGTGAGCCGGAGGCGCTGGATGAGCTGGTTGCGGAGTGTGAGGCGGCGGAGGTTCGTATCCGGCGTATCGCGGTGGACTACGCCTCGCACACCTCGCATGTGGAGCTGATCGAGGACGAGTTGGCCCGGGTGCTGGCGTCCGTACGACCGGAGACCAGCACGGTGCCGTTCTTCTCGACGGTGTCGGGGGAGTGGCTGGACACGGCTGGGCTGGATGCCTCGTACTGGTACCGGAATCTGCGGCAGACCGTGCGCTTCCAGTCGGCCGTCGAGACGCTGGTCGAGCAGGGACACGGCACGTTCGTCGAGGTCAGCTCGCATCCCGTCCTGACCGCGAGCGTGCAGGACATCGCCGACGCGGCCGTGGTCACGGGCACGCTGCGGCGTGATGACGGCGGGCTGGATCGCTTCCTGACGTCGCTGGCCGAGCTGTGGGTCCAGGGCGTGGACGTCGACTGGACGCGGGCCTTCGCGGACGCGGGCGCGTCCGTCGTGGACCTGCCCACGTACGCTTTCCAGCGGCGCCGCTACTGGATGGAGCCCGCGGCCGACGCGATGGGTGCGTTGCCGGGGCTCGGGCTGGCGGCGGCCGAGCATCCGCTGCTGGGTGCGGCCGTGGAACTGCCGGACGCGGCGGGGCTGGTCTTCACCGGGCGGCTGTCGCTGCGTACGCATCCCTGGCTGGCCGACCACGCCGTGGGCGGCGTGGTGCTGCTGCCCGGCACGGGATTCGTGGAGCTGGCGGTCCGGGCCGGTGACGAGGTCGGCTGCGATGTGGTCGAGGAACTGACCCTCCAGAGCCCGCTGACCCTCCCCGAGGGCAAGGGTGTCCAACTGCGGGTGACGGTGGCCGAGCCCGATGAGGCGGGCCGCCGGACCTTCAGCGTGCACTCCCGCACGGAGGACACGTCGCTGGACGAGGCGTGGGCCTGCCACGCCATGGGTGTGCTGGGCACGGGCGGTGTGCGGCCGGTGGCCGATGAGCTGGCGGTGTGGCCGCCGGTGGGCGCGGAGCCGGTGTCCGCGGAG
>NZ_JAIWIH010000119.1:0-3673 GCF_052851135.1 Streptomyces sp. BRA346 | reverse complement strand
CCCCTCGGGCCGGTCCTGGCCGTACGTGGCGAGCAGCGCCTGCGCCTCGATCGGGTCGCCCAGCGTCGTCCCCGTACCGTGCGCCTCGACCACGTCGACCTCGCCGGTGGTCAGGCGGGCGTTGGCGAGGGCCTGCCGGATGACGCGCTGCTGGGACGGGCCGTTGGGCGCCGTCAGACCGTTGCTCGCACCGTCCTGGTTGATGGCGGAGCCGCGGACGACCGCCAGCACCGGGTGGCCGTTCTTCCGGGCGTCCGACAGCCGCTCCACGAGCAGCATGCCCACGCCCTCGGCCGGGCTGAAGCCGTCGGCGTCCGACGAGAACACCTTGCTGCGGCCGTCGGAGGACAGTCCGCGCTGGCGGCTGAACTCGATGAACGTGCCGGGAGTCGCCATGACGGTCACACCGCCCGCGAGCGCCAGCGAGCATTCGCCGCCTCGCAGCGCCTGCACGGCGAGGTGCAGTGCCACCAGCGACGCCGAGCAGGCGGTGTCGACGGTGACCGCCGGTCCCTCCAGGCCGAAGGTGTACGAGAGCCGGCCGGAGACGACGCTCGCGGCGCTGCCGGTGGCGAGGTGGCCCTCGTAGCCCTCGGTGGTGTTGCGCATGAGGATCGAATAGTCGGAGCCGTTGGTGCCCACGAAGACGCCGGACTGGCTGCCGTGCAGCGTGGCCGGGTCGATGCCCGCGCGCTCGAACGCCTCCCAGGAGGTCTCCAGCAGCAGCCGCTGCTGCGGGTCCATCGCCATCGCCTCGCGCGGCGAGATCCCGAAGAACGCCGGGTCGAACTCGGCGGCCCCGGTGAGGAATCCGCCCTCGCGGGTGTAGCTGGTGCCCTGCGCGTCCGGGTCCGGGTTGTAGAGGGAGTCGATGTCCCAGCCGCGGTCGCCGGGGAACTCCGACAGCGCGTCGCCACCGGCGTCGAGCAGCTGCCACAGCTCCTCGGGGGTGCGGACGCCACCCGGGAAGCGGCAGCTCATGGCGACGATGGCGATCGGCTCGTCATCGGCGGACACCGCCGCGACCGGCTGCGTGGCCACGGCCGCCTGCTGCCCGCCGGACAGCTCGGTGCGCAGCTGGCGCGCGAGCACCGTCGGGGTCGGGTAGTCGAAGATGAGCGTCGGCGGCAGCTTCAGCCCGCTGGCGGCGCCGAGGCGGTTGCGGAGTTCGACGGCGGTCAGCGAGTCGAAGCCCAGGTCCTTGAACGCCCGGCCCGGCTCGACGTCGTCGGCGCCCGCGTAGCCCAGTACGGCCGCCACGGCGGTCCGTACCAGCTCCAGCACCAGCCGCTCCTGCTCGGCCTCCGACGCCCCGGCGAGCTGCCGCACCAGCGCGGCGCCCTCGGCGCCCTCCGCCTCGGCGTCGCCGCTCATGTCCGCGATGACGTCCCGCGCCTCGGGCAGGTCGTGCAGCAGCGGACGGGAGCGGCCGGAGGTGAAGGCGAGGACGAAGCGCTTCCACTCCATGTCGACGACGGTCAGCACCGACTCGTCGCGGTCCAGGGCGTGCTGGAGCGCGGTGACGGCCGCGCCGGGCGCCATCTCGATGACACCGTGGCGGCGCATCCGGTCGCCCACGCCGCCCTCGGCCATCCCGCCTTCGCCCCACGGCCCCCAGGCCAGCGAGGTGGCGGTCAGGCCCTGGGCGCGCCGCCACTCGGCGAACGCGTCGAGGAACGCGTTGCCCGGCGCGTAGTTGCCCTGGCCGGGCGCGCCGAAGGTGGCCGCGAAGGACGAGAACAGCACGAACGCGGACAGGTCCAGGTCGCGGGTCAGCTCGTGCAGATGCCGGGTGGCGTCGACCTTCACCTTCAGCACCCGGTCGATCTGCTCCGGGGTCAGCCCCTCGATCACCCCGTCGTCCAGCACGGCGGCCGTGTGCACGACGGCGGTCAGCGGACGGTCTGCGGGGACGGCGGCGAGCAGCGCTTCGACCTGGGCGCGGTCGGCCACGTCGCACGCGGCGACGGTGACCTGGGCGCCGAGCGCGGTCAGTTCGTCGCGCAGCTCGGCCGCGCCGGGCGCCTCCAGGCCGCGGCGGCTGGTGAGCACCAGGTGCTCGGCACCGTTACGGGCCAGCCAGCGCGCCACATGGGCGCCCAGCGCCCCCGTACCGCCGGTGACCAGCGTCGTTCCGGACGGGCTCCAGGACCGCACGGCCCGGGTGCCGCTCAGCGGGGCGCGCACCAGGCGGCGTACGAGGAGCCCGGTGGCGCGGATCGCCAGCTGATCCTCGTCCTCTGCGCCCGCCAGCGCGGTGACCAGTCGGGACAGCGCCCGCTCGTCGGCCACCTCGGGCAGGTCGACCAGACCGCCCCAGCGCTCGCCGTGCTCCAGCGCGGCCACCCGGCCCAGGCCCCAGATCAGCGCCTGCTCGGGCGCGTCCAGCGCATCGGCGCGGCCGACGGACACCGCGCCCCGCGTGGCGGACCACAGCTGCGCGCCGATCTCCGCGTCGCCCAGCGCCTGCACCAGCGCGAACTGCGCCGCCACCCCGGCCGGGACGGAGCCGTGCAGCGGGTGCGGACGGCCCTCCAGCGCCAGCAGCGACAGCACACCGGCGAACGGGATGCCGTCGGTGGCGGTGAGCGCGGCGCGCAGCCGCTCGGTCAGCTGCTCACGGCCTTCGGTGGCGGGGTCCACCACGATCTGCCGTACGTCCGCGCCGCGTTCGGCGAGCGTGCGTGCCGCGCCGGTCGCCCACTCGTCCTCGGCGGCGGACTGCGGCACGACCAGCAGCCACGCCCCGGACAGCCGCGCGGGCTGCCCGTCGGCGAGCGGCTTCCACGTCACGCGGTAGCGCCAGCCGTCCACCGTGGACTGCTCGCGGGCCTGCTTGCGCCACGACGCGAGGGCGGGCAGCAGCGCGCTGACCTGCTCGTCGCCGTCGACGGCCAGTTCGGCGGCCAGCGCCTGCCAGTCCTCGCGGTCGACGGCGTCCCAGAAGCGGGCCTCGATGGGGTCGGCGGCGGTGGCAGTGGGCGTCGTACCCGCCTGGAGCCAGTAGTGCTGGTGCTGGAAGGCGTACGTGGGCAGCGCGACGCGCGAGGCGCCCGTACCGTCGAACACCGCGTCCCAGTCGACCTGGACGCCGCGGGTCCACGCCTCGCCGAGGGACGCCCAGAAGCGCTCCAGGCCACCTTCGTCGCGGCGCAGCGAGCCGATCGCGGCCGCGTCCACACCGGCGTCCTCGGCGGTGTCCTGCACGCCCATCGTCAGCACCGGGTGGGCGCTGGACTCGATGAACGCCCCGAAGCCCTCGTCGAGGAGACGGCGTACGGCACTCTCCAGTTCGACGGTGCGGCGCAGGTTGGTGAACCAGTACTCGGCGTCCAGCTCCGGGCCCTCGACCCACTCCCCCGTCACGGTCGACAGGAACGGCACCTGGGCGGGCTGCGGCTGTACGGGGGCGAGGAGCTTCAGCAGCTCATCGCGCAGCAGCTCCACCTGCGCGGAGTGCGAGGCGTAATCCACCGGCACCCGGCGGGCCCGGACCTCGTCCGCCTCACAGGACGCCAGCAGCTCGTCCAGCGCGGTCGGCTCACCGGAAACGACCACGGCCGACGGGCCGTTGACGGCCGCCACCGAGATCCGCTCCTCACCCCACGCCGCGATCCGCTCCCGTACCTCCGACACCGGCAGCGCCACCGACACCATGCCGCCCTTGCCCGCC
>NZ_JAIWIH010000118.1:0-3678 GCF_052851135.1 Streptomyces sp. BRA346 | reverse complement strand
GACGCCTCTTCGACATCGCCAGACCCTGCCCCCGAGGTCATGCCGATGTCTTGAGACACCCCATTCCGATGTCCTGAGCGAGCACACTGCCGGGGGCACGCTAAAGCAGCAGATCAGAGGCCCCTCTGCCCGAGAGGGCGGAGGGGCCTCCGTCTTGCAGTACACATGCAGTACACATGTGGCGCACCTTGGCTGTGCCCGCCCCCTGGGAGCCGTGCCCGATGCCCAAGAAGGACGAGCTGTCCCAGCGCCGGTACCGAAATCTCATCGAGCACCTTGAGGGCCTGATGAGGGCCGGGCTGAAGCCCAGGTACGAGGGCTACTACGGCCAGCTGATCCTCAGCAGCATCGAGCTTGCTGAACTGGGCGAGCTGGACGACGTCCGCCGCGCGGCACGTGAGGCCGGCCGCCGCCTCGGCTGGGAGCCGATCACGAAGCTCGTGGGGGACCGGCTCTTCGTGACCGACAGGCGGGAAGTCCCCGAGAAGATCTACGAGCGGGCAAGCAGAGACATCGCCGACCGCATGGACGAGTCCCGCCATCCAGGGCCCAGGCCCGCCGACGAGAGCTGAGCGCGGTACGCATCACTGCGCCTCCGGCAGGTATCAGCTTGCCGCCTCCAACGCGGCAACCTCCTCGGCCGCCTCCCGCGCCTTACGCTCCGCCTTCTCCAAGTTCTTCCGCGCCTTGGCAAGTTGCTTGGTGCGGCGATTGTGCATCTTTTTCGAGACCTCATCGAGGCGGTCCGGGAAAAGGTGGCCGTACGTGTCCAGCGTCAGGGTCGCCGACTTGTGGCCGAGCATCGTCTGGACGACGTTCACGTCCGCGCCGCTGGCAATGGCGAGCGAGGCCGCTGTGTGGCGCAACTTGTGCGGCGTGAGCTTCAGGTGGCCGAGTCCCGCCTTGGCCACCGCCGGGGCGAAGAACCGCTGCCGGAAGTTGCGGGCACGCAGTGGTCCGTCCTGTGGAGCGGTGAACAACAGCTCATTCTCGCCCCGCCCCTCGACGTAGGGCTTCAATTCCTCGACGAGGAATCGCGGGATCGGCACGGACCGGCGCTCGTGGTTTTTGGGGCTGTCGAGGTAGAGCTTGCCGTTGTCCTCAACGTACGCCTCGACGATGTGCGCGCGACACGCGTCGAGGTCGACCCGCCCCACCTTCAGCGCGGACCCCTCGCCCCAGCGCACACCCGTATAGGCCAGCAACAGGATGAACACCCTGTACGCGCCAGCCGCCTCGGCCAGCGCTTCGACCTGCATGTCATCGAGGTAGACGTGATCAGCCGGGGCAGCCTTGGGCAGCTCGACTCCGACAGCGGGATTGAACGCCAGACGACGGGACTTGACCGCGAATCCGAGCACACGGCTGAGCACGACGTAAGCCTTGCGCACCGAGCGTGCGCTGAGCTTCCTGCCGCCAGCCGCCTCGCCGGACAGCATCTCGGCGAGCCACTCCGAAACGTCCTCGAAGCGAATGCGGTCCAAGCGCGTGTTGCCCCACTTGGGGATCACGTGAACGTCGAGGACACCGCGGTAGCGGTTGCGCGTGGAGAGCTTGAGGTGAACCTGCGCGGCCAGCCAGGACTCCGCCACCTCAGCGAACTTCACGCGTCCGGCAGCCGGGTCACGGTAGGTGCCGTCGGAGAGGCGGGCCTCCAGCCTCGTCCGCTCCGTCTCGGCGTCGACCTTGCATGCCAGGGTCTTCGCCTTGGGGTGAGGTTCCCCCGAGATGCGGGGAGGAGTGACAGGGGGTCAGATGGGTCTCATGAGAGGAGCCCAGACGATGCCTGCCCCGAGGAAGTACCCCAAGGCCGCGTAGTTAGGGCGAGATCGCGACTGTCAAGAGGGTGGGGCAGATTGAGGCATGTGCCGTATATGGGGACGGGACTCCTGGTAGAGCGAGGAAGCCGACCAAGGTCTTCCGGCTCGAAGGAGTCCCGTTGCCCAACCAGTGTGCCACCAGCGTGCTCACGCGCACCGTCACCGTCGCCGATGGCATTTATGCGCCCGGACATCTCGGGGAGCTGACCCGACAGTTCCCGTTCGAGCTCGTCGATGACATTCTGGTCCAGACGCGCACCCTGCAGACAAGAGTGCGAAGGCTGCCGTCGCGAGTGGGCGTGTACTTCGTTCTGGCATTGGCGCTCTTCCCTGGCCTGGGATACGCGCGGGTGTGGGACAAACTCACCGCCGGCCTGCGGCAGTTATGCGTGCGGCGTCCGTCGGAGAAGTCCCTGCGCGACCTGCGCCGCCGACTTGGGGCGGCGCCGCTGGAGCAGCTGTTCACCGTCCTGGCCGGGCCTGCCGCCGGGCCCGGACCCCGGGCGTGTGCTACCGGCGCTGGAGGACCGTCGCCTTCGACGGATGCAGCTCCGCCAAGGCCCCCGACCGGCCGCGGGTATGCGCCTGGCTCGGCAAGCACAAGCACCGCTACGGCCAGGAGGGCTACCCGATGCTGAAGCTCCTGGCGCTGTGCGAGACCGGAACCCGAGCCCTGCTCGGCGCGGTCTTCGGGCCGGTGCCGCAGAAGGAGACCGCGTACGCCGAGCAGCTCCTGCCGCTGCTGGACAACAGCATGCTGCTGCTGAACGACCGGGGCTTCGACACCGACGACTTCCTGGCCAAGGCCGCGGCCACCGGCGCCCAGCTGCTGGTCCGGCTCAAGGGAACGCGCACCCCCGCCTGCTGGGCACCCCTGCCCGATGGAACGTACCTGACCCGGATCAACGGGGTGAGGTTGCGCATCATCGACGCACACATCGCGGTGACCACCGTCAAAGGGCTGCGGCTGCAGGGGCACTACCGGCTGGCCACCACGCTCCTCGATCACCGCCGCCATCCCGCCGCCGAGCTGGTCGCGCTCTACCACGAACGCTGGGAGATCGAGTCAGCGTTCTATTCTCTGCGCCACACGCTGCAGACCGGACTGGTGCTGCGCTCCCAGGACCCCGTCGGTGTCCAGCAGGAGCTCTGGGCGCACCTGGCCGTCTACCAGGCACTACGTCGGACCATGGCGGAGGCCGCCGAGTCCAGGCCCGGCACCGACCCGGACCGCGTCTCGTTCACGGTCGCCCTGGAGACCGCCAAGGACCAGGTCATCGCCGCTGCCGGCGTGTTGTTGGACGCAGAGCCGGGGCGGATCGAGCAGGCCGTGCTGAACAACCTGCTGCCACCGCGTCGGCCGCGTGTCGCCCCGCGCCGCGTCAAGTGTCCGATCTCCCGGTACGCGGCACCGCCGGACCAGGCCCAGGTCCTTGGCGCGTCTCGCATCAGCGACATGACCGTCACCGTGGACCAGCACCTACGCCGAGCCCCGGTGGGCCGACGCGACCGGACATTGCAGTTGATGCGGACCGACCCGTCGCGCTCCTGGCGTGCATGCGAAATCGCCCGGGGGATCGGCCTGGACGATGCGCGAGGACTGCGTGCCGAGCTCGGCCGCTGGGTCAACGAGGACATCCTCCGCAGGACTGCCCGCGGCGTCTACGCACTCAACGAGGAGTGGATCACGCCCGTGGCCCAGCACGATGCCGCTTCTACAGCGTTGACAGTCGCGATCTCGCCCTAACTACGCGGCCTTGGAAGTACCCGCTGGAGTTGCGTGACCGCGCGGTCCGCATGTATCGCGCCGCTGAGCCGAAGCCCGTCATCCGCCGTATGGCCGAGGAACTCGGCGTGC
>NZ_JAIWIH010000117.1:0-3756 GCF_052851135.1 Streptomyces sp. BRA346 | reverse complement strand
GATGACGGCCAGGACGGTGTGTCCGTTGGCCTGGGCGTCGGAGAGGCGTTCGAGGAGCACCATGCCCGCGCCCTCGGCCCAGATCGTGCCGTCGGCGGCTGCGGAGTAGGACTTGGCCCGGCCGTCGGGCGCCAGCCCGCGCTGGCGGCTGAACTCCAGGAACATCCCGGCATTCGCCATGATCGTCGCGCCACCGGCCAGGGCCATGGAGCACTCGCCACTTCGCAGCGACTGGCAGGCCAAGTGGAGGGCCACCAGCGAGGAGGAGCACGCGGTGTCGACGGTGACCGCCGGTCCCTCGAAGCCGAAGGTGTACGACACCCGTCCGGACGCCACGCTCGCCGTCGTACCCGTCAGCAGATAGCCCTCGACGGGTTCGCCGCCGTGATGGGTCAGCGAGACGTACTCCTGGGCCGCCACTCCCGCGAAGACACCGGTGTCGCTGCCGCGCAGGGTGTCGGGACGAAGCCCTGCGTCCTCGAACGTCTCCCAAGCGGTCTCCAGAAGGAAGCGCTGCTGGGGGTCGAGCGCGAGGGCCTCGCGCGGGGTGATGCCGAAGAACTCGGGGTCGAAGCGGTCGGCGTCATAGAGGAAGCCGCCCTTCTGGACGTAGGTCTTGCCGCGCACATCGGGGTCTGGGTCGTAGAGGTTCTCGACGTCCCAGCCGCGGTTGTCCGGGAACGCACCGACCGCGTCGCGGCCCTCGGCCACCAGCCGCCACAGCTCCTCCGGTGTGCTCGCGCCACCGGGGAAACGGCACCCCATGCCCACGATCGCGATCGGCTCGGCCGTGTCGGTCGTCGCCGGTGCGGTGCGGGCGGTGCGCCGGGCCACCTGAGCGCCGGTCGCCTCCGCCTGCCCGCTGCCCACCAGCTCGCCACGGATGTAGCTCGCCAGCACCGCGGGCGTGGGGTAGTCGAACAGCAGGGTGGAGGGGAGGCGCATCCCGGACGCCTTGTTGAGCGAGTTGCGCAGCTCCACCGAGCTGAGCGAGTCGAAGCCGAGGTCCTTGAACGAGTGCGCGGGCTCGATCGCGTCGGGCGAGCCGTGTCCGAGGACGGTGGCCACGTGACCGCGCAGGAAGTCCAGCACGATCCGGTCCTGCTCGGGCTCGGGGCGACCCGCGAGGGCCTGCCGCAGGCCGCCCGCGTCCGCTCCGGCCGCGGCCGACCGGGCCGCGCTGCGCAGGGGCGTGCGGACCAGGCCACGGAAGATCGGCGCCACGGGGGCTGACGTGGCGCGGGCACGCAGGCCCGCGAGGTCGAGCTTGGCCGGGACCACCACCGCCGGGGCCGCCGACAGCGCCGCGTCGAAGTGGGCGAGCGCCTGGTCGGCGGGCATCGGCAGCAGCCCGTTGCGGCTCATGCGCGCCCGGTCCTGCTCATCGAGGGTCCCGGCCATGCCGCCGCCCTGATCCCACAGCCCCCAGGCGAGTGACGTCGCGGGCAGCCCGCACGCACGGCGGTGCTGGGCGAGTCCGTCCAGGAAGCTGTTGGCGGCCGCGTAGTTGGCCTGCCCGGGAGAGCCGAGGACACCGACCGCCGACGAGAACAGGACGAACGCGTCCAGGTCCAGGTCCCGGGTCAGCAGATGGAGATTCCACGCGGCGTCCACCTTCGGGCGGAGCACCCCGTCGAATCGCTCAGGACTGAGCGCCGTCACGATGCCGTCGTCCAGTGTCCCGGCGCAGTGCACCACCGCGCCCAGCGGATGCTCCTCCGACAGGCTCCCGAGCAGGGTTTCGAGGGACTGCCGGTCGGCGGCGTCGCAGGCCGCGATCGTGACCTCGGCGCCGAGTTCGGCGAGTTCCGCGGCGAGGGTGTTCCCTGCCTGCGGGCCGCTGCGGCTGATGAGCAGCAGTTTCCTGACGCCGTACGTGCCGACCAGGTGGCGGGCGAGAAGCGTGCCCAGGGCGCCGGTGCCGCCGGTGATGAGCACCGTCTTGTCCGGAGCGAACGGCGCCGGAGAGGTGTCGGGCGTGTCGGGCGCGGTGTCGGTGTCGGTGGCGGCACGGGCGAGACGCGGGGTCAAGAGCGCGCCGTCGCGTACGGCGAGTTGGGGTTCTGTCGTGGCGAGCGCGGCCGGGACGGCCCCCAGCGAGGCATCCGAGCCGTCGAGGTCGATCAGGGTGAACCGGTCCGGGTGCTCCGACTGAGCGGTGCGGACCAGCCCCCAGACCGCCGCTCCGGCCAGGTCGGTCGGTTCGTCGCCCGTCCCGGTGGACATCGCGCCCCTGGTGAGGATCACCAGACGGGAGTCCGGCCGGTCATCGGACACGACGGCCTGGACGAGGCCGAGCACGCGATGCGTGAGGGCGCGGGTGGCCTGGGCCGGGTCGGCGCCGTCGGCGGAGTTCTCGGCGTTCTCGGCGTTCTCTTCGGTCTCGGAGACACACCACGTGACGAACACCTCGGGCCCGGTGGTGGCGTCGTCCCGCTGCGCCGTGGGGAGTGCCACCGCGTCCTGCGGGACCTCGACCGTGCCCTGTATCTCCTCCTCTGGCGTGGGGACGGCGAGCCAGTCGACCTCGTACAGCTCACCGGCGTCGGCGGCGCGCGCGGCGGCGAGTTGGTCGGGGCCGACCGACCGCATGATGAGGGCGTCGATCGTCATCACCGGCGCACCCGTCTGATCCGCGATGACCAGCGACACCGTGTCCGGTGTGGGCCACATGAGACGGATCCGCAGGGCGCTCGCCCCCGTCGCGTGGAGGGTTACGCCGCTCCACGAGAACGGCACCCGGATGGTGTCCTCCGCCGCCTCGCGCCCCGCGACGAGCGCCGCCGGCTGGAGCGCCGAGTCGAGCAGACCGGGATGGATGCCGTACGCGCCGGGATCGGCGTCCGCGGGGAGGGACACTTCCGCGTACGTGGTGTCCCCGTCCCGCCAGGCCGCGCGCATCCCCCGGAACAGCGGTCCGTAGCCGAAGCCCGCGCCGGTGACCCGCCGGTAGAACTCCTCCGTGTCCATCGGGGTCGAGGCGGCCGGGGGCCACACATCGTCCGTGAGCACGCCGGTCGTGGTGGGGGCTTCCCGCTCCTGGGCCGCGAGCACGCCCGTGGCATGGCAGGTCCACTCGTTCTCGGCCGGGGCGTCCTCCGGCCGGGAGTAGACCGCGAGGGAGCGCCGCCCGGAGTCGTCCGCTGGTTCGACGAGCACGCGCAGCTGGAGGGCGCCGCGCTCCGGTACGGCGAGGAACACGTGGTGGGTGAGTTCCTCGATGTGGTCACAGTCCACGTGGCGTGCCGCGTGGAGGAGGAGATCGACGAAGGCCACACCGGGCACGATCATCGCGCCGAAGATGGCGTGCTCGGCCACCCAGGCGGGGTCGGATCCGGAGACGCGGCCGGTGAAGAGGTGTCCGCCGCCATTGGGCAGTTCGGCCAAGGTGGTCAGCACCGGGTGGCCGGTCGCCGTCAGCCCCAGACCATCGGCACCCGCGGTGGGCCTGGGCCGTTCCAGCCAGAAGCGCTGGCGTTGGAAGGGGTAGGTGGGGAGGGCGGTGGGTGTGCTGGTCTCGCCGATCAGGGGCGTCCAGCCGACGTGGACGCCGTGGGTGTGTGCGGTGGCCAGGGCGGTGAGGAACGTGTGGTGCTCGTCCCGCTCACGGTGCAGGACGGGGATGAACGCGACGTCGTCGGCGTCGTCGGTCATGCTGTCCTGGGCCATGGTGGTGAGGGTGGCGTCGGGGCCGAGTTCGAGGTAGTGGCGGACGCCGTGGGTGTGGAGGGTGGTGATGCCGTCGGCGAAGCGGAC
>NZ_JAIWIH010000116.1:0-3763 GCF_052851135.1 Streptomyces sp. BRA346 | reverse complement strand
GTTTGCCGGTGGTGTAGGTCCAGGTCTGGCCGGCTGCGCCGGTGCAGTCCCGGAGCTGGGTCTGGGTGCCGTTGGTGGTGCCGGCGCCGGGGACGGTCAGGCAGCGGCCGGACTGCGCGCCCACGATCTGCTGAACCGTGGGCGGCGATGGGTTTGTGGGCGGCGTCGCGTCAAGGCCGAAGAAGCGGATGGTTTCCGCGGCCTCGTCCGGCAGACCGTGCCCCCGGCCTTGCAGGCTGATCGCCTCGACAGGCGCGGCGCCGCCCGTACTGCCGTAGCGGGTGCGGGTGTAGCCGGCCTTCGGCGAGTCTGTGAGCGCGGGCGTCTGGCTGAGGCCGTGCACGTTCGTCCACTGCTTGACCTGCTCACCGAAGTTGGGGTACCGCAGGATGTCGTCGTTGGTGCCGTGCCAGATCTGCATCCGGGGCCGCGGCCCGGTGTACCCCGGGTAGGCGCCCCGCACCAGGTCACCCCACTGCTGCGGGGTCTTCGTGGTCCGCCCCTGGGCGCAGTCGGTGTTCCACTCCGAGCCGTTGGTCGTGGCGAAGCAGGCGAACGGCACGCCGGCGATCGAGGCACCCGCGGCGATCACGTCCGGATAGAGGCCGAGCAGGACGTTGGTCATCATCGCCCCGGACGACTCACCGACGGCGAAGATCCTGGCGGGATCCACGGGGTACCGCTGCTTCACGTAGCCGACCATCGACATGATCCCGACCGGGTCACTGCCTCCGCCGCGCCGCAGCGCCTGTGGCGATGCGACGTCCCAGCACTTGCTGCTGCGCGTCACCGATGGGTAGATCACGATGTAGCCGTACCGGTCCGCCAGCGAGGCGTACCGCCTTCCGTCATGGAAAGCCGGGCCACTTCCCCCGCAGTAGTGCGAGGCGACCACGACGGGTGGCCGAGCCGCCAGGCGGTCCGGCACGTACAGGTACATGCGCAGGTTCGTCGGGTTGGCGCCGAAGTTGGTGACCTCGACGAGCGTGGCCGCGGCTGCCGGCGACGCGACCGCCGGCCGTCCGAGCGACGCCACAGCGATGGCGAGCACCGTGGCGACCGCCATGAAGATCCGTCTCATCTCTGGGCTCCTCGGCAATCGGTAAGAGCACGGTGATGGAGTGGTGCGCCCGGCTACGCGACGGATGGAGTGAAGGCGGCACGTGATGTCACGTACGGCCTTCACTCGTGTGCCTATGCTCGCGTCCAGCGCTGATTGGCGCCGTCGTGGCAGTTCCACACGATGACCGCGGAGCCGCCCGCGGTGCTTGCGCCGTTGACATCCAGGCACAACCCGTTCTGACCGTTGCGGATCGTGCCGTTGCTGTTGAAGACCCACTGCTGGTTGGCGCCACCGTTGCAGTCCTGGATCTGTACCCGGGTGCCGGCGGCGGCGTCGGCGGGGACGTGCACGCACTTGCCCAACACCTGCAGCGCCGCACCGTTCTGGGTGAACTGCTGGTTGGCGTTGCTGTGGCAGTCCCAGATGATCATCGGTGTGCCGTTGGCCGCGTTTGCGCCGTCGACGTCCAGGCACCGGCCCGAACCCTCGTTGCGCAGCGTGGTCGGGTTCGGCGTCGGGGTGGGCGGCGTGCCGTCGAACTGCGTGAAGAAGTTCCACACCACCGCCCGGGTCCACGACCTCTCACCCGGTTCGTAGTCGCCGGCCGATCCATCGACAGGACCCGGCGTATGACCCGCGTCGAACGCGGCCCATGCCACGGGGTAACCGGCGCGGCACCCCGAGTAGGTCGTGACGATGTGCGTGAGGCTGCCCCGTGCCGGCTCCGGCGGGTTCTGGGGAGTGCAGCCGTTGTTCCGCACGAACCTGTCACGCAGCGAGCGTCCTGTGGAGATCGGGAGCACAGGGTCCCGCAAGCCGTGCAGTCCGATGTACGCGACCGGCTGGGTGCCGCCGTTGCAGCCGCTCAACTGTCCGCCCGCGTAGACGGCTACCGCGCGGAACACTGTCGGCCGGGCGCACGCGAGTGCGAAACTCATGCCGCCTCCGTAGCTGAAACCCCCGGCGAAGCGCTGGTTCGTGTCGACACACAGGCCCGCCTCGATCTGCCTGATCATGTCGTCTACGAAAGTCAGATCCTCGCCATTGGAGTTGGCCCAGCCATTCCCGAGGCCCTGGGGCGCGACGAAGATCGCGCTGTCGTTCGAGATCGCCCGCAGGCCGTAGTACGACCAGGAGTATCCGCTGGTTCCGCCCGAGTCGACGTCGCCCGCGGTGCCGCCGTTCCAGTGGAAACCGAAGACCAGTCGGTACGGGCGGTTGTTGTCGTAGTTGGCGGGCACCCGCAGGATGTAGTTCCGTGTCCTGCCGCTGCTCTGAATCGAGCGCGGACCACTCGACAGCGCGGGGGGCTTGCCACATCCGGCGCTCGCGGCGCGGGAGGGGACCTCGGCGGCGGCGGACGTCACCGAGATGCCGCTGACGCCGGCCGCGGCGAGTAAGAGCGTGGTGGCCACGGCGATCAGCGTGCGCCATCGGTGACGATTGTTGCCTTGTCGCATCACGTTTCTCCCTTCATGGATGCAGCGACTCAGCGGTAGCCGGCGGCGACGATGTTGGCTTGTACCGCGTTCTCGGTTGCGTCGGACGGGTATCCGGACACCATCGCGCCCTCATAGAAGGTGCCGGCGCTGAGGTTCGCGCCGCCGCCGGGCTTGCAGCAGTCGCCACCGCTGCCGAGGATGATGGCGCCCTGCTTCTTCATGGGGCTGTAGCCGGGCGGAAGCGCGCCGTCCCAGAGCGTGGTCAGGCTTCCGGTCTGGGCGTTGCCACCCTTGAGCGCGAAACGGCTCGTTCCGTTGTTCTTCAGCATCGCCGTCACGAACTTGCTGGTGAAGGCCCGCTGGTTCATGTTCCAGGTCTGACTGCCACCGGAGTAGAGCCCCCATTCGAGGTCGGCCTGGACCCATGGGCCGGTGCCGGCGCACCCGCCGAACCAGCACTGGGTGCTGAAATTGATCGCGTCCATCGCCCCGGCCGCGTCGGCCGCTCGGGTCGTCTCACTGTTGCCGTAGTCGAAGCAGCAGCCGCCGTTGACATGGGTGCCGCTGGTCACCATGTACATGCCTTCGGGGGCGCTGCCGGTCGGCACGCCGGTCAGGTGGCCGTCCCGCCAGTAGCTGTTGCCGGGGTTGATGTAGAGCGAGTAGGCCTTGCTGCCGCCGACCGCCAGCGATTCCGACGTCGCGTTCGCCGGGCGGCTCTGGCTGGAGCCGGGAACCACACTCGATCCCTGGTACCACAGGTCGTTCCCGCGGCCGGACTGGTCGTAGATGACGGTGATGACACAGGCGGTCCCCGCGCAGAACGAGTCCTGCGCCGTCGCGTCGGCGGAGCCACCCGCGCTCAGGACGCCGATGTTCCGGGTCGTGCTGTCGGACGAGCGCCGGACCTGGTAGAGGTTGCCGCTGTAGGTGCCGTAGAGCGCTCGTACGGTGCTGTGGGCGGCGATGCAGGGGGTGCCGCCCGAGGCGTAGATGTCGCACGTGCCCGCGCCGCCTGGCACCGGCGGGGCCGGCGAGTTCCACTGCTGGTTGGTGCCGCCGTGGCAGGACCAGAGGGTGATCTTGGTGCCGTTGGCGGTGCCGGCGGCGTTGGCGTCGAGGCAGAGTCCGGACTGGACGCCGGTGATGGTGCCGTCGGGGTTGACGTTCCATTGCTGGTTGTTCTGGCCGTTGCAGTCCCAGATGATGACCGGGGTGCCGTTGGTGGTGCCGCCTCCGCTGGCGTCGAGGCACTTGT
>NZ_JAIWIH010000115.1:0-3821 GCF_052851135.1 Streptomyces sp. BRA346 | reverse complement strand
CGCCGACTCGCCGACTGCTTCCCCGCCGTCGACTACTTCGAGAACTCCGGCCTGCCCTTCGTCATCGCCCTCAACGGCTTCGACGGACACCAGCCGTACGCGCCGGAGGAAGTCCGCGAGGCCCTCCAGATCGGCCCGGACACCCCGATCATCACCACCGACGCGCGCCACCGCAGCGAGACCAAGAGCGCCCTCATCACCTTGGTCGAACACGCGCTGATGGCCCGGCTCAAGTAGACGAACATCGCCGGAAGTTGTCCGGCCGCAAAGGTACGAGCGGGCTGTGTCCAACGACACGGCCCGCTCGTACCTTCATAACGTTTCGACAGAGAAAAACATGGCTCGTCGACACGGAGCGCACGTGATCGACTCCGTTGTGCACTCAATTAGTTCGGTGTTTGACATGTCTCACCCGTAACGCCCGTTTTATCTCTGGTCTAGACAACAGACTGATCGGTTTGCGTAGTGTTTGGAAAGCACCTGCGGGGCGTGCTGGAATTCGCTGAACTGGGCAGTAAGGGCTCAACTGGGAACGGCACGAGATCGGTGCCGACGCCGAGAGGTTGTTGGTCGAGTGAGGCGAAGCACGCCGGACCCCGCGCAAGAAGCGCGAGGGAACTTCACCCCGCCGCCGCGTACACGCACTGCGGCACCGTCCGCAGATGCGTCGGATCCGCCCGCCCCCACAGGTGGCCGGATCACCCCGCGGAACTGGGGGGTGCGCACGAGGCTCTACGCCATTTTGCTCATCCCCGTGCTGGTGGCGCTGGTCTTCGGTGGGTTCCAGGTGTCGGCGTCGGTCACCACCTGGAACGAGGCTCAGGACGCGGAACGCACCGCCAAGTTGGTCCGGGCCGCCGAGTCCTACGCCCATGCGCTGGTCGACGAGCGCGACCGGACCGCGGGACCGCTGCTGACCGGCACCAATGAGGACGTGGTGCGCAAGGTCCGCGCGACGACCGACGCGATGAAGGAGCAGTTCGACCAGGCGGCAGCCGACATGCCGCAGACGGCGACGCTCAAACGCCGCCTCAAGGCGTTCCGGTCGACCGAACCCCAGCTGGCGGCGCTGCGGCGGAACGCCTACACCGACCGGCTGGGCGCGGTGAAGACCGAAGAGGGCTACGTCGGCGTCGAGCACTCGCTGATCGAGTTCGCCAACGAACTGGGCCTGGGCACCGGCAACATCACCTCCTACGGCCGCACCGTCTACGCGGTCTCGCTGGCCAAGGGCGCCGAGTCGCTCCAGCGCTCCATCGGCACGCATCTGCTGGTCAAGCCGGGGCCGTCGGCGGCCGACCGCAAGACCCAGCTGACCGCTTTCGGCAGCTATGTCTACCTGGAGGGCATCGCCCTCGGGGAGTTCAACGCCGCGGGCACCCCGGAGGACGTGACCCGGCTGGAGGACACCCTCACCGCGGCCAAGAAGCGGGCGCAGGCGCAGAGCGCCGCGGCCAAGCAGAAGGCCGAGGCCGCGGGGAAGACGTACACCGAACCGCCCTCCATGGACCGGATGGTCCAGGCCATTGCCGGTGGTTCGGCGCCCGAGGACCTGGCGGACCAGGGCATCACTCCGGACGCCTGGTTCGCGGCGTCCACGGTCAAGTTCGACGCCTACCGCGACGCCGAGCAGAACCTCGTGGACAAGGCCGTGAACGAGGCATCGCAAATATCCGCGAACGCAAAGCAGGACACGATCGTGAACGCCGCGATCGTCCTCGTCGCGCTGCTCGTGGCGTTCTTCGTGGCCGGCCGGATGGCCCGCTCGATGAGCCACAGCATGCTCCAGCTGCGCAACGCCGCCTTCGACGTCGCCGAGCAGCGGCTGCCCATGGTGGTCGACCAACTCTCCCGCACCGACCCGGGCCGGGTGAACACACGGGTCACCCCGATCCCGATCAACACCCGGGACGAACTGGGCGAGGTCGCCCGCGCCTTCGACCAGGTGCACCGCGAGGCGATCCGTCTCGCGGCCGAGCAGGCGATGCTGCGGGGCAACGTCAACGCGATCTTCACAAACCTTTCCAGTCGCAACCAGGGCCTGATCGAGCGACAGCTCACCCTGATCTCCGAACTGGAGAGCCGGGAGGCCGACCCGGACCAGCTGGAGCACCTCTTCCGGCTGGACCACCTGGCCACCCGCATGCGGCGCAACGGCGAGAACCTGCTGATCCTCGCGGGCGAGGAGCCGGGCCGTCGCTGGAACCAGCCGGTGCCCCTGATCGACGTGCTGCGCGCCGCCTCCTCCGAGGTGGAGTCGTACGAACGCATCGAACTGGCCGGGATCTCCGAGAGCGAGATCCACGGCACCGCGGTGACCGACCTCGTCCATCTGCTCGCCGAGCTGCTGGAGAACGCCACCACCTTCTCCTCGCCGCACACCAAGGTGCGGGTCACCGCGACCCGGCTGCCGGACGGCCGCGTGGTGGTCGAGATCCACGACAAGGGCATCGGCCTGACCGCCGAGGACTTCGCCGACATCAACCACAAGCTGGCCAAGCCGCCGACCGTGGACGCCGCGGTCTCCCAGCGCATGGGCCTGTTCGTGGTCGGCCGCCTCGCCGACCGGCACAACATCCGGGTGCAGCTGCGCCCGGCCGGTGAGCAGGCGGGCACCACCTCGCTGGTGATGCTGCCCGACGCGATCACCCACGGCGGTGGCGGCGAGGAGCTGCCCCAGGACGAGTTCACGGTCTCCCGGCTCGTCCCGGAGCCGGAGCCGCAGCCCACGTACACCGCCGAGGACGCCGCCCTGTCCTCGCGCACGGCCGCGGAACTGGGCTTCGACGACTCGTCGTACGCCCAGGAGCAGCTCCAGCGGCAGGAGCAGTTCCAGCGGCCGGAGCAGCCCCCGCAGCAGGAGCAGTTCCAGCGGCCGGAGCAGCCCCCGCGGCAGTACGGCGGGCTCCAGGCCATGCAGCAGGAGCAGGAGCCGCGGCACGACCCGGCCGAGCCGGATCTGCTGGCCCAGCCCGGTCCGGGACCGGCCGGTCCCCGGTACCAGGATTCCGCCTTTTCTGAACCGGAAGCGGACTTCACAGCCCAGACAGAGCCGGAACAACAGCCGTACGTGGGCTATAACTCACCTTCCCAGCAGGGAGAGTGGGGCGATTCCGGATCTTTTGAAAACCCCTTCGCGTCGCAGTTCGGGACGCAAACGGAATCGGGACCCGGCGGTCCCGAAGTTTCGCGGGACCGCGTAGAGTTCCACCGTCCGGGCCCCTCTCCGAGCGGCGTCCACTCCATGACCGACGCGGGACTCCCGCGCCGCGACAAGCAGTGGCAGCCGATCGAGGAGACAGGGGCGCAGGCGGCAGTCGGGGAGCCGGCGGCGGCTGCGGCGCCGGAACGGCCGCGGCAGACCCCGCAGGAGGACGGTAACCAGTGGCAGTCGGAAAACGACCAGCGCTGGCACCGTGCCGAACAGCTCCGCGAGCCGAAGGCCGGCGGGGTCACCTCCTCCGGTCTGCCCCGGAGGGTGCCCAAGGCCAACCTGGTCGAGGGTGCCGCGGAGCCCACCGGACAGGGCGGCCCCCAGGTCTCCCGGGCCCCGGAGGACGTCCGCGGCAGGCTCAGCAACCTGCGCCGCGGCATCCAGCGGGGACGCGATGCGGGATCCGGGATCACCCCGCGTGACCAGCATGACCAACAGGGCTTCGGCCCCGGCAGCACCTACGATCAGGAGCGTTAGTGTGAGCCCGATGAGCCAGGCGGCGCAGAACCTGAACTGGTTGATCACCAATTTCGTGGACAACACCCCCGGGGTGTCCCACACCGTGGTGGTCTCCGCCGACGGACTCCTTCTGGCGATGTCCGAAGGC
>NZ_JAIWIH010000114.1:0-4325 GCF_052851135.1 Streptomyces sp. BRA346 | reverse complement strand
CACCTCCCGCAGCGACGGATCGAAGTGCGCCAATACGGCATCCAGCGCCTCCGCGAACACCGGGAACCGCCCGTACAACTCCCGCCCCATACCCAGCCGCTGACTCCCCTGCCCCGAGAACAGGAAAGCCAGCTTCCCGGGGCGTGGCGCGTCCGCGCGGAGGATGTGCGGGCCGTCTTCGCCGTCGGCGAGGGCGGCCAGTGCGGCCAGCAGCTCGCTTCGGTCGGTGGCCAGCAGCACGGCCCGGTGCTCGAACAGCGAGCGGGTGGTGGCCAGCGAGTACGCCACGTCGGCGAACTCGAGCCCGGGCCGCGCGTCTGCGTGGGCGAGCAGACGTCGTGCCTGCGCCCGCAAGGCGTCCGGCGTCCTGGCGGACAACAGGACCGGAACGGTCTCACCCTCGACGGGAGACCGTCGCGCGGGTTCCTCGGTCGGCGGTGCCTGCTCCAGGATCACGTGCGCGTTCGTCCCGCTGGCGCCGAACGAGGAGATGCCCACCCGGCGCGGGCGGCCGGAGTCCGGCCACTGGGCCGGTTCGGTCAGCAGCCGGACCGCACCGGCGCTCCAGTCCACATGGGACGAAGGCGTGTCCGCGTGCAGGGTCTTCGGCAGCAGACCGTGCCGCATCGCCTGCACCATCTTGATCACCCCCGCCGCACCCGAGGCGGCCTGGGTGTGCCCGATGTTGGACTTCAGGGAGCCGAGCAGCAGCGGATGCGTCCGGTCCTGCCCGTAGGTTGCCAGCAGCGCCTGCGCCTCGATCGGATCACCCAGCGTGGTGCCCGTGCCGTGCGCCTCCACCGCGTCGATGTCGGCGGGCGAGAGTTGGGCGTCGGCCAGCGCGCGCTGGATCACCCGCTGCTGCGACGGCCCGTTCGGCGCGGTGAGGCCGTTGGACGCACCGTCCTGGTTGATCGCCGAGCCGCGGAGTACGGCGAGCACGGGGTGACCGCTGCGGTGCGCGTCCGAGAGGCGTTCGATCACCAGCATGCCCACGCCCTCGGCCCAGCCCGTACCGTCGGCGTCCTCGGAGAACGCCTTGCACCGGCCGTCCGGCGAGAGCGCGCCCTGTGCGCTGAACTCCACGAATCCGACTGGGGTCGCCATCACGGTCACGCCGCCGGCCAAGGCCACCGAGCACTCCCCCGACCGCAGCGCCTGCGCGGCCAGGTGGAGGGCGACCAGCGACGACGAGCAGGCGGTGTCCACCGAGACGGTGGGGCCCTGGAGCCCGAAGGTGTACGCCAGCCTGCCGGAGAGGAGGCTCGCCGACTGCGCGGTCTCCCACCGGCCGAGGTGCTCGGGCAGGCGGTAGTCACCGCTGCCGCCGCCGACGTACGCTCCGGCGTCGGTCCCGCGCAGCGCGGCCGGGTCGATCCCCGCCCGCTCCAGGGCTTCCCAGGCCGATTCGAGTACGAGGCGCTGCTGCGGGTCCATCACCAGGGCCTCATGCGGAGAGATCCCGAAGAAGCCGGGGTCGAAGTCGGCCGCGTCGTGCAGGAAGCCGCCACTGCGGGTGACGCTTCCGCCGTTGCCTCCCGTGTCGCCGCTGAGAAGGGCGTCGAAGTCCCAGCCTCGGTCCACCGGCATGTCACCGACGGCGTCGGTGCCGGCCAGGACGAGTTCCCAGAGGTCTTCCGGCGACCGCACGCCGCCGGGGAAGCGGCAGCTCATGCCGACGATCGCGATCGGGTCGTCGGCCGTACGGGCGGACGGCGCCGCCGGGACGACCGGGACGGCCGGGACGGTCCGCTCGCCGAGCAGGGCGGTCAGCAGGTGGTCGGCCAGTTCGTTCGGGGTCGGGAAGTCGAATACGGCGGTGGCGGGCACGCTCAGTCCGGTGGCCCTGGTGAGCTGGTCGCGCAGGTCGACGGCGGTCAGGGAGTCGAACCCGAGGTCCCGGAAGGGCAGATCGGCCTCGACGGCACCGGCGTCGGTGTGCCCCAGCACCAGGGCGCTCTTCTCCCTCACCACGGCGAGCAGTTCACCGAAGCGCTCGGTTTCGGGCAGGCCGAGCAGCCTGTCCCGAAGCTCGGTCGCCGCGGGTCCCTCGGTGCCCGCGATCCCCGCGATTCCGGCGGTCTCGCCGTCCCGTGGCGCGGCGTCGAGCGCCGCGCGAGCCTCCGGCAGGTCGGCCAGCAGCGCGCTGGGCCGAGCCGCGGTGAAGGCGGGCGCGAAGCTGTCCCACTCCACGTCGGCCACGGTCAGCGATGCCTCGCCACTCGCGACCGCACGGCCGAGGGCCGCGAGCGCCACCTCCGTGTCCAGCACGGGCAACCCGCTCGCCCGGAGGTGGCCGGTCATCGACCGCTCGGTGACCTCCGCCCACGCGCCCCACGCGACGCACAGCGCGGCCATGCCACGGTCGCGGCGCCGCTGCGCCATGGCTTCCAGAACGGCCCCCGTGGCCGCCTCGGCGCCTCGGCCCCGTACCCCCCACACTCCGGCGACCGAGCTGAACAGGACGAACGCGTCCAACTCACGGTCGGCGAGCAGATCGTCAAGGTTCGTCACCCCGGCGAGCGCTTCGGAGAACGTGGCGCCGACGAGCTCTTCGGCGTGCACGACGGCGGTCAGCTCACCGGCCGGGAGGACGTCGAGTACGGCCTTGAGCTCGTCGCGATCGGCGGTGTCGCAGGCCAGTACGGTGACCGGGATTCCCCACTCGGCTGCGAGATCCGCATCCGTCAGGCCGGCTGTGTCGCGCCCGATGAGGACGAGGTGCCCGGCGCCTTCCCGGGCCAGCCAGCGGGCGACCCGGACGCCCATCGGTCCGGTGCCGACGACGAGCGCGGTACCGGACGGGGTCCAGCTCCTGGCGGGCGCGGTGGCCCGGACCAGGCGCCGCGCGAACACCCCGGAGGGCCGCACCGCGAGCTCGTCCTCCGGGTCGGGCAGCGGACGAGGTCCGCCGGCGGCGTGGCCGAGCAGCGCGGCGAATCGCGCATCCGGCGCCTCGGCCAAGTCGATCACGCCACCCCAGCGTTCGGGCCGCTCGAGCGCGGCCACCCGCCCCGCACCCCACACCGCCGCCTGGCGGGCGTCATCGATACGGTCGCCGGGCACCGTCTTCACGGCGCCCCGCGTGACGCACCACAGCGGCGCGGCGATCCCGGCCTCCGCCAGCGCCTCCAGCAGCTCCAGCGGACCGGGGCCGGACGAAAGCAGCGAGACCACGCCGGTGAAGTCCGTACGGCCGGCGTCGGACACCCGGCGGACCACGCGGACGGCCTCAGCGTCCGGCGCGTCACCACCCAGGGCATCGACGGCGGCGGAAGCCCAGGGGTCGCCCGCCTCCGCGAGCACGAGCCACCGACCCGGCTGATCGGCGTCCCCCTCCGGCACCGGCACCGGCACCGGCACCGGCACCCAGCTCACCCGGTACTGCCGGGCATCCGCGACCGCGACCTCGCGCCTGCGGCGGTTCCACGACGAGAGCGCCGACAGCGCCGGGGCCATCGCGCTCGCCGCGTCGCCGTCGAGGCCGAGCGTCGCGGCCAGTGCCGCCGGGTCCTCGCTCTCCACCGCCGACCAGAACTCGGCGTCGACCGGGTCGGCCGACGTACTCGGCGTCGCCGGTTCGGGCCAGAAGTGCCGACGCTGGAAGGCGTACGTGGGCAGGCTGACGCATCCCGCGCCCGTCCCGGCGAAGAAGGCGCGCCAGTCGACGGAAGTGCCGTGCACGTGCAGCCGGGACAACGCGGTCACCAGCGCGGTTTCCTCACCGTGGTCGCGGCGTAGCACCGGCACCACGAGCGGGCCTTCGACCAGCTGCCCGGTCGCGGCGGACAGCTGCCCGTCGGGGCCGAGTTCGACGTACGCGCCCACGCCCGCATCGCGCAGGGCCCGGATACCGTCGGCGAAGCGGACCGTCTCCCGGACGTGCCGCACCCAGTACAGCACAGCTCACCGGCCGTGGCGACCGTGCCGGTCAGGTTCGACACCACCGCCAGCCGCGGCTCACCGAACTCCAGGCCCTCCACCACCCGGCGGAACTCCTCCAGCATCGGGTCCATCAACGGCGAATGGAACGCGTGCGAGACACGCAGCCGCGTGGACCGCCTGCCCCGCTCCGAGAAGCGGGCCCCGATCGCCAGGACGGCATCCTCCTCACCGGACACCACCACCGAGGACGGACCATTCACCGCCGCCACCGACACCCCATCGGTCAGCAACGGCGCCACCTCATCCTCGGTCGCCTCGACCGCCACCATCGCCCCACCGGACGGCAACCCATCCATCAACCGCGCCCGAGCCGCCACCAGACGGCACGCATCCTCCAGCGAGAACACCCCCGCCACATGCGCCGCCGCGACCTCACCGAT
>NZ_JAIWIH010000113.1:0-3955 GCF_052851135.1 Streptomyces sp. BRA346 | reverse complement strand
GCCGGTGGCCGATGAGCTGGCGGTGTGGCCGCCGGTGGGCGCGGAGCCGGTGTCCGCGGAGGGCATGTACGCGGACCTCGACGCTGCTGGTTATGGCTACGGGCCGGTGTTCCAGGGCGTACGGGCGGCCTGGCGGCGCGGAGACGAGGTGTTCGCCGAGGTCGCGCTGGACGAGGAGCAGCAGGAGGAAGCGGCGCGCTTTGGTGTGCATCCGGCGCTGCTGGATGCGGCCTTGCACGGGGTGAAGTTCGGCGACTTCTTCTCCGAGGACCGGGCGCGGTTGCCGTTTGCGTGGCGTGGTGTGTCGTTGTACGCGGCCGGAGCGGGTGTGCTGCGGGTGCGGCTGGCACCGGCCGGTACGGACGCGGTCTCGGTGACGGTCGCGGATGGTGCCGGGCAGCCCGTCGCGGCGGTCGAGTCCCTGGTCATGCGCGAGGTGGATATCGAGCAGCTGGCCGGTGGCGGGCGGGACGACGAGCTGTTCCGCGTCGAGTGGACCGCGGTGCCGTCGGATGCGGTGGCGTCTGCCGATGTGGCCGTGGTGGGTTCGGCGGAAGGTGCTGCGTACGCCGATCTGGAGGCGTTGAGCGCGGCTGTCGGGGCCGGGGCTTCGGTGCCGGACGCGGTGCTGGTTCCGTTCGCGGCGTCGGCTGCCGGGGACACGGTCTGGGCCGCGCATGAGGCGGTCGGGCGTGCCCTGGGATTGGTGCAGGCGTGGTTGGCGGATGAGCGGTTCGCCGGGGCGCGACTGGCGGTGGTGACGTCGGGCGCGGTGGCGGTCGAGGCCGGGGAGACGGTGCGGGATCTGGCGGCGGCCGCCGCATGGGGGCTGCTCCGGTCGGCGCAGACGGAGAACCCGGGCCGATTCCTGCTGGTGGACACCGACGACGAGAACGCGCCCTCCGCTGCCCTGGCGTTGGCGCTGGGTGCGGGCGATGAGGCGCAGCTCGCGGTGCGCGGTGACGTGGTGTACGTACCGCGACTGGCCTCGGGCGCTTCGTCCGGGCAGGGCGGTGCTCCGACCTGGACCGGCCCTGATGGCGACGGAACGGTGCTGGTCACCGGGGCCACGGGAGCCCTCGGCGGCCTGGTGGCGCGGCATCTGGTGGTCGAGCACGGTGTGCGGCGTCTGCTGCTGGTGAGCCGTCGTGGCGCGGACGCCGAAGGCGCGGCGGAGCTGGTCGCTGAGCTGTCAGGGCTGGGTGCGGATGTGTCGGTGGCCGCGTGCGATGTGGCCGACCGGGAGGCGCTGGCCGGGCTGTTGGCGGGGATTCCGGCCGAGCATCCGTTGAGCGCGGTGGTGCACACGGCGGGTGTGCTGGACGACGGGCTGGTCTCGGCACTGACGCCGGAACGGCTGGAGGGCGTCATGCGCCCGAAGGTCGACGCGGCGTGGAATCTGCACCAGCTGACGCGTGAGCTGGACCTGTCGGCGTTCGTGCTGTTCTCGTCGGCTGCCGGTGTGCTGGGCAGCGCAGGCCAGGGCAACTACGCGGCGGCGAATGTGTTCCTGGACGCGCTGGCCACCGTACGCCGCGCCGAGGGGCTGCCCGCGGCCTCGCTCGCGTGGGGGATGTGGGAGCAGCACAGTGGCATGACGGGCGAGCTGGGCCAGGCGGACCTTGCGCGGATCGCCCGCTCCGGGCTGAGGGCGCTGTCGTCGGACGAGGGGCTGGCGCTGTTCGACGCCGGTGTCGCGGCCGATGACGCGTTGCTGCTGGCGGCACGGTTCGACACGGCGGCGCTGCGCGCGGCGGACGGGACCGTCCCGGCCATCCTCCGCGGACTGGTCCGAGGCCCCGTACGCCGCGCACGGGCCACGGCGGCCTCGGGCGGCCTGGGCCAGCGCCTCGCGGGGCGTTCCGGGGACGAACAGCGCGCGGCACTCCTGGAGTTCGTGCGCGGACACGTCGCGATCGTCCTGGGCCACGGTTCGGCGGGCGCGGTCGACGAGAGCCGGGCGTTCAAGGATCTGGGCTTCGACTCGCTGACGGCCGTGGAGCTGCGCAACCGGCTCAACGCCGCCACCGGGCTCCGACTGCCCGCCACCCTGGTCTTCGACCACCCCACCCCCAACGCCCTCGCCCAGCACCTCCACGCCGAGCTGTTCGGTGCTGCGGAGACGGCTGTGGTGTCGGTGGCTTCGGCGGTCGCGGCCGCCGACGACCCGATCGTGATCGTGGGCATGGGCTGCCGCTTCCCCGGTGGTGTGCGGTCCCCGGAGGAGCTGTGGGACCTGGTCGCGGGCGGCGTCGACGCGATCTCGGAGTTCCCGGTGGACCGCGGCTGGGACATGGCGAACCTGTACGACCCGGACCCGGACCGGCAGGGCAAGACGTACGCCCGGGAGGGTGGCTTCCTGCACGACGCGGCCGAGTTCGACCCGGAGTTCTTCGGGATCTCGCCGCGCGAGGCCCTCGCCATGGACCCGCAGCAGCGGTTGCTGCTGGAGACCTCGTGGGAGGCCATAGAGCGGGCGGGTGTCGATCCGCAGTCGCTTCGGGGCAGTCGGGCGGGCGTCTTCGCGGGCGTGATGTACAACGACTACGCCTCCCGGATGCAGACGGCCCCCGACGGCTTCGAGGGCTACATCGGCAACGGCAGTGCGGGCAGCGTCGCCTCGGGACGGGTCTCCTACACCTTCGGGCTCGAAGGCCCCGCGGTGACGGTGGACACCGCATGCTCGTCGTCCCTGGTGACCCTGCACCTCGCGGTGCAGGCGCTGCGCAACGGCGAATGCACCCTCGCCCTCGCCGGTGGCGTCACCGTGATGTCCACCCCGACGACCTTCGTGGAGTTCAGCCGCCAGCGGGCCCTGTCGCCCGACGGCCGGTGCAAGGCGTTCTCGGACGACGCCAACGGCACGGGCTGGGCCGAGGGCGCGGGCATGCTGCTGCTGGAGCGGCTGTCCGACGCCCGGCGCAACGGCCACGAGGTGCTGGCGGTGGTCCGGGGCTCGGCGGTGAACCAGGACGGTGCGTCGAATGGTCTGACGGCGCCGAACGGGCCCTCGCAGCAGCGGGTGATCCGGGCCGCGTTGGCGAATGCGGGTGTGGCGGCGGCGGACGTGGACGCGGTCGAGGCGCACGGTACGGGCACCACGCTGGGCGACCCGATCGAGGCGCAGGCGCTGATCGCCACGTACGGCCAGGAGCACGCCGAGGGCCAGCCGCTGTGGCTGGGCTCGCTGAAGTCCAACATCGGGCATGCGCAGGCCGCCGCCGGTGTGGCCGGTGTCATCAAGATGGTGCAGGCCATGCGGCACGGTGTGCTGCCGCAGACGCTGCACGCGCACGAGTCGTCGTCCAAGGTGGACTGGTCGGCGGGTGCGGTGGAGCTGCTGAGCGAGGCGCGTCAGTGGCCGGAGGCCGAGGGGCGTCCGCGGCGGGCGGGTGTGTCCTCGTTCGGCGTCAGCGGGACGAACGCGCACGTCATCCTGGAGCAGGCACCCGAGCCGGAGCCGGTGCAGAAGGCCGACAGCGCACCACCCGCCGCCCTGCCGTGGGTGTTCTCCGGCCGTGGCGCCGGGGCGTTGCGCGGGCAGGCGGCGCGGCTGCTGTCGCACGTCGAGGGTGACGCGGAGTTGTCGCCGGTGGACGTGGGCTGGTCGCTGGCCTCGGGACGTGCGGTGTTCGAGAACCGCGCGGTCGTGGTGGCCGGAGACCGGGACGGCCTGGCGTCCGGTGTCGCTGCTCTGGCCCGGGGCGAGGAGGCTCCCGGGCTGGTGACGGGCACGGCTGCGGGGGCTGGTGGCCGGGTGGTGTTCGTCTTCCCCGGTCAGGGTTCGCAGTGGGCGGGGATGGCGGTGGAGCTGCTGGATGCCTCGCCGGTGTTCGCCGAGCGCATGGCGGAGTGCGCTGCGGCGCTTTCCGGATTCGTGGACTGGAGCCTGCTGGATGTGGTGCGGCAGGCGCCGGACGCGCCCTCGCTGGACCGTGTCGACGTGGTGCAGCCG
>NZ_JAIWIH010000112.1:0-4045 GCF_052851135.1 Streptomyces sp. BRA346 | reverse complement strand
GGTGGTGACGCTGGAGGCCGTGGCCGGTGGCGAGGAGTGGGCCGAGCGTGTGGCGGGGGTTGCGGATGGAGCGCCCTTGGCGGGGGTGGTGTCGCTGCTTGCGCTGGACGAGTCGCCGCATCCGGTCGGCGGCGGCGTCTCGGCGGGGCTGGCCGGGACGTTGGGCCTGTTCCAGGCCCTGAACGGCGCAGGGGTCGAGGCGCGGCTGTGGTGCGCCACGCGCGGCGCGGCGGGTGTGGGCGGCGACGCGCGGGCAGTCGGTGCCGCGCAGTCCGCGGTGTGGGGCTTCGGCCGGGTGGTGGGGCTGGAGCATCCGGAGGTGTGGGGTGGTCTGGTGGATCTGCCGGAGACGGTGGATGACCGCGCGCTGTCCCGACTGGCCGGAGTGCTGGCCGGAACCGAGGGTGAGGATCAGGTGGCGGTGCGCTCCTCGGGGGTCTTCGGACGGCGGCTGGTGCGCGCCGGGCAGACCAGCGCCGATGGCGGCTGGCAGGGCGGTGGGACCGTGCTGGTGACCGGCGGTACGGGCGCTCTGGGCGGTCATGTGGCCCGGTGGCTGGTGGACCGTGGGGCCGAGCATCTGGTGCTGACCAGCCGCCGCGGGCCGGACGCGCCGGGAGCGGCCGAGTTGGAGGCCGAGCTGTCGGCGACGGGCGTCGGGGTGACGGTCGCGGCGTGTGATGTGGCCGATCGGGCTGAGCTGTCGGCCCTCTTGGGCTCGCTGGGTGAGCTGCCGCCGCTGACGGGCGTGGTGCACACGGCCGGGGTGCTGGACGACGGTGTCGTGGAGGGGCTGTCGCCGGAGCGGCTGGCGGAGGTGGCGCGGCCGAAGGCCGAGGCCGCACGGCATCTGGACGAGCTGACGCGCGAGACGCCGGGGCTGTCGTTGTTCGTGATGTTCTCGTCGATGGCGGGCACGGTCGGCGGCCCGGGGCAGGGCAACTACGCGGCGGCGAACGCGTACCTCGACGGGCTGGTCGAGGAGCGCCGGGCCCTCGGCCTGCCGGGCACCTCGGTGGCGTGGGGGCGCTGGGGCGGGGGTGGTCTGGCCACCGGCGAGACCCGCGAGAAGTGGGCCCAGCAGAGCGGCTTCGAGGCGATGGACCCCGAGGACGCCCTGGTCGTCCTGGACCAGGTGCTGGACCGCGACGAGAGCTGCATCGCGGTGGCCGACATGGACTGGGAACTGTGCGCACCCCGCCTCGCGGCGGAACGCCCCGCGCCGCTGATCGGCGGCATTCCCGAGGCGCGCCGCGTCCTGGAGGCGCCGACCGCCGACAGCGTGAACACCGACGGTGCACCGGGCGGGGCCCTGCGTGCCGAACTCGCTCGCCTCTCCGTGGGCGAACAGGGCCTCCGGTTGCTGGACTTGGTGCGTACGCAGGTCGCGAGGGTGCTCAGCCACACCACCACCGATGCGATCACCCCCGACCGGGCCTTCAAGGAACTCGGCTTCGATTCGCTCACCTCCCTCGAGCTGCGGAAGCGGCTCAACAGTGCGACAGGGCTGCGGCTGGCGGCCACGATCGCCTTCGACTATCCGACCCCGCAGGCCCTGACCGACCACCTGCGAAGTGAGTTGAGCGAGGACGGCCCCAAACGCTTCGACGCCGTACTCGGGGAGCTCGACCGTCTCGCGTCCAACATTTCGGAGATTGTTTCAACGGCCGAGGAATCCACTCATGGTGCCCGAGGCGAGATATCGCTGCGTTTGAAGGAGCTGCTGAAGCTGTGCAGCGCTGAGGAAGAGCCCGGCGCCGAGCCCGCCGCGACCGAAAGGTTCGCAGCGGCCTCGGACGATGACGTCTTCGACTTCATCAGTAACGAACTCGGCATCTCCTGAGCCACACCCCTTCTCCTCCCCGATCTCTTAAGACTTTTTGAAACCCTGGAGTGGTACGGCGTGACGAACAGCAGCAGCGAGGACAAGCTCCGCTATTTCCTGCGGCGAGTGACCGGCGAGCTTCACGAAGCGCGGCAGCGCCTCCAGGAAGTCGAATCGGGAGAGCACGAGCCGATCGCCATCGTCGGCATGAGCTGCCGCCTGCCCGGCGGTGTGAATTCCCCCGAGGAACTGTGGGAGCTGCTGAACTCGGGGCGCGACGCCTTCTCGGAATTCCCCGACGACCGGGGGTGGGATGTCGAGGCGCTGTACGACCCGGAGCTTTCCCGGCCCGGCACGACGTATGTCCGCGAAGGCGGGTTCCTGCACCACGCCGGTGAATTCGACCCGGCCTTCTTCGGTATCTCGCCGCGCGAGGCGCTGGCGCTCGACCCGCAGCAGCGGTTGCTGCTGGAGACGTCGTGGGAGGCCATCGAGCGGGCGGGCATCGATCCGTCGTCGCTGAAGGGCAGCCGTACCGGTGTGTTCGCCGGGACGAGCGGCCAGGACTACGCCACCCTGCTGCGCCGGGCCCCCAAGCAGTCGGAGGGCTACTTGGCCACCGGCATCGCGGCGAGCGTGGTGTCCGGGCGCCTCTCGTACACCTTCGGGCTCGAAGGCCCCGCGGTGACGGTGGACACGGCGTGCTCGTCGTCCCTGGTGTCGCTGCACCTGGCGGCCCAGGCGCTGCGCGCGGGCGAATGCACCCTCGCCCTGGCCGGTGGTGTCACGGTGATGTCCACGCCCGAGGCGTTCGTGGAGTTCAGCCGTCAGGGCGCGCTGTCCCCGACCGGCCGGTGCCGGTCGTTCTCGGACGACGCGGACGGTACGGGGTGGGCCGAGGGCGCGGCCATGGTGGTGCTGGAACGGCTGTCGGACGCCCGGGCGAACGGCCATCCGGTGCTGGCCGTGGTGCGTGGTTCGGCGGTCAACCAGGACGGCGCGTCCAACGGTCTGACGGCGCCGAACGGGCCCTCCCAGCAGCGGGTGATCCGGGCCGCGCTCGCCAGCGCGGGGCTGACGACCGCGCAGGTGGACGCGGTCGAGGCGCACGGCACGGGGACCACGCTGGGCGACCCGATCGAGGCGCAGGCGCTGATCGCCACGTACGGGCAGGGGCGCCCGGCGGAGCGGCCGCTGTGGCTGGGCTCGCTGAAGTCCAACATCGGTCACACGCAGGCGGCCGCGGGCGTGGCCGGTGTGATCAAGATGGTGCTGGCGATGCGGCACGGGGTGCTGCCGGAGTCGCTGTACGTGGGTGAGCCGTCGTCCAAGGTGGACTGGTCGGCGGGTGCGGTGGAGCTGCTGAGCGAGGCGCGGGCGTGGCCGGAGGCCGACGGCCGTCCGCGGCGTGCGGGCGTGTCCTCGTTCGGTGTGAGCGGGACGAACGCGCACGTGATCGTGGAGCAGGCACCGGCCGTGGAGCCGGAGCCCGTTTCGGATGCGGGCGCGGTGGTGGCCGGTGTCGTGCCGTGGGTGGTGTCGGGGCGTGGCGAGGCCGCGCTGCGGGGCCAGGCCGCGCGGCTGCTGTCCCGGGTGGAGGGTGACGCCGGGCTGTCGCCGGTGGATGTGGGGTGGTCGCTGGCGGCGGGGCGCGCCGCGCTGGAACACCGCGCCGTGATCATGGGCGGTTCGCGGGACGAGCTGGTGGCCGGGCTGGGGGGTGTGGCGCGGGGCGAGGAGGCGCCCGGTGTGACCCTCGGCCGGGGTGTGGCCGGTGGTGGTGGCCGGGTGGCGGTGGTGTTCTCGGGTCAGGGTTCGCAGCGGGTGGGGATGGGCCGGGAGTTGTATGGCCGGTTCCCGGTGTTCGCGCGGGCGTTTGACGAGGTGTGCGCGGTGCTGGATGGGGAGTTGGCCGGGCATGTGGAGTGCTCGGTGCGGGATGTGGTGTTCGGTGAGGCCGGGGCGTCGGGTCTGCTGGACGAGACGGTGTTTACGCAGGCGGGTTTGTTCGCCGTTGAGGTGGCGCTGTTCCGGCTGGTGGAGTCCTTTGGGCTGCGTCCGGACTTCGTGGGCGGGCACTCGGTCGGCGAGATCGTGGCGGCGCATGTGGCGGGTGTGTTGTCGCTCGGGGACGCGGCGAGGTTGGTGGCGGCGCGTGGCCGGTTGATGCAGGCGTTGCCTTCTGGTGGTGCGATGGTGGCGGTGCAGGCCGCCGAGGCC
>NZ_JAIWIH010000111.1:0-4156 GCF_052851135.1 Streptomyces sp. BRA346 | reverse complement strand
CACCGGCGCACCGCACCCGGCGGTGGTCTGCCCCGGAGGCGCTGCGAGCGTCTCGGGCCAGACGGTGTTCTTGTTCAGCGGACAGGGCAGCCAACGTCCCGGCATGGGCGCGGAACTGTACGACCGCTTCCCCGTCTTCGCCGAAGCCTTCGACGANGTCTGCACCCTCCTCGACCCCCACTTGGAGCAGCCGCTCCGGGACGTCGTCTTCAGCCAGGNCCCNGAGCAGGCGCAGCTGCTGGACCACACCACCTACGCCCAAGCCGGACTCTTCGCCCTCCACATCGCCCTCACCCGACTTCTGNCCTCCACCGGCATCACCCCGGACGCCGTNATCGGCCACTCCATCGGAGAAGTCGCCGCCGCCCACATCGCCGGTGTCTTCGACCTCCCCGACGCCTGCCGCCTGGTGGCCGCCCGCGCCACNCTCATGGGCGGACTCCCNGNNGGNGGNGGCATGGCCACCATCGCCGCCACCCCCGANGAACTCGCCGAAGACCTCGCCGCGACCGACGAACAGGTCGGCATCGCCGCCCTCAACACCCCCACCAACACCGTCGTCTCAGGCCCCATCGCGCTCGTTACGCAGATCGCGGCGGCCTGGGCCGAACGCGGCCGCAAGACGCGACTGCTCACCGTCAGCCACGCCTTCCACTCACCGCTGATGGACCCCATCCTCGAACCCTTCACCCAGGCCATCAGCAACCTGACCTATCACCAGCCCACCATTCCCCTCATCAGCAACCTCACCGGACAACCCGCCGATGAGGAGATCGCCACCCCGGGCTACTGGGCCCAGCACATCCGTCAGCCCGTCCACTTCCACCCCGCCATCACCCACACCGCACCCGACACCGGTACGTACCTCGAACTCGGCCCCGACCCCGTCCTGACCACGGCCGTCCCACACACCCTCCACCGCACCGAGCACCCCACCACCCCTCTCCTCACCGCCACCCTCAACCGCAAGCAACCCGAAGTCCGGGCGTTCGCCACCGCCTTGGCACGGCTCCAGACCGCTGGGCTCGACGTCGACTGGGCTCCTTGGTTCCCCACCGACCCGGCGCCGCGGCTTGTCGCGTTGCCGACGTACGCCTTCCAGCACCAGCGCTTCTGGCTCGCCCCACCCGATGCCCGTACCAGCGGCGCCCGCGTGGGGGCGGACCCGGCCGAGGCACAGCTGTGGCACGCCATCGAAGAGCTGGACGTCGACGCCCTCACCAGCACGCTCCAGCTGGAGAAGAACAGCCCCGGCATCGACGCGCTCCTACCCGCGCTCCCCGTCCTGTCGGCGTGGCGGCGGCGGCACCGCGAGCAGGCGGTCATCGACTCATGGCGCTACCGGACCACCTGGCAGCAACTGCCCGACGCGACTACGGCGGCCCTGAGCGGCACCTGGTTGGTGGTCATGCCCGTCGGCCAGGAGGACCACTCCGCGGTCCGGACCGTCGTCCAGGCGCTTCAGTCCCATGGTGCCGTCGCGTCCGTCCACGCGCTCCCCGCGGAAGGTCTGCGGCGCGATGTCCTCTCCGAGCAACTGACCCGGTGGGCCGAGGATGAGCCGATCGCGGGTGTGCTCAGCCTGCTCGCCCTCGACACCGCGGCACACACCGCACACTCCGCCGTCCCCGCCGGGCTCGTCGGCACCGTCACCCTGCTCCAGGCGCTCGGCGACACCGGTATCGCCGCTCCCCTGTGGTGCCTCACACAGGGCGCGGTCGCCACCAGCCGTACGGACCCGCTCCCCCACCCGGGCCAGGCCCAGGTCTGGGGGCTGGGCCGGGTGGCCGCCCTCGAACACCCGCAACGGTGGGGTGGCCTCATCGATATGCCCACCACCGTGACCCACCACACCGCCGGTCGACTGGCCGCGCTGCTGGCCCCCGGACAGCCCGAGGACCAGGCCGCGATCCGCACCACCGGCGCCTACGCCCGCCGCCTGGGCCACGCCGCTCCCGCATCGTCCGCGAAGCCCGCTCCCTGGCGGCCGACCGGGACGACGCTCATCACCGGCGGCACCGGTGGGCTCGGCGCCCACATCGCCCGCTGGCTCGCCCGCGAGCGCGCGCCTCATCTCCATCTCATCAGCCGGTCCGGCCCCGACGCGCCGGGGGCGGACCAGCTCAGCGAAGAACTCGTCGCTCTGGGTGCCTCGGTCACCATCTCCGCATGCGACGTCTCGAACCGTGCCGCGCTGCAACACCTCATCGACTACGTCCCCGCCGAACACCCCCTGACCACCGTCGTCCACACTGCCGGAACCATGGACCTCGGCCCGATCGCCGAGCTGGACCCCGAGCGGTTGCAGTACGTGCTGCACTCCAAGGCGCTGGCCGCCACTCATCTGCACGAGATCACCCGGGACCTGGGGCTCGACGCCTTCGTACTCTTCTCGTCGAACGCCGCGACCTGGGGCAGCGGGCAGCAGGCCGCCTATGCCGCGGCGAACGCGTACCTCGACGCCCTCGCCGAACACCGCCGGGCCCATGGACTCCCCGCCACCAGCATCGCCTGGGGCCCGTGGAGCGAGGCGGGCATGGCCGCCGACGACAACACGCTCGCTCATCTCAGGCGGCGTGGTCTCTCCCCGCTGACCACCGACCTGGCCATCAAGTCCCTGCACCACGCCCTGACGCACGACGACACCACGGTCACGGTGGCCGATGTCGACTGGGAGCGGTTCTCCAGCGCCTTCACCGCGCAGCGCCCGAGCCCGTTCCTCACCCCCGTGACGGCGCGAACCGTGGCGGACGCCACCACCACCACCGCACCGTCCGCCGCGGTCACTCCGCTGCGGCAGCAGCTCGCCGCCGCCACGGCGGACCAACAGCAGCAGCTCCTGGTCCGCCACATCCAGTCCCTCGCCGCCACCGTCCTCGGCCATGCCGGTCTCGACGCGGTTCCACCCACGCAGCCCTTCCAGGAGCTGGGCTTCGACTCGCTCACCGCCGTCGAGCTGCGCAATCAGCTCGTCGCCACCACCGGTCTGGAACTCGCCCCCGCCCTCGTCTTCGACCATCCCACGCCGAGCGCGCTCGCCACGTATGTGCGCGCCGAACTCACCGGTCAGAAAGCCGTTGTCGCTACGTATACGTCCTCCTTAGCCGCTGACGACGAGCCCATCGCGATCATCGGCATGGCCTGCCGCTACCCCGGCGGAGTGCGCTCCCCGGAGGAGCTGTGGAAGCTGGTCGCCGAGAGCCGGGACGCCGTCGCTGCGATGCCCACCGACCGGCACTGGGACCTGGACACGCTCTTCGATCCCGACCCGGAGCGTCTGGGCACCAGCTATGCGCGGGAGGGCGGCTTCCTGTACGACGCGGCCGCGTTCGACGCTGCGTTCTTCGGCATCAGCCCGCGCGAAGCACTCGCCATGGACCCCCAACAGCGGCTGCTCCTCGAAACCGCGTGGGAGACCTTCGAAAGCGCCGGACTCGACCGCGACACGCTCAGCGGCAGCAACACCGGCGTCTTCGCGGGCGGTACCTATCAGGGCTACGGCGCGGTCGGAAGCTCGTCGGCCCAGGAGGTCGAGGGTTATCTCCTCGCGGGCGGCACCCCGAGCGTGATGTCGGGGCGGGTGGCGTACACCTTCGGTCTGGAGGGACCGGCGGTCACGGTGGACACGGCGTGCTCGTCGTCGCTGGTGGCCATGCATCTGGCCGCCCAGGCGCTACGGCAGGGCGAATGCACCCTCGCCCTGGCCGGCGGGGTGACGGTGATGGCCACCCCGACCACCTTCATCGAGTTCTCCCGTCAGCGCGGTCTGGCGGCCGACGGGCGCTGCAAGCCCTTCGCCTCGGCGGCCGACGGCACGGGCTGGGGCGAAGGAGCCGGACTTCTGCTGCTGGAACGGCTGTCGGACGCCCGGCGCAACGGCCACCGGGTACTGGCGCTCGTACGGGGATCCGCAGTCAACCAGGACGGCACCAGCAACGGCCTGACCGCGCCGAACGGGCCCTCCCAGCAGCGAGTCATCGGCCAGGCACTCGCCAACGCCCATCTCTCGCCCGCCGAGGTCGATGTGGTGGAGGGACACGGCACCGGTACGACGCTCGGCGACCCGATCGAGGCGCAGGCGTTGCTGGCCACGTACGGACAGGAGCGTCCGGAGGGCCGTCCGCTGTGGCTCGGCTCCATCAAGTCCAACATCGGG
>NZ_JAIWIH010000110.1:0-4168 GCF_052851135.1 Streptomyces sp. BRA346 | reverse complement strand
GCCGGTGGCCGATGAGCTGGCGGTGTGGCCGCCGGTGGGCGCGGAGCCGGTGTCCGCGGAGGGCATGTACGCGGACCTCGACGCTGCTGGTTATGGCTATGGGCCGGTGTTCCAGGGCGTACGGGCGGCCTGGCGGCGCGGGGACGAGGTGTTCGCCGAGGTCGCGCTGGACGAGGAGCAGCAGGAGGAAGCGGCGCGCTTTGGTGTGCATCCGGCGCTGTTGGACGCGGCGTTGCACGGGGTGAAGTTCGGCGACTTCTTCTCCGAGGACCGGGCGCGGTTGCCGTTTGAGTGGCGTGGTGTGTCGTTGTACGCGGCCGGAGCGGGTGTGCTGCGGGTGCGGCTGGCTCCGGCCGGTACGGACGCGGTGTCGGTGACGGTCGCGGATGGTGCCGGGCAGCCCGTCGCGGCGGTCGAGTCCCTGGTCATGCGCGAGGTGGATGTCGAGCAGCTGGCCGGTGCGGTGAGCGGTGGGTCGCGGGATGCGCTGTTCCGCGTCGACTGGGCCGCGGTGCCGTCGGATGCGGTGGCGTCTGCCGATGTGGCCGTGGTGGGTTCGGCGGAAGGTGCTGCGTATGCCGATCTGGAGGCGTTGAGCGCGGCTGTCGGGGCTGGGGCTTCGGTGCCGGATGTGGTGCTGGTTCCGTTCGCGGCGTCGGCTGCCGGGGACACGGTGCGGGCTGCGCATGAGGCCGTTGGGCGCGCCTTGGGGTTGGTGCAGGCGTGGTTGGCGGATGAGCGGTTCGCCGGTTCGCGGCTGGCGGTGGTGACGTCGGGCGCGGTGGCGGTCGAGGCCGGGGAGACGGTGCGGGATCTGGCGGCGGCCGCGGTCTGGGGGTTGCTGAGGTCGGCGCAGACGGAGAACCCGGGCCGGTTCCTGCTGGTGGACACCGACGACGACACCACCCGTGTGCCTGGTGAGCTGCTGGCGTCGGACCTGCCGCAGCTGGCCGTGCGCGACGGGGTCGTCCGTACCCCGAAGCTGGTGCGGGCCGTGGCGGCGCCTCAGCCGTCTGCGCCGTGGCACGGGGACGGAACGGTGCTGGTCACGGGGGCCACGGGGGTGCTGGGCGGTCTGGTGGCGCGGCATCTGGTGGTCGAGCACGGTGTGCGGCGGCTATTGCTGGTGAGCCGTCGCGGTGCGGAGGCTGCGGGCGCGGCGGAGCTGGTCGCTGAGCTTTCGGGTCTGGGTGCGGATGTGTCGGTGGCCGCGTGCGATGTGGCCGACCGGGACGCGCTGGCTGAGGTGCTGGCGGGGATTCCGGCCGAGCATCCGTTGAGCGCGGTGGTGCACACGGCGGGTGTACTGGACGACGGGCTGGTCTCGGCGCTGACGCCGGAACGGCTGGAGGGCGTCATGCGCCCGAAGGTCGACGCGGCGTGGAATCTGCATGAGGTGACGCGTGAGCTGGGGCTTTCGGCGTTCGTGTTGTTCTCGTCGGCTGCCGGTGTGCTCGGTAGCGCCGGGCAGGGCAACTACGCCGCGGCGAATGTGTTCCTCGATGCGCTGGCCGCCGTACGCCGCGCCGAGGGGCTGCCCGCGACCTCGCTGGCCTGGGGGCTGTGGGAGCAGCACAGTGGCATGACGGGCGAGCTGGGTCAGGCGGATCTGGCGCGGATGGCGCGTTCGGGGCTGAGGGCGCTGTCGTCGGACGAGGGTCTTGCGCTGTTCGACGCCGGTGTCGCGGCGGACGAGGCGTTGCTGCTGGCGGCGCGGTTCGACGCGGCGGCGCTGCGCGCGGCGGAGGCGACCGTCCCGGCCATCCTCCGCGGACTGGTGCGGGGGCCGGTGCGCCGGGCGCGGGCCGGTGAGGGTGCCGGGACGGCGGAGGGCCTGGCGCAGCGGCTGGCCGGGCTGACGCGGAGCGAGCGGACGCGTGCGCTGTCGGACCTCGTACGGGGGCAGGTGGCGACCGTCCTGGGCCATGACTCGGCCGGGGCGGTGGAGGAGAGCCGGGCGTTCAAGGACCTCGGCTTCGACTCGCTGACCGCCGTGGACCTGCGGAACCGGCTGAATGCCTCGACCGGGCTGCGGCTGCCCGCCACCCTCGTCTTCGACCACCCCACACCGGCCGCTCTGGTCGTCCATCTGCATGCCGAGCTGTTCGGCGCCACGGAGACGGCTGCGGTGCCGGTGGCTTCGGCGGTCGCGGCCGATGACGACCCGATCGTGATCGTGGGCATGGGCTGCCGCTTCCCCGGCGGGGTGCGGTCGCCGGAGGAGCTGTGGGACCTGGTCGCGCGGGGCGTCGACGCGGTGTCGGAGTTCCCGGTGGACCGCGGCTGGGACATCGAGGACCTGTACGACCCGGACCCGGACCGGCAGGGCAAGACGTACGCCCGGGAGGGCGGCTTCCTGCACGACGCCGCCGAGTTCGACCCCGCCTTCTTCGGGATGTCGCCCCGGGAGGCCCTGGCCACCGACCCCCAGCAGCGGCTGCTGCTGGAGACCGCGTGGGAGGCGTTCGAGCGTGCGGGTGTCGATCCGCAGTCGCTGCGGGGCAGCCGCACCGGTGTCTTCGCCGGGGTCATGTACAACGACTACGGATCGCGCCTGCGGGTCACGCCCGACGGCTTCGAGGGGTACCTCGGCAACGGCAGTGCGGGCAGCGTCGCCTCCGGCCGCCTCTCCTACGTCTTCGGTCTTGAGGGCCCGGCGGTGACGGTGGACACGGCGTGCTCGTCGTCCCTGGTGTCGCTGCACCTGGCGGCCCAGGCGCTGCGTAACCGCGAATGCTCGCTGGCGCTGGCCGGTGGCGTCACGGTGATGTCGACTCCGGCCGTCTTCGTGGAGTTCAGCCGTCAGCGCGGCCTGTCGACGGACGGCCGGTGCCGGTCGTTCTCGGACGACGCCAACGGTGCCGGATGGTCCGAGGGCGCGGGCATGCTGCTGCTGGAGCGGCTGTCGGATGCTCGCCGTAACGGTCACCGGGTGCTTGCGGTGGTGCGGGGCTCGGCGGTCAACCAGGACGGTGCGTCGAACGGTCTGACGGCGCCCAATGGTCCGTCGCAGCAGCGGGTGATCCGTGCGGCGCTGGCGAATGCGGGTGTGGCGGCGGCGGATGTGGATGCGGTCGAGGCGCACGGTACGGGCACCACGCTGGGCGACCCGATCGAGGCGCAGGCGCTGATCGCCACGTACGGCCAGGAGCGTGCCGGAGGCGAGCCGCTGTGGCTGGGGTCGCTGAAGTCCAACATCGGGCATGCGCAGGCCGCCGCCGGTGTCGCGGGCGTCATCAAGATGGTGCAGGCCATGCGGCACGGTGTGCTGCCGCGCACCCTGCACGCGGATGAGCCGTCGACCAAGGTGGACTGGTCGGCCGGTGCGGTGGAGCTGCTGAACGAGGCGCGGGAGTGGCCGGACGCCGATGGCCGTCCGCGCCGGGCGAGTGTGTCGTCCTTCGGTGTCAGCGGGACCAACGCCCACGTCATCCTGGAGCAGGCCCCGGAGTCGGAGCCCGTTTCGAATGCGGGCGCGGTGGTGGCCGGTGTCGTGCCGTGGGTGGTGTCGGGGCGTGGCGAGGCCGCGCTGCGGGGCCAGGCGGCTCGGTTGTTCTCCCGGGTGGAGGGCGCGACTGAGCTGTCGCCGGTGGATGTGGGCTGGTCGCTGGCCTCCGGGCGGGCCGCGCTGGAGGACCGCGCGGTGGTCGTGGGTGGTACGGCGGATGAGCTGGCCGCTGGGCTGGGCGTTGTGGCGCGGGGCGAGGAGGCGCCTGGTGTGACCCTCGGCCGGGGTGTGGTCGGTGGTGGCCGGGTGGCGGTGGTGTTCTCGGGTCAGGGCTCGCAGCGGGTGGGCATGGGTCGGGAGCTGTATGGCCGGTTCCCCGTGTTCGCGCGGGCGTTTGACGAGGTGAGTGGGCTCCTGGATCCCCACCTTGAGCGGCCACTGCGGGATGTCCTGTTCGGCGACGATGCCGAAGCACTGGACCGGACGGAGTTCACTCAGCCCGCGCTGTTCGCGGTCGAGGTGGCGCTGTTCCGGCTGGTGGAGTCCTTCGGCATACGGCCGGACTTCGTGGGCGGGCACTCGGTCGGCGAGATCGTGGCGGCGCATGTGGCGGGAGTGTTCTCGCTCGGGGACGCGGCGAGGTTGGTGGCGGCGCGTGGCCGGTTGATGCAGGCGTTGCCTTCTGGTGGTGCGATGGTGGCGGTGCAGGCCGCCGAGGCC
>NZ_JAIWIH010000109.1:0-4314 GCF_052851135.1 Streptomyces sp. BRA346 | reverse complement strand
GAGACCGTACGGTTCGCCGACGGGGTCCGGGCCCTGTCCGACGAGGGGGTACGGACCTTCCTGGAACTGGGCCCGGACGGGGTGCTCTCGGCGCTGGTCCGGGACTCGGCGCCGGACGACACCGTCGCCATCCCGACGCTGCGCAAGGACCGTGGAGAGGAACTCGCCCTTGTCACCGGTCTGGCGCGGCTGCATGTGACGGCCACGGCGGTCGACTGGCCCGTACTGTTCGCGGGCACGGGCGCGCGCCGCGTGGACCTGCCGACCACGGTGTTCCAGCGCCGACGGTACTGGCCCTCGGGCACCGCGCGCGTCCGGGACGCCACCGGGCTCGGGCTGGGTGCCGCGGACCATCCGCTGCTGGGCGCGGCGGTGGAGCTCGCCGACGGCGCGGGCGCGGTGTTCACCGGCCGCCTGTCCGTGCAGTCCCATCCCTGGCTCGCCGACCATGTGGTGCGCGGCCGCATTCTGGTGCCGGGCACGGCCTTCCTGGAGTTGGCGATCCGCGCGGGCGACGAGTTCGGCTGCGACCGGATCGATGAACTCACGCTGGCCGCGCCACTGGTGCTGCCCGAACAGGGTGCCGTACGGATCCAGGTGCGCGTGGGCGCCGAGCGCGGCGACGGCCGCCGTGCCATCACGGTCCACGCGCGGACCGAAGCGGCGGGGAATGCCACTCCGTGGACCGAGCACGCCTCGGGCCTGCTCGGCCGGAGCGACGGCACGACCGAGGCGGGAACGGCATTCGATGCCACGGTGTGGCCGCCTGCGGGCGCCGAGCCGATCGAGCTCGGCGACTGCTACGCACACCTCGCCGACCTGGGCTTCACCTACGGCCCGGCGTTCCAGGGCCTGCGGGCGGCCTGGCGCCGGGGCACCGAGCTGTTCACCGAGGTCGCCCTCCCCCGGGAGGCCGAGACGGGCGGCCCGGCGGATGCCGGTGCGTTCTGCCTCCACCCGGCCCTTCTCGACACCGCGCAGCACGCCTCGTCCTTCGCCGACCTCGGCGCTATCAGCGAGGGCGGCCTCCCGTTCTCCTGGCAAGGCGTGTCGCTGTACGCGTCCGGGGCTACGACGGTGCGGGCCCGGCTGTCGCGGATCGAGCACGACGCCGTGTCGATCGCCATCGCCGACACGGCCGGTGACCTGATCGCGTCCGTTGACTCCTTCGTCACTCGCCCGGTCCCGGACGGTCGGCTGGACGACGGCCCGACGGCCGTGGACGCGGATTCGCTGTTCGGCCTCGACTGGGCGCCCGTACCGGCAGGGTCCGGTGCGGTCCGGGCGGGCTCCGTCGCCGTCATCCGGCCGGATGGCCACCCGGGTCCCGGCCAGCAGCCGAATCCCGCCGGTCACGGCCTGGCCGACGCTCTGCGGCAGGCCGACGCGGGCGTCGAGGTACACGCGGACCTGGACGCGCTCGTGGAGCACCCGGTCCCGGACGTGGTGCTGGCGGAGCTCGCGCCCGTACCCGGACAGAACACGATAGACGCCGTCCACGCCACGGTCGCGCGGGCGCTGAGGCTCGTACAGCACTGGCTGGCGGACGAGCGGTTCGCCGGTTCCCGGCTGGTCCTGGTGTCCCGGACCCCCGGTGACCTCGCTGCGGCAGCGGCGTGGGGCCTGCTGCGGTCCGCGCAGTCCGAACACCCCGACCGCGTCACCCTGCTCCACCTGGATCAGACGCCGGGCGACGACGCGGTACCGGGGGCACTGCTGTCGTGGGCGCTGACCGTGCCGGAACCGGAAATCCTCATCCGCGACGGGCAGATCCTCGCCCCCCGGCTGTCCCGCGTGCCACACGGAACCGAGGCCGCCGGCTGGGACGAAGCCGGTACGGTCCTGATCACCGGTGGCACCGGCGGCTTGGGCGCGGTGCTGGCCCGTCACCTCGTGACCGAACACGGTGTACGGGACCTGCTGCTCGCGTCGCGACGTGGAGCCGAGGCCCCCGGCGCCGCAGCCCTCGTCTCCGAACTGACCGGGCTCGGCGCGCGGGTACATACCGTGGCCTGCGACGTCGCCGACCGCCCCGCCCTCAGGGAGCTGCTGACCCGGCACGACGTATCCGCCGTGGTGCACACTGCCGGGGTGCTCGACGACGGCGTGGTCGGCGCCCTCACCGAGGAACGCGTCGGCGCCGTACTGCGGCCGAAGGTCGACGCGGCCTGGCATCTGCACGAACTGACGCGTGACCTGGGCCTGGACCTGTCGGCGTTCGTGATGTTCTCCTCCGCCGCCGGTACCCTGGGCGGGCCGGGGCAGGCCAACTACGCCGCCGCGAACGCCTTCCTCGACGCCCTGGCCGAGCACCGCCGGAGCCTCGGGCTCCCCGGGGTATCGCTGGCGTGGGGCCCGTGGGCCCAGTCCGACGGCAGCGGGATGACCAGCGGTCTGACCGAGATCGACAGAGCCCGTCTGAGCCGCTCGGGTTTCCCGCCCCTGACCGCCCGACAAGGCGTGGCACTGTTCGACGCCGCGTTGGCCACCGGCCGGTCCGCGGTGCTCCCGATCAGGCTGGACCTGCCCACCCTGCGTGCGCGCGGGGAGGTCCCACCGGTGCTGCGGGGCCTGGTACGCACCCCGATCCGCCGTGCCACCAGCCCGACCGTCAATGTGGGTGACGGTGGCGGTGACGGTGGCGGCCTGACCGACCGGCTGGCCGGACTGAGCCGTCCGGACCGTGACGCGGCGCTGCTGGAGCTGGTCCGCGGCCAGGTCGCGCTGGTACTCGGCCACGAAAGCCCGGCAACGGTCGATCCCGTGCGGGCCTTCCGCGACCTGGGCTTCGACTCGCTCACGGCCGTCGAGTTGCGCAACGGGCTGAGTGCCGCGACCGAACTGCGGCTCCCGGCAACCCTGGTGTTCGACTACCCGACGCCGAAGGCACTTGCCGACCACCTGAGCCAAGAGCTCTCCGCCGGGCCCGCGGAGGCGGTGGCAGAGGGCCCGCTGAGCGCGCCGGTGCCGGTCGCCGACGATCCGGTGGTGATCGTGGGCATGGCGTGCCGCTACCCGGGCGGGGTCTCGTCCCCCGACCAGCTGTGGGATCTGGTGGCCGGAGGCGTGGACGCGGTGTCGGAATTCCCGACGGACCGAGGCTGGGATACGGACGGGCTCTACCACCCGGACCCCGAGCGCCCCGGGACCTCGTCGACCCGTGCCGGTGGCTTCCTGCACGAGGCCGCGCAGTTCGACTCCGACTTCTTCGGGATGAGCCCGCGCGAGGCCCTGGCGACCGACGCGCAGCAGCGGCTGCTGCTGGAGACGGTGTGGGAGGCGATCGAGCGCACGGGCATCGATCCGGTGTCGCTGCGCGGCAGCCGGACCGGCGTGTTCGCCGGGGTCATGTACAACGACTACCGGACCTTGCTCACCGGCGACGAGTTCGAGGCGTTCCGGGGCAACGGCAGTGCCCCGAGCGTGGCGTCCGGCCGGGTGTCGTACACGCTCGGGCTTGAGGGTCCGACGGTGACGGTTGATACGGCGTGTTCGTCGTCGTTGGTGGCGTTGCATCTGGCGGCGCAGGCGTTGCGTGCGGGTGAGTGTTCGTTGGCGTTGGCTGGTGGTGTGACGGTGATGTCGACGCCGACGACGTTCGTGGAGTTCTCGCGGCAGGGCGGATTGGCTCCGGACGGGCGTTGCAAGTCCTTCTCGGACTCGGCTGATGGTGTGGGCTGGGGCGAGGGTGTCGGCATGCTGGTGCTGGAGCGGTTGTCCGATGCCGAGCGGAACGGGCACTCGGTACTCGCCGTGGTGCGGGGCAGTGCGGTGAATCAGGATGGCGCGTCGAATGGGTTGACCGCACCGAATGGTCCCTCCCAGCAGCGGGTGATCCGGCAGGCGCTGGCCAGTGGCGGGCTTTCGCCGGTGGATGTGGATGTGGTGGAGGCGCACGGGACCGGGACGACGCTCGGCGACCCGATCGAGGCGCAGGCGCTGCTGGCCACCTATGGGCAGGACCGGGACCGTCCGTTGTTGTTGGGGTCGGTGAAGTCGAATATTGGTCATACGCAGGCTGCGGCAGGTGTCGCGGGTGTGATCAAGACGGTCATGGCGATGCGGCATGGGGTGCTGCCGCGCACCCTGCACGTGGATGCTCCGTCGTCGCACGTCGACTGGACGGTGGGCGATGTCGAGCTGGTGCGGAACACCACCGCCTGGCCGGATTCGGAACATCCGCGCCGGGCGGGCGTCTCGTCGTTCGGCGTCAGTGGCACCAACGCGCACGTGATCGTGGAGCAGGCGTCGTCGCCGGAGCAGCGGGTCGAGGAGCCGTCGGTGGTGCCTGGCGTGGTGCCGTGGGTGGTGTCG
>NZ_JAIWIH010000108.1:0-4466 GCF_052851135.1 Streptomyces sp. BRA346 | reverse complement strand
GCACGAGCCGTGGTGGACACCGAGCAGCAGCAGGTGCCCGACTTCGACGCCGAGGGCACGGTGTTGGTGACCGGTGCCAGCGGCACGCTGGGCGGGCTGCTGGCGCGGCACTTGGTGGCGGAGCGCGGCGTACGCCACCTCCTCCTGGTCAGCCGTCGCGGCGCGGAGGCTCCCGGTGCACCCGAACTCGGCGCCGAACTGACCGAGCTGGGCGCCAAAGTGCACTGGGCCGCGTGTGACGTGGCCGACCGTGACGCGCTGGCTGAGGTGCTGGCGGCGGTTCCGGCCGAGCATCCGCTGACCGGCGTCGTCCACACCGCCGGTGTGCTGGACGACGGCGTGATCGGTTCGCTGACCGCTGAGCGGCTGGCCACCGTACTGCACCCGAAGGTGGACGCGGCCTGGAACCTCCACGAGCTGACGGCTGACCTGGACCTGAAGGCGTTCGTCCTGTTCTCGTCCGCTTCCGGTGTCTTCGGCGGCGCGGGTCAGGGCAACTATGCCGCCGCCAACGCGTATGTGGATGCGTTGGCGCAGCACCGTAGGGCGCGTGGTCTGGCCGGTACGTCCCTCGCCTGGGGCCTCTGGGCGGACTCCAGCGCGATGACCGGTGCCTTGGACGACGCGGATGTGTCCCGGATGAACCGGGGTGGCGTTGCCGCGCTGTCGGCCGCCGAGGGGCTGGAGCTGTTCGACGCGGCGCGCGGTGCGGGCGAGGCGCTGCTGGTGCCGGTGCGGCTGGATCTGGCGGCGGTGCGGGCCGAGGCCGCGTCGTCGGGTGTGGTGGCGCCGTTGATGCGTGGGCTGGTGCGGGTGCCGACGCGGCGTACGGCGGAGGGTTCCGCCGGGACGGGTGCGCTGGCGCAGCGGCTGGCCGGGCTCGGCGAGGCCGAACAGCTCGACCTCTTGCTGGGGCTGGTCCGTACGCAGGTCGCCGCCGTCCTGGGCTACGGCTCCGCCGACTCCGTGGACCCCGATCGCGCCTTCCGCGACCTGGGCTTCGACTCGCTGACCGCCGTCGAGCTGCGCAACCGGATGAACGCGGCCGCCGGCATGCGGCTCCCCGCCACCCTGGTCTTCGACTACCCGACCTCCCTCGTCCTCGCCGAACACCTCCGGGCCGAACTGGCGGGCACACAGGGTCAGTTGGCCGTACCGTCGTCGACCGTGGGCGCGGTCGACGACGAGCCGATCGCCATCGTCGCCATGAGCTGCCGCTTCCCGGGCGGAGTGCGCACCCCCGAGGACCTGTGGCAGCTGCTGGCCTCCGGCCAGGACGCCATCTCCGGCTTCCCCGTCGACCGCGGCTGGGACCTGGACACGATCTACCACCCGGACCCCGAGCACCCGGGCACCTCGTACACCCGCGAGGGCGGCTTCCTCCACGAGGCCGCCGACTTCGATCCCACCTTCTTCGGGATCTCGCCGCGCGAGGCCGTCGCCACCGACCCGCAGCAGCGGCTGCTGCTGGAGACGTCGTGGGAGGCGTTCGAGCGCGCGGGCATCGACCCGACGACCCTGCGCGGCAGCCAGACCGGTGTCTTCGCGGGCGTCATGTACCACGACTACGCCACGCTCGTGGAGCAGGCCCCCGACGGCGGCGGCGAGGGCGCGATCGGCTCCGGCAGCACCGGCTCCATCGCCTCCGGCCGGGTCGCGTACGCCCTCGGTCTTGAGGGCCCGGCGGTGACGGTGGACACGGCCTGCTCGTCGTCGCTCGTCGCCCTGCACTGGGCGATGCAGGCCCTGCGGGCGGGGGAGTGCTCGCTGGCGCTGGCCGGTGGCGTCACGGTGATGGCCACCCCGGCCACCTTCATCGGCTTCAGCCGCCAGGGCGGCCTGTCCGCCGACGGCCGTTGCCGCTCGTTCTCGGCGGACGCGGACGGCACGGGCTGGGCCGAGGGCGCGGGCATGCTGCTCGTGGAGCGGCTGTCGGACGCGCGGCGCAACGGCCACCCGGTGCTGGCCGTCGTCCGTGGCAGCTCCGTCAACCAGGACGGTGCGTCGAATGGTCTGACGGCGCCCAACGGCCCGTCGCAGCAGCGCGTCATCCGCGCGGCCTTGGCCGGTGCGGGTCTGTCGGCCGCCGAGGTGGATGCGGTCGAGGCGCACGGTACGGGGACGACGCTGGGTGACCCGATCGAGGCGCAGGCGCTGCTCGCCACGTACGGCCGCGACCGGTCCGAGGACCTGCCCCTGCTGCTGGGTTCCATCAAGTCCAACATGGGCCACACGCAGGCCGCGGCCGGTGTCGCCGGTGTGATGAAGATGGTCCTCGCCATGCAGCATGGGGTGCTGCCGCAGACCCTGCACGCGGGCGAGGCGTCCCCGCACGTCGACTGGTCGGCGGGCGCGGTGTCGCTGCTGACCGAGCAGACGCAGTGGCCGGAGACCGGCCGTCCGCGCCGCGCGGGTGTGTCGTCGTTCGGCATCAGTGGCACCAATGTGCACACGATCATCGAGCAGGCCCCGGTGGTCGAGGCGGAGCCCGTCGCCGACATCACCCCGCCGGTGCTGCCCTCGGTGATCTCCGGCCGCAGCGCGGCCGCGCTGCGCGCCCAGGCCGAACGCCTCCGGGCCCATGTGGACGCCCACCCCGAACTGCGCCCCGTCGACCTCGGTTACTCGCTCGCGACCACGCGTTCCGCCTTCGACCACCGCGCCGCCGTCGTCGCTGACGACCGCGCCGGGCTGCTGGCGGGTCTGGAGGCGCTGGCGGAGGGTCGCGGTGCTGCGGGGCTCGTTGAGGGTTCGGTGGCGGGCGGCAAGGTGGCGTTCCTGTTCACGGGGCAGGGGAGCCAGCGGCTGGGGATGGGGCGTGAGCTGTACGACGCCTATCCGGTGTTCGCGGAGGCGTTGGATGCGGTGTGCGATGCGCTGGACGCGCATCTTGAGCAGCCGCTGAAGACGGTGCTGTTCGGGGACGACCCGGCGGTGCTGGACCAGACCGGTTTCACGCAGCCTGCGCTGTTCGCAGTCGAGGTGGCGTTGTTCCGGCTGGTGGAGGCGTGGGGTGTGACACCGGACTTCCTGTCCGGGCACTCCATCGGTGAGTTGGCTGCCGCGCATGTGGCGGGTGTGTTGTCGCTCGCGGATGCTGCGAAGTTGGTGGCGGCGCGTGGGCGGTTGATGCAGGAGCTTCCGGCCGGTGGCGCGATGGTCGCGGTGCAGGCGTCGGAAGATGAGGTGTTGCCGCTGCTCGGTGAGCGGGTGAGTATCGCCGCCGTCAACGGGCCCACGTCGGTGGTCATCGCGGGTGACGACGAGGCTGTGGTTGAGGTTGCGGCGTCGTTTGAGGCGCAGGGTCGTAAGACGAAGCGGCTTGCGGTCAGTCACGCGTTCCATTCGCCGCGTATGGACGGGATGCTGGAGGCGTTCCGTGAGGTTGCGGAGGGGTTGTCGTACGAGGCTCCGCGTATTCCGATCGTCTCCAATCTGACCGGTGATGTCGTCTCCGCCGAGGAGATCGCGACCGCCGACTTCTGGGTGCGCCATGTCCGTGAGGCGGTGCGCTTCCTCGATGGTGTGCGCGCTCTGGAGGCCCAGGGCGTCAGCACGTTTGTGGAGCTGGGTCCGGACGGTGTGCTCACTGCCATGGCGCAGGAGTGTGTGACTGGCGACGACGCGGCGTTCGCGTCCGTCTGTCGCAAGGACCGTGCCGAGGTCGAGGCGCTGGTGTCGGCTGTCGCGCGGGCGCATGTCCGTGGCGTGGCCGTCGACTGGGGTGCCGTCTTCGCCGGTACGGGCGCCGTTCGCGTCGACCTGCCGACGTACGCCTTCCAGTACGAGCGCTACTGGCCGGAGGTCCCGGCCGCTGCGCTGGGTACGGCCGGGCTGGGGCTGGCGACCGTGGATCATCCGCTGGTGGGGGCTGCTGTGCCGCTCGCGGGTGGTGACGGGCTTCTGTTGACCGGGCGGTTGTCGGTGCAGACGCATCCGTGGCTGCTCGATCACGTCGTGATGGGGTCGGTGCTGCTGCCGGGCACGGCGTTCGTTGAGCTGGCGGTTCACGCTGGTGACCAGGTCGGGTGCGGCCTGGTGGAGGAGCTGACGTTGGAGGCGCCGTTGGTGCTTCCTGAGGTGGGTGGCGTTCAGCTTCAGGTGTCGGTCGGTGCGATGGACTCGGGGCTTCGTGCGTTCGAGGTGTACTCGCGGCTTGAGGACGTGGCTGCGGACGAGCCGTGGGTGCGCCATGCCTCGGGTGCTCTGGCAGAGGTCGCCCCGGCTGCGCCGTCCGACCTGGGTGTGTGGCCTCCGGCCGGGGCGACGCCGGTTGGGCTGGAGGGTCTGTATGAGGGCATGGCGGGCCTTGGGTTGGCGTATGGGCCGGTGTTCCAGGGGTTGACGTCTGCCTGGCGGCTGGGTGGTGAGGTCTTCGCGGAGCTGGAGTTGCCGGAGGATGCGCGGTCGGAGGCGGGTGCGTTTGGTGTGCATCCGGCGTTGCTGGATTCGGCGTTGCATGCGGT
>NZ_JAIWIH010000107.1:0-5545 GCF_052851135.1 Streptomyces sp. BRA346 | reverse complement strand
GTTCCACTCGCCCCGCATGGACGGGATGCTGGAGGCGTTCCGCGAGGTGGCGCAGGGGCTGTCGTACGAGGCTCCGCGCATCCCGATCGTCTCCAACCTGACCGGTGCCGTGGTGTCCGCCGAGGAGATCACCAGCCCCGACTTCTGGGTGCGCCACGTCCGGGAGGCCGTCCGCTTCCTCGACGGCATCCGCACCCTGGAGGCCCAGGGCGTCACCACGTACGTCGAACTGGGCCCCGACGGTGTGCTCACCGCCATGGCCCAGGACTGCGTGACCAGCGACAGCGACGCCGCCTTCGCCTCCGCCCTCCGCAAGGACCGCCGCGAGGCCGAAGCCCTGACGACCGCCGTCGCCCGTGCGTACGTCCGTGGCGCGGCCGTCGACTGGGAGGCGTTCTTCGCCGGGACCGGGGCGCGCCGCGCCGAGCTGCCCACGTACGCCTTCCAGCGCGAGCGCTACTGGCTGGAGGCCCCCGCCGGGGCCGTGGGCGACGTGGTGTCGGCCGGGCTCGGCTCCGCCGATCACCCGTTGCTGGGTGCTGCGGTGGACCTGCCCGACTCCGAGGGCTTCCTCTTCACGGGTCGGCTGTCGCTCCGTACCCACCCGTGGCTGGCCGATCACGCCGTCATGGACACCGTGCTGCTGCCGGGGACGGCCCTGGTCGAACTGGCCGTCCGGGCCGGTGACCAGGTCGGTTGCGACCAGGTCGAGGAGCTGACCCTGGAAGCGCCGCTGGTCCTCCCCGAGCGCGGCGCGGTGCAGCTCCGCGTCTCCGTGGACGGGCCCGACGGCCCCGAGGGGCGGCGCGCACTGCACATCTACTCGCGCCCGGAGGACGCGGCCGACGAGCCGTGGACCCGGCACGCGGCCGGTGTGCTCGGCGCCACCGGCCCGGCCGCCACCGCGCCGAGCACCATGGCGCAGTGGCCCCCGGCGGAGGTCGACGGCACGGCCGTCGAGCCGATCGACGTCGACGGCCTGTACGACGGTTTCGCGGCGCTCGGTCTCGCGTACGGCCCGGTGTTCCAGGGGCTGAAGTCCGCCTGGCGGCGCGGCGACGAGGTGTTCGCCGAGGTGGCGCTGGGCGAGGAGCAGCAGGGCGAGGCCCGTGCGTACGCCTGCCATCCGGCGCTGCTGGACGCCGCGCTGCACGCGGTGGGCCTCGGCGGGTTCTGGGCGGTGGAGGAGGCCGGGCAGGCGCGGCTGCCGTTCTCGTGGGACGGCGTACGGCTCCACGCGGTCGGCGCGACGGCGCTGCGGGTGCGGGTTTCCCCGGCCGGGCAGGGCGCCGTGGCGCTGGAGATCACTGATGAGGCCGGTGCCCCGGTGGTGTCGGTCGGCTCGCTCGCGCTCCGGCCGCTCGACCCCGGGCAGTTCACCGCGAGCAACGCCCGTCACCACGAGTCGCTGTTCCGCGTCGACTGGGCCGCGCTGCCCACGTCCGACGCAGCGCAGGACGACACCGCCGCCCTGTGGGCAGTCCTGGAGAACACCGGCGGCGGCGACCTGAAGATCACCGGGGCGCTGGCCGACACCGGGATCGAGGCCGAGACCTACGCGGGCCTGTCCGCGCTCGGCGAGGCGGTCGAGGCCGAGGGGATCGCGCCGGACGTGGTCCTCGTACCGTGCCTGCCCGACCTCACGACCCCCGGGGACACCGCGGCCGCGGCGCACACCGTGACCCTGCGGGCGCTGGCCCTGGTACGGGAGTGGCTCGCCGACGAGCGGTTCGCCGACTCGCGGCTGGTCCTGCTCACCCGGGGCGCCGTGGCCGCGACGACGGACGGGGAGAACGCCGACGAGGGCGTGGACGACCTCACCCACGCCGCCCTCTGGGGCCTGGTGCGGTCGGCGCAGGCCGAGCACCCGGGCCGGTTCGTGCTGGCCGACGTGGACGGCGGCGCCGCCGCTGACACTTCCCTCTCCGCGCTCCTGTCCGCGCTGCGGACGGACGAGCCGCAGTTCGCCGTGCGCGCCGGGACCGCGTACGCACCCCGGCTGGCGCGCGTGGCCGCCCTGGACGAGGCGGCCGTGCCCGGCCTCGACCCGGCGGGCACGGTGCTGGTCACCGGCGCGTCAGGCACCCTGGGCGGGCTGCTGGCCCGCCACCTGGTGACCGGGCGCGGGGCCAGGCGGCTGCTGCTGACCAGCCGCCGTGGCGCCGAGGCGGCGGGTGCCGCCGAGCTGACGGCCGAACTCACCGAGTACGGCGCCCAGGTCACCTGGGCGGCGTGCGACGCGGCCGACCGGGACGCGCTCGCCGCCGTCCTGGCCGACATCCCCGCCGCACACCCGCTCACCGCCGTGATCCACGCGGCGGGCGTGCTCGACGACGGGACGATCGAGTCCCTCACCCCCGAGCGCGTCCAGCGGGTGCTGCGGCCGAAGGTCGACGCGGCGTGGAACCTGCACGAGCTGACCCGCGGCCACGGCCTCGCCGAGTTCGTGCTGTTCTCCTCGGCGGCCGGTGTCTTCGGCAACCCGGGACAGGGCAACTACGCCGCGGCCAACACCTTCCTGGACGCCCTCGCCCAGCACCGGCGCGGCCAGGGCCTGCCCGCCGTCTCCCTCGCCTGGGGCCTGTGGGACGACGAGGACGGCATGGCCTCCACCCTCGCCACCGCCGACCGGCAGCGCATGAACCGCGGCAGCATGAGCGCGCTCGGCAACGCCGAGGGCCTGGCGCTGTTCGACGTGGCCGGGCTCGCCGGACACGGGGTGCTGATCCCCGCCGCCCTGGACATCGCCGCACTGCGCGCCCAGTCCACCGCCGGGGTGGCGCCGCTGCTGCGCGGGCTGATCCGTACCCCGGTGCGGCGCGCCGCCGCGGCCGGCGGCGGCGGGGCGGACGACGCGACCGGCCTCGCCGACCGGCTCGCGCGCATGTCCGCGGCCGAACGGGACCGCTTCCTGCTCAACCTGGTGTGTGCCCAGGTGGCCACCGTGCTCGGGTACGGCAGCGCGGCGGCCATCGAACCGGCCGCGGCCTTCAAGGACCTGGGCTTCGACTCGCTCACCGCCGTCGAACTCCGCAACCGGCTCGGCGCGGCCACCGGCCTCCGGCTCCCGGCCACGCTGATCTTCGACTACCCGACGCCCGACGCCCTCGCCGACCATCTGCGTGCGGAACTCCCGCACGGGGACGGCGGCGGCCCGTCGGTGTTCGGCGAACTCGACCGGCTGGAAGCCGCCCTGGCGGGGGCCGCGGACGACAGCGTCACCCGCTCCAGGATCACCATGCGCCTCCAGGCCCTGCTGGCGAAGTGGAACGACGCGCAGGACGCGGCGGCCGACGGCGACACCGACGACAACGACCTCGAATCAGCGACCGACGATGAGCTTTTCGACCTGCTCGACGACGAACTCGGCTCCTCCTGAAAGGGAGCGACTGGAACTCATGAGCACCACCTCCCCCTTCGCAAGGAGCCGACGCAATGGTGAATAACGAGGACAAGCTTCGCGACTACCTCAAGCGGGCCACCGCCGACCTGCGTCAGGCCCGCCGTCAGCTGCGCGAGGTCGAAGAGCGGCACCAGGAGCCCATCGCGATCGTCGCGATGAGCTGCCGCTACCCGGGCGGCGTCCGTACCCCCGAGGAGCTGTGGCGGCTCGTCGCGGGCGGCGAGGACGCCATCTCCGGCTTCCCCACCGACCGCGGCTGGGACATCGAGTCGCTGTACGACGCCGACCCCGACCAGGCCGGGGCCAGCTATGTGAGCGAGGGCGGATTCCTCTACGACGCGGGCGGCTTCGACCCCACGCTCTTCGGGATCTCGCCGCGCGAGGCCATGGCGATGGACCCGCAGCAGCGGCTGCTGCTGGAGTCGTCGTGGGAGGCGTTCGAGCGGGCGGGACTCGACCCGACCGGGCTGCGCGGCAGCCGCACCGGGGTGTTCGCGGGCGTCATGTACCACGACTACACCTCGCGGCTCGACTCCGTGCCCGAGGGCGTCGAAGGCTTCCTCGGCACCGGAAGCTCCGGCAGCATCGCGTCCGGCCGCGTGTCGTACACCTTCGGCCTGGAGGGCCCGGCGGTCACGGTCGATACGGCCTGCTCGTCGTCGCTGGTCACCCTGCACATGGCCGTGCAGGCGCTGCGAGGCGGCGAATGCTCGCTGGCGCTCGCGGGCGGGGTGACCGTGATGGCCACGCCGTCGACGTTCACCGAGTTCAGCCGTCAGCGCGGGCTCGCCGCCGACGGCCGCTGCAAGCCGTTCGCCGCCGCCGCCGACGGGACCGGCTGGGGCGAGGGCGTCGGCATGCTGCTCGTGGAGCGGCTGTCCGACGCGCGGCGCAACGGCCACCCGGTGCTCGCCATCGTGCGCGGCTCGGCCGTCAACCAGGACGGCGCGTCCAACGGCCTCACCGCGCCCAACGGCCCGTCCCAGCAGCGCGTCATCCACCAGGCGCTCACCAACGGTGGTCGAGGCGCACGGTACGGGGACGACGCTGGGCGACCCGATCGAGGCGCAGGCGCTGCTCGCCACGTACGGCCAGGACCGGCCCGAGGGGCAGCCGTTGCTGCTGGGCTCCATCAAGTCCAACATCGGCCACACCCAGGCCGCGGCCGGTGTCGCCGGAATCATCAAGATGGTCATGGCCATCCGCCACGGCGTGCTGCCCAAGACGCTGCACGTCGACGAGCCCACCCCGCACGTGGACTGGTCGGCCGGCGCCGTGTCGCTGCTCACCGAGACCACACCGTGGCCGCGGACCGACCGGCCGCGCCGCGCCGCGGTGTCCTCGTTCGGCTTCAGCGGTACGAACGCGCACACCATCCTGGAGCAGGCCCCCGCCGAGGAGGACGCGGAGGCGCCCGCCGAGGAACTTCCGTCGCGGCGGCTGGACGCGGTGCCGTGGGCGGTGTCCGGCAAGAGCGCCGCGGCGCTGCGCGCACAGGCGGAGCGGCTGCTGACCCAGCTGGAGGCCGACCCCGCGCTGCGCCCCGTCGACGTGGGCCTGTCGCTCGCCACGACCCGAGCACAGCTGGACCACCGCGCCGTGGTGCGGGGCCGCGACCGCGACGAACTGCTCGCCGGGCTCGGCGCGCTGGCCGGTGGCGGCATGGCGTCGAACGTGGCGCAGGGGTCCGCCATCGGCGGCCGGACGGCGTTCGTGTTCCCGGGGCAGGGCTCGCAGTGGGCGGGCATGGCGGTGGGGCTGATGGACGCCTCGCCGGTGTTCGCCGCCCGTATCGAGGAGTGCGCGGCGGCCCTGGCGGAGTTCACCGACTGGTCGTTGGTGGAGGTGCTGCGGGGCGCCGAGGGTGCGCCGTCGCTGGAGCGCGTCGACGTGGTCCAGCCGGTGCTGTTCTCGGTGATGGTGTCGCTGGCCGAGCTGTGGCGCTCGTTCGGCGTCGCACCGGCTGCAGTGGTGGGCCACTCGCAGGGTGAGATCGCGGCCGCGTGCGTGGCGGGGATTCTGTCGCTTCAGGATGCCGCGCGTGTGGTGGCGTTGCGGAGTCAGGCGATCGGCCGGGTGCTGGCGGGCAAGGGCGGCATGGTGTCGGTGGCGCTGCCGGTGTCGGAGGTACGGGAGCGGATC
>NZ_JAIWIH010000106.1:0-4543 GCF_052851135.1 Streptomyces sp. BRA346 | reverse complement strand
GTCCGCTTCGCCGACGGCATCACCACCCTCCACACCCACGGCGTCCGCCACTACCTCGAACTCGGCCCCGACGCCACCCTCACCACCATGGCCCAGGACGCCCTGCCGGAGGGTGCCACCTTCGTCCCCACCCTCCACCGCGAGCGGGACGAGCACCACACCTTCCTCACCGCCCTGGCCACCGCACACACCCACGGCGTCCACGTCGACTGGACTCCCCTGATCGGCGAGACCAGCACACCCACCGCCCTCCCCACCTACCCCTTCCAACGCCAGCGCTACTGGCTGGAGACGTCGCAGCCCACCACCGGCGGCCCGAACACCTCCGCCCACCCCCTCCTCACCGCGGCGATCACCCTGCCCGACGGGGAAGGCGCCGTGTTCACCGGCGAGGTGTCGCTCAAGGCCCAGCCGTGGCTGAGCGATCACGTCGTCCACGGAACGGTGGTGCTGCCGGGCGTGGCGTTCGTGGATCTGCTGCTGCACGCGGCCGGGTACGTCGGCTGCGATCAGATCGAAGAGCTGACGCACCATGCCTTCCTGGCCGTGCCGGAGCGTGGCGCTCGGCAGCTGCGGCTCACCGTGGGGGCCGCGGACGAGGCCGGGCGGCGGTCGTTCGCGCTGTTCTCGTCGGAGAGCGGGGCGGCCGAGGAGACGGCCGAGTGGACCCGCCATGCCAGTGGCTTCCTCGCCGATTCCGCGCCGGAGCCCGCGTTCGACCTCACGGCGTGGCCGCCCGCCGAGGGCGAGTCCGTCGACGTCGAGGAGTTCTACCGCGGGTTCATCGGGCGTGGATACGAGTACGGGCCGCTGTTCCGGGGCTTCCGGGCGGGCTGGCGGGACGGTGACACCCTTTACGCGGAGATCGCGCTCCCGGACGGTACGGACCCGGAGGCGTACGGCGTCCATCCCGCCCTGCTGGACTCGGCGCTGCACCCGCTGATGCTGTTCTGGTACGAGTCGGAGCGCGTACGGCTGCCCTTCTCGTGGAGCGGTGCGGCATTGCACGCCGTCGGCCCGTCCCGGTTGCGGGTGCGGCTGTCCCGTTCGGAGCGGGACGTGATGTCGCTGGCGGTGGCCGACGCCACGGGCGCCCCCGTGCTCACCATCGCCGGGCTGGCCATGCGGGAGGTGGCGCCGGATCAGCTGGCCGCCGCCCGAGCCCGGCAGAGCGATGCCCTCTACGAGCCGAGCTGGCTCCCCGTGCCCGCGCCCGCATCACAGACCGGCGGCCCGTGGGCGGTGGTCGGCGTGACGGAGGTGGCCGCCGCGCTCCGTACCGCCGGGATCGACGCGGTGGGCTACGCCACCCTCGCCACGCTCGGCGGGGAGGGCGCCAAACCGCCGCAGATCGTGGTGACGGGGCCTGCCCGCTCCGACGGCGGTGACCTGGCGGCCGACGCCCACACCGCGGTCGGCGACATGCTCGCCCTGGTCCAGGACTTCGTCTCCCACGAGACCCTCGCCGACGCGCGGCTGGTGGTGCTGACCCGAGGGGCGGTGGCCACGGAGGTCGGCGAGCGGGTGCCGGATCCGGCGGCGGCCACGGTGTGGGGACTGATGCGCACCGCGGACGCGGAGTATCCCGGCCGGTTCGTGCTCGTCGACCTGGACGCGTCGGACGCCTCGTACCGCGCGCTCCCGGCGGCGCTCGCCACGGGCGAATCCCAGCTCGCCATCCGCGGCGGTGAGCTGCGCGTGCCCCGGCTGGTGCGCGCGACGCTGCCCGCGGCAGAGACAACGGAAACTCCGGAGACCGACGGCGGGGCGAACGGCGCCGGGCTCGACCCCGAGGGGACCGTGCTCATCACCGGCGGCACCGGCACCCTCGGCGGCCTGCTGGCCCGGCACCTCGTGGAGCGGCACGGCGTACGGCATCTGCTGCTGGCCAGCCGGCGCGGCCCGGCGGCGGACGGCGCGGTCGAACTGGCCGCGGAGCTGAAGGCACTGGGCGCCGACGTGTCCGTCGCGGCCTGCGACACCGCGGACGCCGAGGCGGTGTCCGGACTGCTGCGGTCGATTCCCGACGCGCACCCGCTGACCGGTGTGTTCCACACGGCCGGGGTGCTGGACGACGCCGCCGTCGCCTCGCTGACGCCGGAACGGCTCGCGCGGGTCATGCGGCCCAAGGTCGATGCCGCCTGGCATCTGCACCGGCTGACGGAGGACCTGGACCTGGCCGCGTTCGTGCTGTTCTCCTCCGCCGCGGGGGCGATCGGCAATGCGGGACAGGCCAACTACGCGGCCGCGAACACCTTCCTGGACGGGCTCGCCGCCCACCGCCGAGGACGCGGGCTACCGGGTCTTTCGCTGGCGTGGGGCCTGTGGGCACAGACCAGCGAGCTGACGGCGGGGCTGGATCCGGTCGGGCGGGCGCGGCTGGGTCGGGGTGGCATCGGCGCGATGCGCACGGCCCAGGCGCTCGGCCTGCTCGACCTCGCCCTGGGCTCGCCGCAGGCGCTGCTGGTGCCCGCGAAGCTGGACCTGGCCCGGCTGGGCGAGGGCGATGCTCCGGTGCCCCCGGTGTTGCAGGGGCTGGTCCGCTCCCGGGCGCGTCGGGCTGCCGCCACGGGCGGTGCGTCGGCCCCGGACACGCTGCGGCAGCGGATCGCCCCGCATGACGAGGCCACGCAGCTGGACATCCTCCTCACGTACATCCGCGGGCAGGTCGCCGCGGTCCTCGGTCATGGTTCGCCGGACGCCATCGACGCCGACAGCGGATTCCTGGAGATGGGGCTCGACTCGCTCACCACCGTCGAGTTCCGCAACAACCTCAACCACGCCACCGGCCTCCGGCTACCGCCGACCACCCTGTTCGACTACCCCACGCCGGTGCAGCTGGCCTCCATGCTGCGGGCCGAACTGGCCCCGGTCCGGGCCGTCGAGGAGGTTCCGCAGGCGCTGGTCGCCGAGTTGGACCGGCTGGAGAGCAGTCTGCGGACCGCCGTTCCCGGTGTCCGTACCGCGGTGGCCGCGCGCATGCAGGCTCTCCTGCTGACGCTGGACGGCGCGGGCCCGGAGGACGCCGCACCGGAGCGGCCGGGGGCGGAGGGCGTGACGATCGAGTCCGCGACGGATGACGAGATCTTCGACTTCATCGACAACGAGCTGGGGCTCTCTTGACCACCGTCTCCACAGGCAGACACCGCCAGCCCGGCGGCCAAAATGTTCCGCGCCGCGTTCACGTCGCGGTCGTGCACGGCGCCGCAGACGCACGTCCACTCCCGGACGTTCAGCGGCAGCTTCTCGCGGACCGTGCCGCAGGCCCCGCACAGCTTGCTGCTGGGGAACCATCCTGCCCTGCTCCGCAGGAGCTTCGTTTCCTCCCCGACCTGAAGGCCGGAGTACCCACGAAGGAATCCCGATGAACGAGGACAAGCTGCGCGACTATCTCAAGCGGGTGACCGCCGACCTCCAGCGCACCCGTCAGCGGCTGGCCGAGGCGGAGTCACGGAGCCGCGAGCCGATCGCGGTCGTGGGCATGGCCTGCCGGTTTCCCGGCGGGGCCACCACGCCCGAGGGGCTGTGGGAGCTGGTGTCCGAGGGGCGTGACGCGGTGGGGCCGTTCCCGGACAACCGGGGCTGGGACCTGGACGGCCTGTACGACCCGGACCCCAACGCCACCGGGAAGACCTATGCCCGCCAGGGCGGCTTCCTCTACGACGCCGACCGCTTCGACCCCGAGTTCTTCGGCATCAGCCCCCGCGAGGCCCTCGCGCTCGACCCCCAGCAGCGGCTGCTCCTCGAAACCAGCTGGGAGTGCGTGGAGAGCGCCGGGCTGTCCCTCGGCGAGCTGCGCGGCAGCCGTACGGGGGTGTTCAGCGGGGTGTCCGGGCACGAGTACGCGTCGCTCATCCACCGCGGCCCGGAGGATGTCGAGGGTCATCTGCTGACCGGTACGACGCTCAGCGTGGCGTCCGGGCGGATCGCGTACACGCTCGGTCTGGAGGGCCCGGCGGTCACCGTGGACACCGCGTGCTCCTCCTCGCTGGTGGCGCTCCACATGGCCTGTCAGTCGCTGCGGAACGACGAGTCGACCATGGCGCTGGCCGGTGGCGCCGCGGTGATGCCGACGCCGGGGATGTTCGTGGAGTTCAGCCGCCAGCGCGGGCTGGCGCCCGACGGCCGGGCCAAGTCCTACTCCGCTGCCGCCGACGGCACCACCTGGGCCGAGGGCGCGGGCACGATCCTGCTCGAACGGCTCTCCGACGCCCAGGCCAACGGACATCCCATCCTGGCCGTCATCCGCGGCTCGGCGGTCAACCAGGACGGCAAGAGCAGCCAGCTGAGTGCGCCCAACGGCCCCGCTCAGCAGCGGGTCATCCACGCCGCCCTCGCGAGCGCCGGGCTCACCCCCGACCAGGTGGACGCCGTCGAAGGCCATGGCACCGGCACCACCCTCGGCGACCCCATCGAAGCCCAGGCCCTGCTCGCCACGTACGGTCAGAACCGCGACGAACCCCTCTGGCTCGGGTCCTTCAAGTCCAACATCGGCCACGCCCAGGCGGCGGCCGGTATCGGTGGCGTCATCAAGATGATCCAG
>NZ_JAIWIH010000105.1:0-5284 GCF_052851135.1 Streptomyces sp. BRA346 | reverse complement strand
TCGCCGCTGCCGGTGGACCGTGGCTGGGACACGCGGGTGCTGGACGACATCGCGGCCGTCGGTGGGTTCGTCGCGGATGCCACGGAGTTCGATGCGGAGCTGTTCGGGATCTCCCCGCGTGAGGCGCTGGCGATGGATCCGCAGCAGCGGCTGCTGCTGGAGACCGCGTGGGAGGCCCTGGAACGGGCGGGCATCGACCCGTTGTCCCTGCGCGGTTCCCAGACCGGCGTGTTCGCGGGTGTGTCGGCCAACGGCTATGCCAGTGGCCAGGAGGACGACCCGGATACCGAGACCGAGGGGTATCTGCTCACCGGCAGCACGCCGAGCGTCGCATCGGGCCGGTTGTCGTACGTGCTGGGCCTGGAGGGCCCGGCGGTGTCGGTGGACACGGCGTGCTCGTCCGCGTCGGTCGCCCTGCACCTGGCGTGCCAGGCGCTGCGGGCGGGCGAGTGCGAGATGGCGCTCGCCGGGGGCGCCACCGTGATGGCTACCCCGGGCATCTTCGTGGAGTTCGCCCGTCAGGGCGGGCTGGCCGGGGACGGCCGGTGCAAGTCCTTCTCGGACGCCGCGGACGGCACCGGATGGGCGGAGGGCGGCGGAATCCTCGTACTGGAGCGGCTTTCCGACGCGCAACGCCTGGGGCACCCCGTGCTCGCGGTCGTACGCGGGAGCGCGGTCAACCAGGACGGTGCTTCCAACGGCCTGACCGCGCCGAACGGCCCCTCCCAGCAGCGTGTCATCCGCCAGGCGCTGAAGGCCGCCAAGGTCTCGCCGTCCGACGTGGACGTCGTCGAAGCGCACGGCACCGGCACCACGCTCGGCGACCCGATCGAGGCGCAGGCACTGCTGGCGACGTACGGCCAGGGCCGTGACGGTCAGGATCCCCTGTGGCTGGGCTCGATCAAGTCGAACATCGGGCACAGCCAGGCCGCGGCCGGCGCGGCGAGCGTGATCAAGATGGTCATGGCGCTGCGGGCACAGCGGCTGCCACGGACCCTGCATGTGGAAGAACCTTCGTCCCATGTGGACTGGGAAGCCGGGGCGGTGAAGCTGCTGACCGAGGCCCGTGCCTGGCCGCGCGGTGAGCGGCCACGTCGGGCGGGTGTCTCGTCGTTCGGCATCAGCGGGACCAACGCACACGTCATCATCGAGGAAGCGCCGACCGGTGATCCGGCTGTCGCTGCGGAGCCGGAGGGCTGGGACGATCCGAACGAGCGGGAGGACCGGCCGTCGGCCGAGCTGCCGCTGGTCCCCTGGGTGCTGTCCGGCCGGAGCGAACAGGCGGTGCGGGCGCAGGCCGGGCGTCTGACCGCCTTCCTCGGCGCGTACGAGGAGCACGCCCCCGCCGCGGTCGATGTCGGAATGTCGCTGGCGACCACCCGCGCCGTGCTCGACCACCGCGCCGTGGTGCTGGGGCGCGACCGCGATGCGCTGCGCGTCAGGGCGGCGGCCTTCGCAACCCCGACCGGTACCGACGGTACCGACGCCACCAACGCCATCGATGGGGCCACCGACGCCACCGTGGTGTCCGGTGTGGTCGGCGACGGCCGGACGGCCTGGATGTTCACCGGCCAGGGCAGCCAGCGGCCCGGCATGGGCCGCGAGCTGTACGAACGGTTCCCGGCCTTCGCCAGGACCCTGGACGAGGTCTGCGACTGCCTCGACACAGAACTGGAAGGCACCGCCACGTTCAAGGTGCCCGTGCGGGACGTGCTGTTCGCCGACGAGGGTTCCGCCGAGGCGGAGTGGCTGGGCCAAACCGGCTACGCGCAGACCGCGCTCTTCGCCGTCCAGTCCGCGCTGGTGGCCCTCCTACGCTCCTGGGGAGTACGCCCGGACGTGGTGCTGGGCCACTCGATCGGCGAACTGGCCGCCGCCTACGCCGCCGGGGTCTTCGAACTGGCCGACGCCGCTCGGCTGGTGGCGGGACGCGCCCGGTTGATGCAGGCGCTGCCCTCGGGCGGCGCGATGGCGGCGATCGAAGCCACCGAGAACGAGGTCGCCGGGATTCTGCACGGACTTCCCGACGGCGAGCGGGCGGCGGTCGCAGCGGTCAACGGCCCCACCGCCGTGGTGATCTCCGGCGACGAGGACGCGGTCGAGCAGGTGATGGTTGCTGCACGGGAGCGGGGCCGCCGGGTGTCGCGGCTGCGCGTCAGCCATGCGTTCCACTCGCCGTTGATGGAGCCGATGCTGGCGGAGTTCGCCGAGATCGCCGCGAGCGTCACCTACCGGCAACCGATTCTCCCAGCGGTCAGCACGGTCACGGGCGAGCCGGTCCGCGAAAAAGACTGGGCGAACCCGGACTACTGGGTGGACCAGGTCCGGCAGCCGGTTCGGTTCCATGACGCGATCGAGGCGACCACGGGCGGGCAGGGCGTCGGCCGACTGCTGGAGGTCGGGCCCGACCCGGTCCTGACGGCACTGACCCGGTCCGGAACCGACAGCGTGGACACCGCGTTTTCCGTGGCCGCATTGCGTGAGGGCCATGCCGAGCCCGAAACCGTGCTGACGGCGGTGGCTGAGCTGTTCGTACGTGGCGCCAAGGTCGATTGGGCGGCGGTGTTCGCCGGGACCGGGGCCGAGCGGGTGGACCTGCCGACGTACGCGTTCCAGCGCCGGAGGTTCTGGCTGCGGGACCGCAAGACCCAGGGTGTGACCACAACCGACGTGGGCCTCAGCGGTGCCGAAACCGAGTTCTGGAACCTGGTGGAGCAGGGCGATGTGGCGTCCCTTGCCGGCCAACTCGGCGTCGAAGCGGGCACACCGCTGGACACCGTGCTGCCCATGCTGTCGACGTGGCGCAAGCGGCAGCAGGAGCAGTCGGCGCTGTCGGGCTGGCGCTACGGAATGGTGTGGAAGCAGACGACCGTACCGAGTACGGGCCGCCTGTCGGGGACCTGGCTGCTGGCAGTGCCGGAGCGGCTGACCGCCGCCCAGGACGGACTGGCCGAGCAGTGCGCACAGGCTCTGCGGGCGGGCGGCGCGGCTGAGGTCACCGTGCTGACCCTCGCCGCCACGACGAGCCGTGAAGCACTCGCCGACCGGATCCGCGCGACCTCGGCGGATGGTGTGGTGTCCCTATTGGCCGAAGCCGAAGCCGAAGCCGAAGCGGAAGCCGAAGCGCAAGAACCCGGCGACGGACCGGTGCCCATCGCGACCGCCATGACGCTGACGCTGGTGCAGGCCTTGGCCGACGCCGAGGCCGAAGCGCCCCTGTGGTGCCTGACCCGCTCAGCGGTCTCCGTCGGAGCGGGCGAGCGGTTGGCCAACCCGGCGCAGGCCCAGTTGTGGGGCCTGGGCAAGACGGTGGCCTTTGAACAGCCGCAGCGCTGGGGCGGCCTGGTCGACCTTCCCGAGGACATCGGGAAGCGGAGCCTGACCCGCCTGGTGTCCGTCCTCGCCGCGAGTCGCACGGACAGCCACACGAACGGCCACACGAACGGCTATGAGGACCAGGTCGCCATACGCTCCTCCGGTGTGTACGCGGCCCGGCTGACGCGCGACACCACGCGGGGAGACGGCGACGGCTGGCAGCCGCACGGCACGGTCCTCATCACCGGCGGCACCGGTGCCCTGGGCGCGCATGTGGCACGTCGGCTGGCCTCCCGTGGCGCGGACCACCTCGTGCTGGTCTCCCGGCGCGGGGCACAGGCGCCGGGCGCGGCGGAACTGCGGCAGGAGCTGTCCGGACTCGGTGCGCGGGTCACCGTCACCGACTGCGACATCGCCGACCACCGGGCCCTTGCCGCCGTGCTGGACGGCATGCCCGAGGATGCGCCGCTGACCGGCGTCGTACACACCGCGGGGGTCCTGGACGACGGGGTGGTCACCGAGCTGACACCGGAGCGGCTCGCCGGGGTACTGGCCGCGAAGGCGGATGCGGCGCGGCATCTGCACGAGCTGACGGCGGAGCTGGAACTGGACGCCTTCGTGTTGTTCTCCTCCATCGCCGGGGTCCTCGGCAACGCGGGCCAAGCCGCATACGCGGCGGGCAACGCACACCTCGACGCCCTCGCGCAACACCGACGCGCCCTGGGACTGCCCGCCACATCGGTGGCCTGGGGGCCGTGGGGCGGCGACGGGATGGCGGCCGACGGAGTGGCCGAGGAACGGTTCCGCCGCTCCGGTGTTCGCGTACTGGACCCGGAGCTGGCGGTGGCGGCCCTCGACCAGGTACTCGCCGACGGCCGGGCCTGCGCGACCGTCGCCGACGTGGACTGGGAACGCTTCGCGCCTTCGCTGACGCTCGCCCGGCCCAGCGCGCTCATCGCCGACCTGCCCGAGGCGGCCGCGGCGCTGACCGCGACCGCCGACGCCGACGCCGAGGGGTCCGGCGAGCTGACCCGGCGGCTGCGGGACCTGCCCGCCGCCGAGCGGGAGCAGTCGTTGCTGGATCTGGTGCAGACCCAGGTCGCCGTGGTGCTGGGGCACTCGTCCGCCGCCGCGATCGACGCGGACCGCGCGTTCAAGGACTTCGGCTTCGATTCCCTGACCGCGGTGGATCTGCGTAACCGGCTCACCGCGGCCACCGGACTGCGGTTGCCGACCACGCTGGTCTTCGACCACCCGACTCCGGCCTCGCTCGCGGGTCATCTGCGTGGCGAGCTGTTCCCGGACGACGGCGACGACGCGGATCCCGGTCTGGACGAGGAGCGGCTGCGGCACGCGCTGGCGTCCGTACCCCTGGACCGATTCCGCGCGGCGGGACTGATGGACGCCCTGGTGCGGCTGGCCGCCTCCGGAGAGGACGAGCCGGAAGGGGCGGAGTCCGCGGAGGAGGGGGCGATCGCAGAGCTGGACGTCGACGATCTCGTGCAACTGGCGCTCGGTGACGACGAACCCTTCGAACAGGACTGATCGGGGTCACAACAGATGACTGCACCGTACGAAAAGGTCGTCCAGGCGCTCCGGAAGTCGCTGGAAGAGACCAACACGCTCAAGCAGCGGAACCAGCAGCTTCGCGCGGCCGCCCGCGAACCGATTGCCATTGTGGGTATGGGTTGCCGGTTTCCGGGTGGTGTCGCTTCTCCTGAGGGTTTGTGGGAGATGTTGGTCTCGGGTGGTGACGGGCTTTCGTCGTTCCCGGTCGACAGGGGGTGGGATCTGGATGGGCTTTTCGATCCCGGTCCGGGGCGTGTGGGGACGTCGTATGTGCGTGTCGGTGGGTTCGTGCAGGACGCCACGGAGTTTGATGCGGAGTTGTTTGGGATTTCGCCGCGTGAGGCGTTGGCGATGGATCCGCAGCAGCGGTTGTTGTTGGAGACGTCGTGGGAGGCGTTGG
>NZ_JAIWIH010000104.1:0-5302 GCF_052851135.1 Streptomyces sp. BRA346 | reverse complement strand
GAACAGGGCGCCCAGGGTGCCGGACGCGCCGGTCAGCAGGACCGTGCCCTCCGGGTCCCACGCGTTGGCTTCCGCCGTTGTTGCGGTGCGGGCCAGGCGCGGGGCCCGCACCTCGCCGTTGCGCACCGCTACTTCCTGCTCGCCGGATGCCAGGGCGGTGGGGAGGGCAGCGAGGGACTCCGCGTGGCTGTCGAGGTCCACGAGCACGATGCGGTCCGGGTTCTCGGACTGGGCGGAGCGGACCAGGCCGTGGACGGCGGCGTGTGCCAGGTCGGTGGCGGAGGTGAGGACGACCAGGCGGGAGTCCGCGAAGCGGTCGTCGGCCAGCCACTGCTGTAGCAGGCTCAGCACCTGGGTGGTGGTCTGGTGCGCCGCGGTGGCGGGTGAGCTTTCCCCCACCCCGCCCCTTCCCGAAACTTGGGGCTCCGCCCCAAGGCCCCGGTCCTCAAACGCCGGACGGGCTTGATTTGCCGCACCCGGGCCTTCGGGTGCCGCGTTGTCCGATGTCAGGGAAACCACGACATGTTCCGGCAGCGGCGTTCCGGAAGCTACCGCTTCGGCCAGCGTTGCCAGGTCCGGGTAGGGGGTGTTGGGGCCTATGGTCGTCCAATCGTTCTTGGACACCGGCTCGGACGCGGCCGGGACTGGGGTCCAGTCGACCCGGAACAGGGCATCCGACGCGGCGCCCTGGCTCGGAGCCGCCAGCTGGTCCGGGGATACCGTGCGCAGTGCCAGGCGGTCCACCGAGGCCACCGGGGTGCCCGTCACGTCCGCCAGTTGGAGCGACACCGTGCCGTTTCCGGCCGACGACAGGCGGACCCGTACGGTGTCCGCGCCCACCGAGTGGACGCGGACGCCGGTCCAGGAGAAGGGCAGTCCGCCCTGGCCCGGGTTCTCGGTCAGGTCGCTGAGGCCGATGGTGTGCAGCACCGCGTCCAGCAGCGCCGGGTGTACGCCGAAGAGCGCGGCGGCCGGTTCGGTGCCCTCGGGGAGCGCGACCTCGGCGTAGACCTCGCCGTCGCCGCGCCAGGCGGCGCGTAGGCCCTGGAAGGTCGGGCCGTAGGCGAATCCCGCCTCGGACAGGGTCTCGTACAGGCCGTCGACGGCGATCTGCTCGGCGCCCGTGGGGGGCCATGCCGCCAGGTCGAACGACGCCGTCGGGGCGCTCCGCGCGAGCAGGCCCGTGGCGTGGCGTACCCACGGCTCGTCGTCCGTGGCCGCGTCGGGGCGGGAGTGGAGGGCGAGGGTGCGGCGGCCGGTGTCGTCCTGGGCGCCCACGGCGATCTGGAGCCGGACCCCGCCCTGCTCGGGCAGGATCAGCGGGGCTTCCAGGGTGAGTTCTTCGACCAGGTCGCATCCGGCCTGCTCACCGGCGCGTACGGCCAGCTCGACGAACGCGGTGCCGGGCAGCAGCACCGTGCCCATCACGGCGTGGTCGGCCAGCCACGGGTGGGTGTCCAGCGCGAGCCGCCCGGTGAACAGGAAACCCTCCGCGTCGGCCAGCGAGACGGCCGTGCCGAGCAGCGGATGGTCGGCCGTGCCGAGGCCGACCGAGGAGACATCGCCGTAGGCGGTGCCCGCGTCCAGCCAGTAGTGCTCGCGCTGGAAGGCGTACGTGGGCAACTCGACGCGCTCGGCGCCCGTGCCCGCGTAGTACGCCTCCCAGTCGGGGGCGGTGCCCCGGGTGTGCAGGGTGGCCAGGGCCGTGGTCAGGGTCTCGGCCTCGGGACGGCCGGAGCGCAGCGCGGCGACGAACGCCACGTGGTCGGTCGCGTCGCCCGCCAGGCAGTCCTGGCCGAGCGCGGACAGCACACCGTCCGGGCCGAGTTCGAGGTACGTGGTGACGCCCTGGGCCTCCAGGGTGCGGATGCCGTCGAGGAAGCGGACCGCCTCGCGGACGTGGCGCACCCAGAAGTCGGCGGTGGCGATCTCCGCGGCGGGGGCGATGCCACCGGTGAGGTGGGAGACCACCGGGATCTTCGGGGTCTCGTACGTCAGGCTCTCGGCGACCTTGCGGAACGCCTCCAGCATCGGGTCCATCAGCGGCGAGTGGAAGGCGTGGCTGACGGTGAGGCGCTTGGTCTTGCGGCCCTGCGTCTCGAACGACGCGGCGATCTCGACGGCGGCGTCCTCGTCGCCCGCGATGACCACCGAGGTCGGGCCATTCACAGCGGCGATGCTGACGCGCTCGGTCAGCAGCGGCGCCACCTCGTCCTCGGACGCCTGGACGGCGATCATCGCGCCACCGCCCGGAAGCCGCTGCATGAGACGGCCGCGCGCCGCCACCAGCAGCGCGGCGTCGGCGAGCGACAGCACGCCCGCGACGTGTGCGGCGGCGATCTCGCCGATGGAGTGGCCGGAGACGAAGTCCGGCTTCAGGCCCCACGATGCGACCAGGCGGAACAGGGCCACCTCGATGGCGAACAGCGCGGGCTGGGTGAAGCCGGTGCGGTCCAGGGCTGCGGCGTCGTCCCCGAAGAGGACGTCCTTCAGGGGCCGTTCGAGCCGCGGGTCGAGCGCCGCGCACACGGCGTCGAACGCCTCGGCGAAGGCCGGGTACGTCGCGTACAGCTCACGGCCCATGCCGAGCCGCTGGCTGCCCTGGCCGGTGAAGAGGAACGCCAGCTTGCCCCGGGTCTCCGCACCCTGGACCAGCCCGGCGGCGGGGTCGCCCGCGGCGAGCGCGGCGAGCCGGTCGAGGAAGGTGTCGCGGTCCCCGGCGACCACGGCCGCGCGGTCCTGGAGGGCGGCGCGGGTGGTGGCGAGGGCGTAGCCGACGGACACCGGATCCAGGTCGGGGCGTTCGGTGACGTACGTGTGCAGCCGGGCGGCCTGGGCGCGCAGCGCGTCCTCGCCCTTGCCGGACAGCAGCCACGGGAGGAGGGGGAGGTCGTGCGGGGTCGCGGTGGCAACCGGTTCGGTGTCCTCGTCCGTGGCCTCGTCCGGCGCCGGGGGCTGCTCGATGATCAGGTGGGCGTTGGTGCCGCTGATGCCGAACGACGACACGGCGGCGCGGCGCGGGCGGCCGGTCTCCGGCCACGGGCGGCCCTCGGTGAGCAGCGAGACGGACCCGGCCGACCAGTCGATGTGCGGCGACGGCTCGTCCACGTGCAGGGTCTTGGGCACATAGCCGTGCTCGATGGCCTTGACCATCTTGATGATCCCGGCGACGCCGGCGGCGGCCTGCGTGTGGCCGACGTTGGACTTGATGGAGCCCAGCAGCAGCGGCCGTTCGGCGGGCTTCTCCTTGCCGTACGTGGCGAGGAGCGCCTGCGCCTCGATGGGGTCGCCCAGCGTCGTCCCCGTGCCGTGTGCCTCGACGACGTCGATCTGGTCGGCCGTCAGCCGGGCGCTGGCCAGCGCCTGGCGGATGACGCGCTGCTGGGACGGGCCGTTGGGCGCGGTGAGACCGTTGCTCGCGCCGTCCTGGTTGGTGGCGGAGCCGCGGACGACGGCCAGCACCCGGTGGCCGTTCTTGCGGGCGTCCGACAGCTTCTCCACGAGCAGCATGCCCGCGCCCTCGGACCATCCGGTGCCGTCGGCGGCCGCAGCGAAGGACTTGCAGCGGCCGTCGAAGGACAGTCCGCGCTGGCGGCTGAACTCGGTGAAGGTGCCGGGCGTCGACATCACGGTGACGCCACCGGCCAGGGCCAGCGAGCATTCGCCGTTGCGCAGCGCCTGCATGGCCAGGTGCAGGGTCACCAGCGACGACGAGCAGGCCGTGTCGACGGTGAGCGCCGGGCCCTCCAGGCCGAAGGTGTACGCCACCCGGCCGGAGGCGATGCTGCTGGATCCGCCGGTGCCGAGGTAGCCCTCGACACCGGGCGGCACGGCGCGCAGCCGCGAGGCGTAGTCGTGGTACATGACGCCCGCGAAGACACCGGTCTTGCTGCCGCGTACGGAGGTGGCGTCGATGCCCGCGCGCTCGAACGCCTCCCAGGTGGTCTCCAGCAGCAGCCGCTGCTGCGGGTCCATCGCCAGCGCCTCGCGCGGGCTGATGCCGAAGAACGCCGGGTCGAAGTAGTTGGCGTCGTGGAGGAAACCGCCCTCCCGGACATAGCTCGTGCCCGCGCCGTCCGGGTCGTCGTCGAAGAGCCGCCCCATGTCCCAGCCGCGGTCCGTGGGGAACTCGGAAATGCCGTCCCCGCCCCCGGACACCAGCCGCCACAGATCCTCGGGCGACTCGACGCCGCCCGGGTAGCGGCAGCTCATGCCGACGATCGCGATGGGCTCCTGGTCCTCCGACTCCACCTCCTGGAGGCGGCGTCGGGTCTCGTGCAGGTCGGCGGTGACCCGCTTGAGAAAGTAACGGAGCTTTTCCTCATTCATACGTGCGTTCCCTCTCGAGGAATCCGGAAGGTCGGGTCACTTCGCGTCGGCCACGGTCACTTCAGGAGATCCCGAATTCCTTGCCGATGAAGTCGAAGAGGTCGTCGTCCGTGGCGGACTCGATCTCGTCGGCGACACCGGCGCCGTCTTCCGGTCCTCGGTCGTCATTCCATTGCGCGAGCAGTGCCTGGAGCCGCGCGGTGATCCTGCCCCGGTCCTCGTCGTCCGGGGCGGCCTCGGCGGCCCCGGCCAGGGACCTCTCGAGCCCGTCGAGTTCGGCGAGCAGCGAGGTGACCCCCGTCGCGTCGTCGGGGAGGATCTCGCCCCGCAGGTACTGGACCAGTGCGTTCGGTGTGGGGTAGTCGAAGACCAGCGTCGCGGGGAGCCGGACTCCGGTGGTCGCGTTCAGACGGTTGCGCAGCTCGACCGCGGTGAGCGAGTCGAAGCCGACCTCGCTGAACGAGCGGGCCGGGTCGACCGTCTCCGGGCCCGGGTAGCCGAGCACGGCCGCCACCTGGGTGCACACCAGCTCCAGCACCACCTCGTCCCGCTCGGGCTCGGACAGCCCGGCGAGCCGTGCCCGCAGCTCGTCGGCCCCACCGGCTGTGGCTGCCGACTCCGCTGCCCGGCGGGCGGGGGTCGCCCGCACCAGGCCGCGGAAGAGGGGCGGCAGCATGCCGACGCCTGCCTGGGCGCGGAGGGCCGCCATGTCGAGCGGCATCGGGACGAGGAGTGGTTCGTTTGCGCTGGTGGTGTTCGTCGCGGCGTCGAACAGCTCCAGGCCGGTGTCGGCCGTGAGGACGCCGATGCCGCCGCGGCGGATGCGGGCGATCTCCGTCTCGTCCAGCTCACCGCCCATGCCTCCGGCCACCGACCACAGGCCCCAGGCGAGGGAGGTGGCGGGGAGGCCGTTGGCTGCGCGGTGCTGGGCGAGGGCGTCGAGGAAGGCGTTCGCCGCCGCGTAGTTGCCCTG
>NZ_JAIWIH010000103.1:0-5355 GCF_052851135.1 Streptomyces sp. BRA346 | reverse complement strand
CCGAGGTCGCCGACATCCTCGGCGGGTTTGCCGAGGGCGAGCGGGTGGCGGTCGCGGCGGTGAACGGGCCCACGTCGGTGGTGGTTTCCGGTGACGAGGACGCGGTCGAGCGTGTGATGGCGGTTGCGGGCGAGCGGGGTCGGCGGGTGTCGCGGCTGCGCGTCAGCCACGCCTTCCACTCGCCGTTGATGGAGCCGATGCTTGAGGAGTTCGCCGAGATCGCGGCAAGCGTGACGTACCGGCAGCCGATCCTTCCGGCGGCCAGCACCCTCACCGGGCGGCCGGTCGACGAGCAGGACTGGGCCACGCCGGACTACTGGGTGCGCCAGGTCCGCCGCCCGGTGCGCTTCCACGACGCCCTGCTGACCACAACCGGCGAGCAGGCGGCGGCCCGGCTGCTCGAAATCGGTCCGGACCCGGTACTGACCGCGCTCGCTCAGTCCGAAGTGGACACGGCGGTGTCGGTGCTGCGTAAGGGCCGACCCGAGGCCGAGACCGTGATGGCAGCGGTGGCGGAACTGTTCGTACACGGGGGCAAGGTCGACTGGTCCGCCGTGTTCGCCGAGAGCGGCGCCGAGCGGATCGGCCTGCCGACGTATGCGTTTCAGCGGCAGCGTTTCTGGATGGGGGCCGTCCGGCCGGGTACCGATGCGAGCGGCTTGGGTCTGGGTGCGGCGGGGCATCCGTTGTTGGGTGCTTCGGTTGCGGTGGCGGGTTCGGAAGCGGTGCTGTTGACGTCGCGGTTGTCGGTGCGGTCGCATCCATGGCTGGCTGATCACGTGGTGGCGGGTTCGGTGTTGGTGCCGGGTACAGCCTTCGTTGAGCTTGCGGTGCAGGCGGGTGACCGAGTCGGCTGCGGCCGTGTGGAGGAGCTGACCTTGCAGGCGCCGCTGGTCCTTCCGGAGGACGGCGCTGTTCAGGTGCAGCTCAGTGTTGATGCGCCGGAGCCCGGTGAGGAGCGGCGTGCGCTGCGGGTGTACGCGCGCCCGGAGGGTGACTCGGCTGATCGGCCGTGGACGTTGCACGCCACGGGCACCCTCGTGGTCGAGCGTGCGGCTGCCGACTGGGATCTGAGTGTGTGGCCGCCTGCCGGTGCGGAGCCGGTTGCGCTGGAGGGGCTGTATGAGCGGCTGGCCGGTGCGGGGTTGGTCTACGGGTCGGCGTTCCGGGGCTTGCGGGACGTGTGGGTGAGTGGCGGTGAGGTGTTCGTGGAGGCGGCCTTGCCGGAGGAGGTGGCTGGTGAGGCGTCGGCGTATGGTGTGCATCCGGCGCTGCTGGACACGGTGCTGCACGCGCTCGGGCTCCAGACTCCGGAGGTTGAGGGCGCGCTGCTGCCGTTCCTGTGGTCCGGCGTGTCGCTGTCCGCCGTCGGTGTCTCGGCCGTACGGGTGCGGCTGTCGCCGCGAGGATCCGGCGAGTACAGGCTGCGCGTGGCCGATACCGCTGGTCAGCCGGTGGCCGACATCGACTCGCTGGTACTGCAACCGGTGTCGGTCGCCGACCTCGCTGCCGCCCGTGCCACGGCCGACAGCCTGTTCCGGCTGGAGTGGAGCCCCGCACCGGCTCCGGCCGAGCCCGGCGAACGTGGCGATTTGGCCGTCCTCGGCACCGATCCGTACAACGAGGACGGGTGGTCTGACGCGGGAGTCGCGGTGACCGGTTACGCCGACTTGGAAGCGTTGATCGCTGCCCTGGACGACGACGGTGTGACGGTTCCGCGGACCGTCGTGCTCCCGGTGGCGCGGAATTCTGGGGATCTCCTGGGTGTGGTCGCTGGTGTGCTGGGGGCCATGCGGACGTGGCTGGATGAGGAGCGCTTGGCGGGTTCGCGTCTGATGGTGTCGACCACGGGCGCGGTCACGGTGAGCCCTGCCTCCGACACGGGCGAGCTCGACCTGGCGGCCGCCGGGGCGTGGGGCCTGGTGCGGTCCGCGATGAACGAGCATCCGGGAAGGTTCGCGCTGGCCGATGTGGATGGCGAGCCGGACTCCTACCGGGCTCTGGCGGCGTACCCGGCCGGATCCGGGGAATCCGGGGAGAGTCAATTCGCGGTGCGGCAAGGCCGGACCTGGGTGCCCCGGGTCGTCCGCATGACCCCCGCCACCGGCGAAGACATCCCGGCGACACAGTGGGACAAGGGAACGGTGCTCATCACCGGTGGGACCGGCGGACTGGGCGCCGTGATCGCCCGCCACCTCGTATCCGCGCACGGCGTACGGAACCTGCTGCTGATCTCCCGCCGAGGCCACCAAGCCCCCGGTGCCCAGCAACTCCGCGAGGAATTGGCCGACTTGGGCGCCTGCGTGACGATCACTGCCTGCGACGTCAGCGACGAGCGGGCACTCGCCGACGTGCTCGACACCGTCCCGGACGATGCGCCGCTGGCCGGGGTGGTGCACGCCGCCGGTGTGCTCGACGACGGCCTGATCACCGACCTCACCCCGGCACGCCTGGCCGATGTGCTTGCGGCGAAGGCGGAGTCGGCGCTGCACCTGCACCACCTGACGGCGAAAGCCGACCTTCAGGCGTTCGTGCTGTTCTCCTCGATCGCCGGAGTGGTCGGAAACGCCGGGCAGTCGGCCTACGCGGCGAGCAACACGGTGCTCGACGCACTTGCGGTGTCCCGACGCGCCCAGGGGCTGCCCGGCGTATCCCTGGCGTGGGGCATGTGGGAACACCCCGACGGCATGGGCGGCCGCCTCGGTGACGCGAACCTGGCCCGTCTGCGCGGACAGGGCTTCGCGCCGCTGACCACCGAGCACGCGCTAGCGCTGTTCGACTTGGCGGTACGGTCCGACGAGCCGATCGCGCTGCCGGTCTCGGTCAACACCACGGCACTGGCCGCACGCCGGGACAGCGTGCCCGGCATGCTGCAGGGCCTCCTGCCGGCGGCCGCCCGGCAGCGGCGCGCCGGGGACCGGAGCGGTGCGGGCAGTTCCGATGCGCTTGCCCGCCGCTTGCGGGGCCGGTCCGCGGCCGAGCAGGACAGGGTGTTGCTGGACCTTGTGCAGTCCCAGGTCGCGGCGGTGCTGGGACACGGTTCCGCCGGCGTGATCGATCCGGGGCGGGCGTTCAAGGATCTCGGGTTCGATTCCCTGACCGCGGTGGACCTGCGTAACCGGCTCAACAGCGCGACCGGGCTCACCCTGCCCGCCAGCCTCGCCTTCGATCATCCGACGATCGAGGGCCTCGCCGGATACCTGCGCGAACAGCTCGACCAGGGCTCCGGCGAGGGCGATTTCAGCCTGAGCGACCTGGAGAAGTTCGAAGCCGCAGTGCTCTCGATGGCCCAGGACGGCGCGCTGCGCCAGCAGGTGCGGTCACGCGTCAAGGCGATGGTGGCGCGGCTGGAGGAAGACCTGGGCGACGGTACCGAGAACGACGATATCGATTCCGCTTCACTCGATTCGATGTTCGAAATCATCGATCGCGAACTCGAAGGATGAGGGCGCTCATGACGGCACCCTCAGGCGCGACAAAGGGGCTGGGCTCACGTGTCCACTGACGAGAAGACGCTGACGTACCTCAAGCGTCTCACCACCGACCTCCGCGAGACCCGCCAGCGTCTGCGAGAAGCGGAGGCGAAGGACCACGAGCCGATCGCGATCGTGGGGATGGGCTGTCGCTACCCGGGCGGTGTGTCGTCCCCCGAGTCCCTGTGGGAGCTGGTCGACTCGGCCGGCGACGGGATCACCGGGTTCCCGGCCGACCGTGGCTGGGACCTCGAGGCCCTGTTCGACCCGGACCCGGATCGTGCGGGCACCTCGTACGCGCGTGAAGGCGGTTTCCTGCATGACGCGGCCGAGTTCGATGCGGAGTTGTTCGGCATTTCGCCGCGTGAGGCCCTTGCGATGGATCCGCAGCAGCGGTTGTTGCTGGAGACGTCGTGGGAGGCGCTGGAGCGGGCCGGGATTGACCCGTTGTCGTTGCGTGGTTCGTCGACGGGTGTGTTCGCGGGGCTGATGTACCACGACTATGCGTCGCGGTTGCAGGTCGCTCCGGAGGAAATCGAGGGCTTTCTCGGGAACGGGAACGCGGGCAGCATCTTCTCCGGCCGCATCGCGTACGTCTTCGGGCTCGAGGGGCCCGCGGTGACGGTGGATACGGCGTGTTCGTCGTCGTTGGTGTCCCTGCATTGGGCGTGTCAGGCGCTGCGTGCGGGGGAGTGTGGGATGGCGTTGGCCGGTGGTGTCACCGTCATGTCGACTCCGTCGACGTTCGTTGAGTTTTCGCGGCAGCGGGGTCTGGCCTCGGACGGCCGTTGTAAGTCTTTTGCGGACAGTGCGGACGGTACGGGGTGGGCCGAGGGTGCCGGGGTGGTGGTGCTGGAGCGGCTGTCCGACGCGCGGCGCCTGGGGCATCCGGTGCTGGCGGTCGTACGCGGGAGCGCGGTCAACCAGGACGGTGCGTCGAATGGGCTGACGGCGCCGAACGGTCCGTCGCAGCAGCGTGTGATCCGCCAGGCGTTGTCGTCGGCGCGGCTTTCGGCGTCGGAGGTGGACGTCGTTGAGGCGCATGGTACGGGGACGCGACTGGGCGACCCCATCGAGGCGCAGGCGTTGCTGGCGACGTATGGTCAGGCGCGGTCCGAGAAAGAGCCCTTGTGGCTGGGTTCGGTGAAGTCGAACATCGGCCATACGCAGGCTGCTGCTGGTGTTGCGGGTCTGATCAAGATGGTGATGGCGCTGCGTGCGGAGCGCTTGCCGCGGACGCTGCACGTGAACGAGCCCTCGACCCAGGTGGACTGGACGGCGGGTGCTGTGCAGTTGCTGGGGGAGGCTCGTAGGTGGCCGAAGGGGGAGCGTCTGCGCCGAGCGGGTGTCTCGTCCTTCGGGATCAGCGGCACCAACGCGCACATCATCATCGAAGAAGCGCCCGAGTTCGAGCGCCAGCCCGAACCTGACGTGGCCGAAGATCCGCCTTCGGCGCAGTCGCTGCCGGTGGTGCCGTGGGTGCTGTCGGGGCGCGGCGAGCGGGCGGTGCGGGCGCAGGCCGAGCGCCTGGCCGGTTTCCTCGACGCGGCGGAAGGGGTGGCTGACTGCTCGGCGGCCGATGTCGGCTACTCGTTGGCGACGTCGCGTGCGGTGCTCGATCACCGTGCTGTGGTGTTGGGCGGGGATCTGGAGGATTTGCGTTCGGGGGTCGCCGAGCTGGCCGACGGTGGCACTTCTGTGGTGTCCGGCGTGGTGTCGGAGGGGCGTACGGGCTGGATGTTCACGGGGCAGGGCAGTCAGCGGCTGGGTATGGGCCGTGAGCTGTATGGCGTGTTCCCGGTGTTCGCGAAGGCCCTGGATGAGGTCTGCGGCCATCTGGACGCGGAGCTGGCGGGCAGGCCGGGGTTTGAGCACTCGGTGC
>NZ_JAIWIH010000102.1:0-5439 GCF_052851135.1 Streptomyces sp. BRA346 | reverse complement strand
GTCGCGGATCGCGGACAGCCACAGCGGGCCCTCCTCGGTTGCGATCATGGTCAGGTCCGTGACCCACAGCCGGTTCGACACGTCCGCGGTGAAGTCGCGTTGCACCAGGTCAGGGGCCGGATTCGTGTCCGGGTCACGTGGCGTGCGGTCACGGCGTCCGTCGGGGCCCGGTCCGGCGGCCGGGTGCACGGTGATGGCGAGGCTGGTGATCCGGGAAGCGCCCAGGACTTGTACCTGGTCCGGTGGTGCGGCATAGCGGGAGATCGGGCACTTGACCCGGCAGGGCGTGATGCGCGCCCGGCGGGGCGGGAGCAGGTTGTCCAGCACGGCTGGTGCGATCCGCCCCGGTCCGGCGTCGGGCAGTACGTCGGCGGCGGCGATGAGCTGGTCTTTGGCGGTCTCCAGGGCGACCGTGAAGGAGGCGCGGTCCGGGTCGGTGCCGGGGGCCACCTCGACGGCCTCGGTCATCGCGTGGCGTAGCGCCTGGTAGACGGCCAGATGATCACCTCTTCCACCTGACTCCCATGGAGCCAGCCTGATCACTTGATCACGGAAGGGGTCACTTTTCATCGACCGATAGGGGGTCACGGTTCAGGTTCTGGATCACTTTCAGTGCCGGAGCCACGGAGGGTCACCAAAACCGCGATCATGAACGGCTGTGGGTGATGTGTTCCTCCAGGACCTGTGGTTCCACCAGGTCGAAGGCGTAATGATCGAAAACGCTGTGGTCGACGGCGAGTTAATGGTCGTGCAGGCCCACACGTCGGCCGAGCGGGCCGCGTGTCCCGCCTGCGGGACGACGTCGGGCCGAGTGCACAGCCGATACGTACGCCGTCTCGCCGACACTGCAGTCGCCGGGCGGCCCGTGGTGATCGAGTTACAGGTCCGGCGGTTCCGCTGCTGCGACCGCGCCTGCCGGCGGACCACTTTCGCCGAGCAGGTCGACGGACTCACCTTCCGGCACGGACGGCGAAGCTCCGGGCTGCAGACGGTGCTGCAACAGGTAGCGGTGATGCTGGCGGGCCGGGCCGGCGCCCGCCTGGCGAACACGCTCGCGGTCAGGGCGAGCCGGTCGACGCTCCTGCGGCTGATACGCCGTCTGCCGGAGCCCGAAGTGCACACGCCGCGGGTGCTCGGGGTGGACGAGTTCGCCCTGCGCAAGGGACGCAACTACGGCACGATCCTGGTGGACATCGATAGGCGCCGTCCGGTTGATCTGCTGCCCGACCGGGCCACGGCGACGGTGGCCGCCTGGCTCGCCGGCCACCCCGGCGTCGAGGTGATCTGCCGTGACCGGTCCACCGCATACGCCGAGGCCGGACGACTCGGCGCCCCGGACGCGATTCACGTCGCGGACCGGTGGCACATCTGGAAAAACCTGGCCGAGGCCGTCGAGAAGACGGTCATCCAGCACCGAGCCCTGCTGCGCGAGCCGGAGAACAGTGCCCCGGACCGCGTCGCCGAGCCCCTGGAGAGCCCGGAGCCTGCGCCGCCTTCCCCGGATGAACCACGGCCAGTCGGGCCGTCTGTCCGACCGGGTGCGCGAGCAGCACGCGGCCGTCCACGCCCTGCTGGACGAGGGGCTCGGGCTGCGGCCGATCGCCCGCCGACTGGACTTGGCCCGCAACACCGTCCGCCGCCTCGCCAATGCGGCCACCGCGGACGAACTCCTGGTCGGACGGTGGACCGGCCGGACCAGCATCCTCGACCCCTACAAGTCCTACCTGCATCAGCGGTGGACCGAAGGCTGCACCGTGGCCCGCCGACTGTTCGAGGAAGTCCGCGAGCGCGGCTATCCCGGCGGCGAGAGCGTGGTGAAAAGGTACGTCCAACGGCTCCGCGAAGCCTTGCCGCATGACGATCCGCCCCGCAAAGCGCCGTCCGTGCGCGACGTGACCAGCTGGATCACCCGCCGCCCCGACCGGCTCGACGACGACCAGGCCCAGCTGCTCAAGCAGATTCTCACCCGCTGCCCCGCCCTCGACCGAACCGCCGAACACGTCCGCGCCTTCGCCGAATTGATGAACGACCGCCGGGGCCGCGAACTCGGTCAATGGATAGAACGCGTGCAGGCTGACGACGTGCCCGCCCTGCACGGCTTCGTCACCGGCCTCGGCCAGGACCTCGACGCCGTCGTCGCCGGGCTCAGCCTCCGCTACAGCTCCGGCGCCGTCGAGGGCCACAACAACAAGATCAAGATGATCAAGCGGCAAATGTTCGGCCGCGCCAACTTCGACCTGCTCCGAAAGCGGATCCTCCTCGCGGCGTGAGGCCGTTCATGATCGCGGTTTTGGTGACCCTCCGTGGCTCCGGCACTGAAAGTGATCCAGAACCACGGTTCAAAGCACGCCGACACCTTCCTCGCGGGACTCCGGGCGCTCCAACCTCGGCTGCGGAGCGCAGGGTGTGTTCGTGGCCGGCGAAGGTGTGGCCGGGCTCGGCCGGGATGTCGAGCGGGCGGCGGCCATCAGGCACCCGTCTGCGTCCCGCCAGTTCGGGTTGGAGATGGCACCGAGTCCTGACAGGGCTCGGGCCCTTCGTAACGTGCTCCACAACAGACCAAAAGCCTGGCTGGTCCGGAGGAACTGTGGACATATTGGGCTGAAGTCTTCTAGCCTTGTCGGTGCACCGTCACGGTCGTCGATGTGACCCGACAGCGCGGTGGCCATCGACTTCTCCTGTTTCCGAGCTGTTGCCCCCGCTCGGCGTAGTGGCCTGCTGAAGCACACCCAGCAGGCCGAAGCGGCGACATCCCGCTACGGCATCGGCGCGGCAGCGCGCGCCCCAAGCCTGGCAGCCATCTGTTCAGGAAGGGGACTGTATTTGACATGTTCATGAAAATCAGGAAGGTTGCAACCGCGCGTTGGCAGGCCATTGGTTCGGCTCTGCTCCTGGTCGCGACCGCTCTCATCGCCGCCTTCTCCAGTGCCACCCCGGCCTCGGCGCACCCGATCAACGCCGCCGACTTCCAGCAGGTCCAACTGGCCCGCGGGGTCGCGGAGGTCGGTGAGCCGATGTCGCTGGCCGTACTCGCCGACCGGTCGGTGCTGCACACCGCTCGCAACGGGACCGTGCGCCGCACGGATGCGGGCGGCACCACCACGGTGATCGGCACCATCCCCGTGTACGCGCACGACGAGGACGGCCTGCAGGGCATCGGCATCGACCCGGGCTTCGCCACCAACCGGCACATCTACCTGTACTACGCCCCGCCGCTGTCCACACCAGGAGGCGACGCACCGACCACCGGCGGCAACTGGTCGGCGTGGCAGGGTGTCAACCGGCTTTCCCGCTTCACGCTCAACGCCGACTTCTCGCTCAACCAGTCCAGCAGAGTGGACATCCTCGACGTGCCGGCTGACCGAGGTATCTGCTGCCACGCCGGCGGAGACATCGACTTCGACGCGGCAGGCAACCTGTACCTGTCCACGGGCGACGACACCAACCCGTTCGAGTCCGCCGGATATTCCCCACTCGACGAGCGGGCCAACCGCAACCCGGCGTTCGACGCGCAGCGCACCGCCGCCAACACCAACGACCTGCGCGGCAAGATCTTACGAATCAAGGTGAACGAGAACGGGTCGTACTCGATCCCGGCAGGCAACATGTTCCCGCCCGGAACGGCCAGGACCCGGCCGGAGATCTACGCGATGGGCCTGCGCAACCCGTTCCGGATGAGCGTGGACAAGGCCACCGGCATCGTCTACGTCGGCGACTACGGCCCCGATGCCGGCGCCACCTCGGCGCGCGGGCCGCAGGGCCAGGTCGAGTTCAACCGCATCACGGGCCCGGGCTTCTATGGCTGGCCGTACTGCACCGGCACGAACACGAGTTCCGAGACGTACGCCGAGTGGGACTTCGCCACCAACACGGCAGGCGCGAAGTACAACTGCTCGGGCGGGCCGACGAACAACTCGTTCCGCAACACCGGCTTGAGCACGCTGCCCCCTGCCAAGGCCGCCTGGATCCGTTACGGCGGCGACGCCGGCAGCCCGCCGGCGTTCGGCGGAGGCTCGGAGTCGCCGATGGCCGGCCCGGTGTACCGGTACGACCCCGACGTCAGCTCGCCCACGAAGTTCCCGCAGTCGTTCGACGGGCAGTTCTTCGCCACGGAGTTCGGCCGCGGCTGGATCAAGCCGATCCACCTCAACGCCGACGGCTCCCCGGGGACCATCGACAGCTTCCCCTGGAACGGCAAGCAGGTGATCGACTCGGCGTTCGGCCCGGACGGCTCCTACTACGTGCTGGACTACGGCGCCGGGCTGTATCAGGGCGACCAGTACTCCGCCCTTTACCGCTTCGACCACGTCGGCGGCGGCAACCGGGCGCCCACGGCGGTGGCCGGCGCCAACCGGACCTCCGGCGCGGCGCCGTTGACCGTGACCTTCTCCTCGGCCGGCTCGTCCGACCCCGAGGGCGGGGCACTGACCTATGCGTGGAGCTTTGGTGACGGCACCACCTCCACCGCCGCCAACCCGACGAAGACGTACCACACGAACGGCGACTACACGGCCACGCTGACCGTGCGCGACCCGCAGGGCGCCACGGGCACCGCCGACGTGCGGATCACCGTCGGCAACACCGCGCCGACCGTGACCATCGACAGCCCCGCCGCGGGGGAGATCTTCGCCTTCGGCGACACCGTGCCGTTCCGTATCACCGTGACGGATCCGGAGGACGGCACGGTCGACTGCGCCAAGGTCAAGCTGACGTACATCGTCGGTCACGACAGCCACGGCCATCCGATCACCTCGAAGACCGGTTGCTCCGGCACGATCACCATCCCGGTCGACGGTGAGCACGACGACGCGGCGAACATCTTCGGGGTCTTCGATGCCGAGTACACCGACAACGCCGGGCTCACCACGCACACCCAGCACATCCTGCAGCCGAAGCACCGGCAGGCCGAGCACTACAAGACATCGTCCGGCATCACCACCTTCGACAAGTCGACCGCCGAGGGCGGCAAGTCCGTCGGCGACATCGACAACGGCGACTGGATCGCATTCGAGCCCTACAAACTGAGCAACGCCACGTCGTTCAGCGCCCGGGTGTCCTCAGCCGGCGCGGGCGGCACGTTGCAGGTCCGGGCCGGCTCGCCGACCGGCACCGTCCTCGGCTCCGCCACCGTCCCGGTCACCGGCTCGTGGACGAACTTCACCACCGTGGGCGGCTCGATCTCCGGTGCGCCGGCCGGCACCACCACGCTCTACCTGACCTTCGCCGGCGGCTCCGGATTCCTCTTCGACGTCGACGCGTTCACCTTCGATCCCGGCGGCGGCCAGACCCCTGGCGCGGGTCCGGTCCTGGGGGTCGCGGGCAAGTGCCTGGATGTCCGTAACGGCAGTTCGGCGGATGGGACGGCGGTGCAGATCTCGTCGTGTACGGGCTCGGCTGGGCAGCGGTGGACGGTGACGCCGGGGTCGACGGTCAAGGCGT
>NZ_JAIWIH010000101.1:0-5622 GCF_052851135.1 Streptomyces sp. BRA346 | reverse complement strand
GCACGACCTTGTACACCAGTGAGACGGTCACGCGGACATGCTCTCAGCCGAGGCCGAATACCTGACGTCACCTGCAGCGACGACTTTCCGAGCCCCACAGGCAGATCGTCCCGTACTGACGCAGGTCCCGGTGCTGACACTCGTCCACCTTCCAAGACCGGCAGTTCGGGGCGCACTCGTCGATCACAATCTGCCGCCCTTGGCGTACGCGTCCTCGGCAGCCGCGTCGATCGCCGGTCTCAGCCTGCTCCTGCTCAGCGTCATGCCGCCGACCGGCCTCGACAGCGCATACGTCCAGTGGGGCTGGCGGATCCCGTTCTTCATCGGCGGCCTGCTCGGCATCGTGCTCTTCTTCTACTACCGGCGCAACGTCGAGGAAGCTCCCGCCTTCGAAGCCGCCCAGACGACCGGATCGCCGCTGCGTGAGCTGCTCGGCGGACGCCACCGCCGAGCGCTCGCACAGGTCTTCATCCTCATGACCGGAGCGTGGCTCCTCACCAACATCGCCGCCGCGGTCCTGCCCGCCACGCTCAAGGCCGACGTAGGGCTCCCGGACCGCACCGTGAGCATCGTCCTGCTGATCTCCTCGGTCGTCTGCGTCGGGTCCTTCGTCGGCTGTGCCGTGCTCTCACAACGCATCGGGCGACGCCGCTTCTACATCGCCTTCGGCATCGTCGCCGCGATCTTCGCCTCCACCTGCTACGCACTCCTCACCACGCTGAACGCGGACGACCACGTGCTCCCCACCCTGCTGGCCGTCGGTGTGCAGATCTCCACGATCTCGCTGTACGGCCCCATCGCCGCCTACCTCACCGAACGGTTCCCGGCCGCGATCCGCGCCACCGGCTACGGAGTCGGATACAGCCTCGCCCTGGTCATACCGGCGTTCTACGCCTTCTACATCAGCGGACTCGCCACGATCGTGGGGAACGCGCTGGCACCCGTCGTCCTCATCGTGCTCGGCGGCGCGCTCGTCGCTGTCGACGGCGCGCTCGGCCCGGAGACCAGGGACGTCGACATGACAGCGCACCAGGTGCCGGACACCGCCTCGTGACACCACGCACCAGGATCCTCACCGGTCCCCGCATCGTCGCCGGTGACGGCACCGAGCCCGAAGCACTCGCCATCCGCGCCGGGTGGATCGCCGGCACCGGCACACGCCGCGCACTGCGGTCCGAGTTCCCCGGAGCCGAGGAGATCGGCCTGGACGGCGCGCTCGCCGTCCCCGGCCTCAACGACGCCCACTGCCACCCGTCGCAGGCCGCCCTCGCCCGCGTCCGAGTCGACCTCGACGCGGTGGCCGACCTCGACCAGGCGCTCCAGGCCCTGCGCCGACGCGCCGCGCACACCCCGCCGGGGCAATGGGTGATCGGACAGCCACTGGACGAGCGCCGCCTCGGCACCGTCGACCGGGACCTGCTCGACCAGGTCTCCCGCAGCCATCCGGTCCTCCTCGTGCACTACTCGCTCCACCGGGCCGTGGTGAACAGCGCCGGCCTCGCCGCGCTGGGCTACCGGGACGTCGCCGACGCCCCGCACGGCGGGCAACTGGGCGTCCACACCGACGGCCGCCTGAACGGGCATCTCGTGGAGCGCGCCTGGCTCGACCCGTGGCTGCCCGGCGCGGGGACGCCCTCGATCGCGTCGGCCGGGCCGCCCGCAGCCCAGCGGGCCGCGCTGAAGGAAGTGATCGGCGAACTGCACGCCTACGGGATCACCTCGTTCTGCGACGCGCTCGTCACCCCCACCGAGCGGCAGCTCTACACCGACGCCCTGGCCGCCGGCGAACTCACCGCGCGAGTCGGCATGCTGCTGTGGCACGCCTACGCCGACCCGGCCGCACCTCCGTCCGACCACCCGGCGCCCCACCGGCTGCGAACCGTCGGCGTGAAGATGATGCTCGACGGGGCCCTCTCCGGCGGAACGTGCCTGTGCCGATCGCCCTACCCCAGTGCCATGGGCAACGACAACGGGCTCCAGATCCTCACCGACGACGAGTTCGCCACGACCGTCCGGGCGATCGACGCCGCGGGCGGCCGGGTCGCGGTGCACGCCAACGGGGACCAGGCGATCCAGAAAGTCCTCGACGTCTTCGAGTCACTGCCGCAGCGACACGCCGGACACCGGATCGAGCACTGCAGCCTCGTCGACGACGACCTGGTCGCCCGCCTCGCCCGAGCTCAGGTGATCACGGTACCGTTCGGACCGTTCGTGACCCTGCACGGCGAGACCCTGGTCAAGTTCTACGGTGAACGCGCCGACGACGTCTGCGCGCACCGATCACTGCGTGACGCGAGGGTCGTGGCGGCCGGCTCCTCCGACTACCCACTGGCACCGGCAGATCCACTGCTCGCCATCCGCTCCCTGGTCACCCGTGTCACGGCGCGTGGCACCGTGGTCGGCGCCCGGCAGCGCATCACTGCGCTCGACGCGGTGGACGTGTACACCCGGGCCTCGGCGGCCGCCACCGCCGAGCAAGCGATCAAGGGAACCCTGACGGTGGGACGACTCGCCGACCTGACAGTTCTGGACACGGACATCACCACCGTGGATCCGGACCAACTGGCCGAAGTCAGGGTGTGCTCCACCTGGGTGGGCGGAGAGTGCGTATACGACAAACCCTGACGTGCGCTGACCAAGAAGCCTGAATCACGCCGAGGTAAGCCAGTCGCAACAGCACGGTCGATCACCTTGCTGGTGAGCGCCAGCCTCGTGAGAGCGCTTGTTCTGGCGACTTCGCCGGTCGACCTCCGGTACACCGCGCGCACTCCTCCCGCCAGGGCGGATGACATTTTCGGTAAGCGCAGTGTTCGCGACACAGATCGGAACGATGCCGACCTGTTCCAGCTCGTTGTATAGATGTGCCATAACTGAGCGTTTTCAGAGTGGCCACTGGTCGGGTGACGGGGTGGCTGGCTTTGTTCACGAGTTTCGACAGCAGATGTACGCCTCACCGCGCAGCGCGTGGACGGCGGCGTGTTCGATGTTCATGAGAAGTGACAGCGGCCGTGAGGCGGCTGGCCGAGCAGTCGCCTCCGCCGGTCGAGGACTGAGCCACGGTCACGGTCTGGTGGCCAACCAGACGGTCACGGCCGCGGTGGCGGTGAGTGCGACATTGAGTGTGATCCGGCGGTCTTCTCCGGTCAGGTGAACGGCGATCGCACCGGTCTGCAGAAGTACGAAGCCGATGGCTGCGGCCGACGCCAGCCAAGGAGCGGTACCGGTCAGCGGTGGCAGGACCAGACCGGCCGCGCCGAGTATTTCGACCGCCCCCAGCGCCCTGAGGGCGGGCAGGGGAATACGGTCGACCCAAGCCATCATCGGTCGGAGTTGATCGCGGCTGCGGATCACCTTCAGCGTGCCTGCGTAGAAGTAGAAGAGCGCGAGCAGTCCCGCGACGATCCAGTAGGCGATGTTCATGGTTTCCGTTCACGGGGGCCCCGGTTCGCGGGGTCCTGTCGATTGCGTCGAGTGCCAGGGAAGCCCCTGGAGACGGCCGGTCCGTCGTCCGAGGGGTTCGGACGCGAAGGGCGGGAGCGCCACGGCCCCAGAGGCCGAAAGGAGGGCGGCCGGGCCGTTCCGTCCCGCCGACTTCAGGCGAGGTCGGTCGCGGGCTGTGTCGCGTAGCGGCTCATTGTGTCGATGTTGGCCTGTGGCGTCAGCGGCTGTCCGGATGCGAGCACCTCATGAAGGTCTCGGAAGTACTGCACATACAGGTCGGGTGTGAATGTGCTGAGCATGACGGCGGGTTGGTCGGTCAGGTTGGCGAAGGTGTGCGGGGTGCCGGGCGGAACCATGACGAGCGTCCCCGCGGCGGCGTCGTAGTCCTCGTCCCCGACGGTGAACCGCACGGTGCCGGAGAGGACATAGAAGCCCTCGTCGTGTTGGCCATGGCGGTGCTGCGGCGGGCCCTGCGTGTGCGGGGCGAGGACGGACTCGGCGATCGCGAGGCGGTGCCCGGTGTGGCTGCCGTCCTCCAGAACGCGCATGCGCGTGGCGCCCAGAACGATCGTCTCGCCGTCGTGGGGACCCACCACCGATACGGCGGGGTCGGCCTGCGGCTCGCTGGTCTTCGCTTTTTCGGTCATGGTCACGAGTGCACCGCCGGGACCTCGCCGGTGTCCAAGACCCATTCAGCAGAGCCGATACCTCATGGGTATCGTTGCAGCGTGGAGCTACGGACCTTGCGCTACTTCGTGGCGGTCGCCGAGGAACTCCACTTCGGCCGGGCCGCCACCCGACTGCATATGAGTCAGCCGCCGCTGAGCCGGGCGATCAAGCAGTTGGAAGCCGAGGTCGGGGCCCTGCTCTTCGCCCGCTCGACCACCGGCGTCACGCTCACTCCAGTGGGCGCGGTGCTGCTCGACGAGGCGCGAGCCCTACTCGACCACGCCGACCGCGTCCGGGTGCGTGTGAGCGCAGCAGCCGGCGTCGCGACTATCACCGTCGGCATCTTGGGCGACGGCACCGACCCGGGAGTGGCCAGGCTGGCCGCGGCCTACCGCCGAAACCACCCCGGAGTCGACATCCGCATCCGCGACACCGATCTGACTGACCCGACGTGCGGACTGCGCGCTGGACTGGTCGACGTCGCCCTCACCCGGGCACCGTTCGACGAGACCGCCCTGACGGTGCGTGCGCTGCGGACCGATCCGGTCGGCGTGGTCCTGCGCGCCGACGATCCGCTGGCCCGCCGCGATGAGCTGCGGCTGGCCGAGCTGCGCGACCGCCGGTGGTTCCAGTTCCCGCAGGGCACAGACCCCATCTGGCAGTCGTACTGGAACGGTGGCAGGCCGCGGGAGGGACCAGTGGTGCGCGCCGTCCAGGAATGCCTGCAGGCTGTGCTGTGGAACGGCACGGTCGGCCTGGCCCCGCTCGGACACGACCTGCCCGCGGAGTTCACCGTGGTGCCGCTGATCGACATGGCGCCGAGCCGAGTGGTGGCGGTGTGTAACGAAGGAGACACCAACCCGTTGACCCGATCATTCATCAAGATCGCGACAGCCGCGTACCGCCACTGAGGATCGGCAATGGCGCTGCCGCAGCTCGTGAACAATTCGAACGCTGCAGCCCTCGTGACCGCCTCCGGAAATGGTGAATATCTGCTGTCGCTTCTCGTGAACAAAGCCAGGGCGGCCTCCCGCAACGCACGAGGCTCCTGTGCCGTTGAGAGAGGTGTTCGACGTCTCAACTCATCAGCGCAGGAGCCTCGTTGGTTCCCTTTCCTGCCGCACTCGACCTCCCGCATGCCCTGGTCGAGTGGGTAACCATGCTCATCGTCACCCGTGAGGGTGACCGCCGCTGCAAGCTCCCGCCTCACCAGCGTGCTCTCGTCGCCCGGGTCTACCTTCGCCGGCATGACACGCTCGCGCAGATCGCCGCCGGTTTCGGTATATCCGTCGGCACCGCCCACGCCTACGTCACCACCGTCGTCAGCCACCTGTCCCGCCGGGCGCCCGGGCTGCTGCGGGTCCTGTGGGAAACGGATCCCAGTCACGTCCTGCTCGACGGAACTCTCGCCGAGTGAGGTTCCCCCGAGATGCGGGGAGGAGTGACAGGGGGTCAGATGGGTCTCATGAGAGGAGCCCAGACGATGCCTGCCCCGAGGAAGTACCCGCTGGA
>NZ_JAIWIH010000100.1:0-5960 GCF_052851135.1 Streptomyces sp. BRA346 | reverse complement strand
CGGCGACGCGGGTGGCGAAGACGGGGGAGTCGTCCAGCAGTGCGGCGCCCATTCCGGCCCATTGCGAACCCTGCCCCGGGAACACCAGCACCGGGCCCGTGCCACCAGCGCCGAGGCCACCCGCGGCCGCCGGGCCGCCGGGTTCGACCACTCCGGGATGGGTGTCCCCGGCGGCCAGCGCCATGAGCCCCGCCGTCAGCTCGTCGCGGCCCTCACCCACGACCACCGCGCGGTGGTCGAACACCGACCGGGTACGGATCAGCGACCAGCCCACCTCGGTGGGCGAAACGTCCGCGTCGGCGGCCACCCGCTCGGCCAACGCCCGCGCCTGACCCCGTAACGCCGCGGCGCTGTGTCCCGACACCACCCACGGCACGACGCCGACGTCAGCGGTGTCCGGTCGCGTGCCGTCCTGCTCCGCTTCCTCCGGCGCCTCCTCCAGGATCAGATGGGCGTTGGTGCCGCTGATCCCGAAGGAGGACACGCCCGCGCGGCGCGGACGGTCGTCCGCCGCCCAGACGACCTGTTCCGTCAGCAGCCGCACCTCACCGGCTGTCCAGTCCACATGCGGCGACGGCTCGTCGATGTGCAGGGACTGCGGAAGCACCCCATGCCGCATCGCCATCACCATCTTGATCACACTGGCCACCCCGGCGGCGGCCTGGGTGTGCCCGAGGTTCGACTTGATGGAGCCCAGCCACAGCGGCCGCCCGTCCGGCCGGTCCTGTCCGTACGTGGCCAGCAGCGCCTGCGCCTCGATCGGGTCGCCGAGCGTCGTACCGGTGCCGTGCGCCTCCACCGCGTCCACCTCGCGGGGCGCCAGCCGGGCGTTGGCGAGCGCCAGCCGGATCACCCGCTGCTGCGAGGGCCCGTTCGGCGCGGTCAGCCCGTTGCTGGCGCCGTCCTGGTTGACCGCCGAGCCCCGGATGACGGCCAGCACCCGGTGCCCGTTGCGCCGCGCGTCCGACAGCCGCTCGAGCAGCACCAGTCCGACGCCCTCGGAGAAGCCGGTGCCGTCCGCGGCCGCCGCGAACGCCTTGCACCGCCCGTCCGGCGACAGAGCGCGCTGACGGGAGAACTCGGTGAAGCCACCCGGTGTCGCCATCACCGTCACCCCGCCCGCCAGGGCGAGGGTGCATTCGCCCTGCCGCAGCGCCTGCGCCGCCATGTGCGTCGCCACCAGCGATGACGAGCACGCCGTGTCCACCGTGACCGCGGGCCCCTCGAGACCGAAGGAGTACGACACCCGGCCCGATACCACACTGCCCAGGTTGCCGGTGGCGACATAGCCCGCCGCGTCGCTGGTCTTCTGCCCGATGAGCGACAGATAGTGGTACGAGTCCACCCCCGCGAACACCCCGGTGTCGCTCCCGTTCAGCGCGTCCCGGCCGAGCCCGGCCCGCTCGAACGCCTCCCACGCCGTCTCCAGCAGCAGCCGCTGCTGCGGATCCATCGCCGCGGCCTCGCGCGGGCTGATCCCGAAGAAGTCGGCGTCGAAATCGGCCACATCGCGGAGGAAACCACCCTCCCGGGCGCTACTCGTCCCGGCACGCTCGGGATCCGGGTCGTAGAGGCCGTCCAGATCCCAGCCGCGGTCCTCGGGAAAGGACGAGATGACGTCCGCCCCGTCGCTCACCACCCGCCACAGATCCTCCGGAGAGGCCACGTCACCGGGGAAGTGGCAGGCCATCCCGATGATGGCGATGGGCTCCCGGGCCCGCTCGTCGGCCTCGCGCAACTGCCGTTTGGCCAGGCGCAGATCGGCGGTCGCCCGCTTCAGGTAGCTGCGGAGCTTCTCGTCGTCCGTCATGTCACATCAACCCGATCGTCACGGCCGTCTGGATTCATCGGAAAGGCATCCATCGGAAGGCGGGGAAGGTCAGCGGAGACTGTCGTCGAAGGGGGCGTTCAGTTCGCCGTCGAGCACCTGGAACAGCTCCTCGTCGGTAGCCGAGTCCAGGTCGTCCTCGGCGGACACCTCTTCACGATCGCCGTCCACCCTGCGCAGCAGCTCCCGCAGCCGCCCGGCGATCCGCGTCCGCTGCTCCGGGTCGTCGGCCACGGTGCCCAGGGCCGCGCCGATGGCGTCCAGGTCGGCGAGGAGGGACCCGGTCGGGGCGGCCCCGGCCGGGACCAGCAACTCGTCCAGGAGCCGGACGACCGCTGTGGGCGTGGGGTGGTCGAAGACCAAAGTGGCGGGCAGCCGCAGCCCGGTGGCGGCGCCGAGCCGGTTCCGCAGCTCGACCGCGGTCAGGGAGTCGAAGCCGAGTTCCCGGAAGTTCTGCGCGGGGTGGATGGACTCCGCCGCGTCGTGGCCCAGCACGGTCGCGGTATGGCCGCGCACCAGCCTGAGGAGCGCCTGCTGCCGGTCCTCCTCGGAGAGCGCCGCGAGCGACCGCGCCGGGTCCGCGGCGGACACCCCGGCTGCTTTGGCGGCGGCCTGCGACGTGCCGCCGCGCACGAGGGTACGGAAGAGGGCCGGTGGTGCGGTGTCCCGGGCCTGGCGCCGCAGGGCGGCCAGGTCCAGGCGGATGGGCGCCAGCGTGGGCAGGCCACTGGCGAGGGCGATGTCGAGCAGCGCGAGCCCCTGCTCGGTCTCCAGCCCCACGATGCCCGCCCGCGCCAGCCGGTCCCGGTCGGCGTCGGTCATGTCCCCGGTCATCCCGGTGACCTGCTCCCAATAGCCCCAGGCCAGGGAGGTCGCGGGCAGGCCCTGGGCGTGGCGGTGCTGGGCCAGGGCGTCCAGGAAGGCGTTGGCTGCCGCGTAGTTGCCCTGCCCCGCGGCGCCGAGCAGCCCGGCGGCGGCGGAGAACAGCACGAACGCCGAAAGCCCCAGGTCGCGGGTCAGCTCGTGCAGATTCCACGCCGCGTCCGCCTTCGCCCGCAGGACGTCATCGACCTGCGCGGGCGTCAGCGCCTCGACCGTGGCATCGCGCAGCAACCCTGCGGCATGGACCACCGCGGTGAGCCGGTGGCGCTCGGGAACGGACTCCAGCAGCTTGGCGAGGGACGCCCGGTCCGCGGTGTCACACGCGGCCACCGTGACCTGTGCGCCCAGTTCGCCCAGCTCCGCCGCCAGTTCGGGAGCCCCCGGCGAGTCCGGCCCCCGGCGGCTGACCAGCAACAGCCTCCGTACGCCGTGGCGGATCACCAGATGGCGGGCGGTGGCGGCCCCCAGGGTGCCGGTGCCACCGGTGATCAGGACGGTGCCCTCCGGGCCGAGGGCCTGGGGAATCGTCAGTACGATCTTGCCGATGTGGCGTGCCTGGCTGAAGTGGCGGAACGCCTCGGGAGCCCGTCGGATGTCCCACACCGTGGTGGGCAGGGGATCCAGCGCCCCGTCATCGAACAGCACCGACAGCTCGGCCAGCATCTGCTGGATACGGTCCGGACCGGCACCGCCGACGAGGTCGAACGCACGGTAGACGACCCCGGCGTGCTCGGCGCCGACCTGGGCGGGGTCACGGATGTTAGTCCTGGCCATGTCGATGAAGCGACCGCCGGGCGCCAGCAGCCGCAGCGACGCGTCCACGAAGTCACCCGCCAACGCATTGAGCACCACATCGACGGACCCCGCGGCCTCGCGCACCCGGTCCTCGAAGTCGAGCGTGCGGGAGGAGGCGATGTGGCGGTCGTCGAAGCCACGGGCCCGCAGCGCATGCCACTTGCCGGGGCTCGCGGTGGCGTACACCTCAACCCCCCAGTGCCGGGCCAGCTGCACGGCCGCCAGCCCGACCCCGCCCGTGGCCGCGTGCAGCAACAGCTTCTCCCCGGAGCGCAGTCCCGCGAGATCGGCCAGCCCGTAGTACGCGGTGAGGAAGGCCGAGGGGATGGTCGCCGCCTGCGCGTACGACCAGCCGTCCGGCATCCGGGTGATGAGCCGACTGTCGGTGACGACCAGCGGTCCGGTGCCGTTGAACAGGCCCATCACCCGGTCACCCACGGCGAACCGGTCGGTGTCCGGGCCCACTTCGACCACCACGCCCGCACCGTCGCCACCGAGCGGCCGGGGGTCCTCCACCATGCCCAGCGCCACCACGACGTCATGGAAGTTCACCCCGCCCGCGTACAGCGCCACCCGCACCTCGCCGGGGCCCAGCGGGCGCGTGTTCTCCGGGCAGGCGACCAGGGCGAGATGGTCCAGGCTGCCGTGTCCGGTGAGCCCCAGCCGCCACGCCGCCGGGCCATCGGGCGGGGTGAGCCGCCTGGCGGCGTCGTCATGGGCGAGCCGGGCCACGTACGCCTGCCCGGCGCGCAGCGCGATCTGCGGCTCGCCCGAGCCGACCGCGTCCGCCACCGCGCGCGGTGAAAGCTCATGCTCATCCAGGTCGAGCAGCAGCACCCGGCCGGGGTTCTCCGACTGGGCGCTGCGCACCAGACCCCAGGCGGCGGAGGCGGGCAGGTCGTGGATGTCGTCATGGCCGTGGGCGGCCACCGCGCGCCGCGTGACGACGGCCAGCCGGGAGCCACTGAACTCGGGGGCGGCGAGGAAGTCCTGGAGCAGCGAGAGCACTTCGGTGCCGATGCGATGCGTGTGCTCGACCGGCTCGGCGTCCGGGGGAGTGGTGACGGTGGCGAACATGACGTCGGGCGCCGGCGCGCCATCCGCCACGGCCGTCCGGACGGTGTCGAGCCCGGGATGACGCGAGGCGTCGGGCAGGGCGGCGACCAGCGGTTCCGCGTCGGCCCCGAGGACGGCCGTACGGAGCGCCGGGCGACCCTCGGCCCCGCTCTCGGGCAGGGGCAGAGGCACCCAGCCGAGCTGGAACAGCGCGTTGCGGCCCGCGAACCGGGCCCGGCCCAGCCGGGCGTCTTCCGGTACGGGCCGCAGGATCAGATCGTCCACGGTCACCACCGGTGCGCCCACCGGATCGCAGACGTGGAGAGCCAGCCGGTCCGCCGCGGTGGGGGTGATGCGTACCCGCAGGGCCTCGGCACCGGTGGCGTACAGCCGCAGACCGCTCCAGACGAAGGGGAGCAGGACCCGCTGCGCCTCCTCGGAATCGGGGGCGACGCCGAGGGCGCGGGTGTGGAGGGCGGCGTCGAGCAGCGCCGGGTGGATGCCGTACCCGGTGGCGGAGGCGCGTTCGCCCTCGGGCAGCGCCACTTCGGCGTACAGGTCGTCGTCCAGCCGCCATGCGGCGGTGAGCCCCTGGAACGACGGGCCGTAGGCGTAGCCGTGGTCGTCGAGCCGCGCGTAGAAGTCCCGTACGGGCAGCGGTGTGGCCCCCGGTGGCGGCCACGTACCGTCGAGCGCGAGGGGCGCCGTCGCGGGTGAGGGGGCGAGCGCACCGGTGGCGTGCCGTGTCCACGCGGCGTCACCGCTCTCGGCGGCGGGACGGGCATGGATGGTGAGGGCGCGCTCATCGCCGGGGCCGGGGGCGCCGACCACGATCTGGACATCGACCGCCTCGCCGTCCGGCACGACCAGGGGCGCGGCCAGGGTCAGCTCGGACACCTGGTCACAGCCGGTCCGGGCGGCGGCGTGCAGGGCGAGTTCGGCGAAAGCGGTCCCGGGCAGCAGCACGGTGTCCAGCACCCGGTGGTCGTTCAGCCACGGGTGGGTCTGCGGGGACAGCCGCCCGGTCAGCAGATGGGTGCCGCCCTCGGCCATCTCCACGGCGGCACCGAGCAGCGGATGCCCGGCGGACATCAGCCCCAGTTCGGCGGGATCGCCACTCGCCCCGCCACGTCGGTCGAGCCAGTAGCGTTCGCGCTGGAAGGCGTACGTGGGCAGGTCGATGACGCGGGGCGCCGGATCGGCGGGGAACCGGCGGGACCAGTCCACCTCGACCCCCGCCGTGAAGGCCTGGGCGAGCGCGCGCATCAGTTGGGCGTGGCCACCGTGGTCGCGGCGCAGGGTGGGGACGGTGGCGGCCTGGATCCCGGCTTCCTCGAACGTCTCCTGCATGCCGACGGTGAGGACGGGGTGGGTGCTGGCCTCGATGAATACGCGGTGG
>NZ_JAIWIH010000099.1:0-6167 GCF_052851135.1 Streptomyces sp. BRA346 | reverse complement strand
CGGACCCATGCCCCACGACCGCAGCAACTCCACCAGCGCCACCTGCACCGCGAACAACGCCGNCTGCGCATACCCGGTCCCCTCCAGCAGAGCCGCCTCGGCAGAACCCTCCGCCGCGAACAACACCTCCCGCACCGAGTGCTCAAACCCCGGCCTGCCCGCCAGCTCCGCGTCCAGAAAACCGCACACCTCATCCAGCGCCTTCGCGAACACCGGGAAGGCGCCATACAACTCACGGCCCATACCCAGCCGCTGGCTCCCCTGCCCCGTGAACATCCAGCCCGTACGCCCCTCCGACACCACACCGGACACCACCGAAGGGCCGTCCAGGTCGGCCAGACCCGCGCGAAGGGCGTCGTCGGCGCCCAGCACCACCGCGCGGTGCTCCAGGACGGCGCGCGTCGTCACCAGCGAAAGGCCCACGTCGACAGCGGAGGAGTCCCGCTCGTCGAGGAACTCCGCCAGACGCCCGGCCTGTGCCTCCACCGCCCGCGCGCTCCGGCCCGACAGCACCCACGGCACCACCGGCAGGTCGGCCGACGGCCGCTCCTTCACCACGGCCGGTTCGGCGGCCGGGGCTTCTTCGACGATGACGTGCGCGTTCGTCCCGCTGATCCCGAACGACGACACACCCGCCCGGCGCGAACGCTCCCCCTGCGGCCAGCCACGATCCTCGGCCAGTAGCCGGACCGCACCGGCGGTCCAGTCCACATGCGACGACGGCTCGTCGGCGTGCAGCGTCCGCGGCAACCGCTGTTCACGCAGCGCCAGCACCATCTTGATGACGCCGGCCACACCCGCCGCGCACTGCGTGTGGCCGATGTTGGACTTCACCGAGCCGAGCCACAGCGGATCGCCGTCACGCTGCTGCCCGTAGGTGGCCATGAGGGCCTGTGCCTCGATGGGGTCGCCGAGCCGGGTTCCGGTGCCGTGCGCCTCGACGGCGTCCACCTCGGCCGCCGAGATGTTCGCGGCCTCCAGTGCCTGCCGGATCACGCGCTGCTGGGAGGGGCCGTTCGGCGCGCTCAGCCCGTTCGAGGCGCCGTCCTGGTTGACCGCGCTACCGCGGACGACCGCAAGCACGTCGTGTCCGAGGCGCCGCGCGTCGGTCAGCCGTTCCAGCACCAGCACGCCGGCGCCCTCGGACCATCCCGTGCCGTCCGCCGCCTCGGCGAAGGACTTGCACCGGCCGTCCCCGGCCAGCCCGCCCTGACGGGCGAACTCCAGGAACATGCCGGGGTTGGACATGACCGTGGCGCCGCCCGCGAGCGCCATCGTGCACTCCCCGGCCCGTAGCGCCTGGCACGCCAAGTGCAGCGCCACCAGCGCCGACGAGCAGGCGGTGTCGACGGTGACGGCGGGGCCCTCGAAGCCGAGCGAGTAGGCGACCCGGCCCGAGGCGACGCTCGGGATGCTGCCGGTCAGCAGATAGCCCTCGGTCTCGGTGGCGGCCTCGTGCAGCTGCCCGCCGTAGCCGTTGCCGGACACGCCGGAGAACACGCCGGTCCGCGAGCCGCGCAGCGACAGGGGGTTGATCCCGGCGCGCTCCAGCGCTTCCCACGACGTCTCCAGGAGCAGCCGCTGCTGCGGGTCCATGGCCAGGGCCTCGCGCGGCGAGATCCCGAACAGCTCGGCGTCGAACCGCGGGGCCTCGTGCACGAACCCGCCCACCTCGGCGATGTCGCCGAGCGCCTGGAGGTCCCAGCCACGGTCGGCGGGGAACGGTGACATGCCGTCCCCGGCCGAGGCCACCAGCTCCCACAGCGCCTCCGGTGAAGCTACGCCGCCGGGAAAGCGGCAGCCCATGCCCACGATCGCGATCGGCTCGCGTGACGCGGTGACCAGGTCCTGGTAGCGCTGCCAGAGCCGGTCGTTCTCCTTGAGGGACTCCCGCAGGGCTTGGACGAGTTCTTCGGAGGATGTTGTCATGTCGTTCTCCACGGTCACGGCGAACTGAAGCCTGGGACTGAAGCCAATGGACTGATGCCTGAACGCGCCGACGTGACGGACCTGTCCGCCACTGGCGCCCGGGCTACATCGGCCTCACACGCTTCAGGGCCAGCTGTACGAGGCTGTCGGCGCCCATCGAGTCGAGGGATTCGGCGTCGCTCCGCTCGGCGGCCGGTTCCGCCGCGCTCCCACCTGCCCCGTTGGCGTCGGCGGATTCGGCGGTTCCGGCGGTTTCGGCGAGCCGGCGCAGCATGTCCAGCACGCCGGACTCCCGCAGCCGGGTGATCGGGATCGCCGCCAGAAGCTCCTTCACCTGCGGGTCCACCCCGTCGTCGCCCGGCTCGGCACCGTGCGCGGTGCGTTGAGCCGGAGCGGCGTCGGCGAGCAGTTTCTCCCGCAACGCCAGGACGAGCGCTTCGGGCGTCGGGTGGTCGAAAATCAGCGTCGCGGGCAGTTGCAGCCCGGTGGCCGAGTTGAGCCGGTTCCGCAGATCAACCGCCGTCAGCGAGTCGAAGCCGAGGTCCCGGAACGCCCGGGCGGGGTCGACCGCGGCCGCCGAGGAGTGTCCCAGGACCGAGGCCACCTGGGCCTGTACGACCTCCAGCAGCAGCCGGTCCTGCTCGGGCGCGGGCAGCCCCCGCAGCCGCCGGATCAGACCCTCGCCCCCGCCTCCGCCCGCGGCCGCCTGTCCGGCGGTGCGGCGCTGCCGTGCGGCCGGCACCAGGCCGTGCAGCACGCTGGGCAGACTGTCCCGTCGCGCGGCCAGTGCCGTGGTCCGCAGGGTGACGGGCAGGGCCACCGGCTCGTTGACCAGCAGGGCGGTGTCCAGCAGCGCCAGCGCGTCGTCGGTGGACAGCGGCGGGAATCCCTGACGGCGCATGCGGTCCAGGTCCGCCTCGGCCAGCCGGCCGCCCATGCCGTCGGTGTTCTCCCACATGCCCCAGGCCAGGGACACGCCCGGCAGGCCCTGGGCGCGGCGGGATGCCGCCAGCGCGTCCAGAACCGCGTTGCCCGCCGCGTAGGCCGCCTGTCCCGCGGAGCCGATCACCCCGGAGATCGAGGAGTACAGCACGAAGGCGCTCAGGTCGGACTTGGCGGTCAGTTCGTGCAGGTGCAGCGCCGAGTCGGCCTTGGCGGCCAGGACCCGGGCCAGCCGCTCCGGGGTCAGGCCGGTGATCACACCATCGTCGAGCACTCCGGCCGTGTGGATCACTCCGGTGAGCGGGGCCTGCTCCGGGATGGTCTCGATCGCCCGGGCCAAGGCCTCCCGGTCGCCGACGTCGCAGGCGGTGATGGTGACCCGCGCACCGAGAGCGGTCAGTTCCCCTTCGAGTTCCCGCGCGCCGGGGGCGTCGGCGCCACGGCGCGAGAGCAGCAGCAGGTCCCGGACCCCGTGCTGGGTGACGAGGTGGCGTGCCAGCACCGCGCCGAGGCCGCCGGTGCCGCCGGTCACCAGGACGGTGCCGCTCTCGTGCCACGGCGCCGGGATGGTCAGCACGACCTTGCCGACGTGCTTCGCCTGGCCGAGGAACCGCAGGGCCTCCGGGGCCCGTGAGATGTCCCAGGTGGTGATCGGGGGCGGGCGCAGCGCACCCTGTTCGAACAGCTCAAGCAGCGCGGTCAGCATTTCGCCGATCCGGTCGGGGCCCGCTTCGATCATGTCGAACGCCTGGTACGACACGCCCGGGTAGCCGGCCTTGACGTCGTCCGCGTCGCGGATGTCCGTCTTGCCCATCTCCACGAATCGTCCGCCGGGACGCGTCAGGCGCAGGGACGCGTCGACGAACTCCCCGGCCAGGCAGTCCAGCACGACGTTCACGCCGGCACCGTTGGTGGCCCGGGAGAAGGTCTGCTCGAACTCGGTGGTGCGGGACGAGGCGATGTGGTCGGCGGCGACACCGAGTTCACGGACCGTGGGCCACTTGCCCTGGCTGGCGGTCGCGAAGACCTCGGCCTTCAGGTGGTGCGCGAGCTGCACGGCGGCCATGCCCACGCCACCGGCGGCGGCGTGGATGAGGATCGACTCGCCCGCCCGCAGCCCGGCGAGGTCCATCAGGGCGTAGTACGCGGTGAGGTACACGATCGGCACCGACGCCGCCTGCGCGTAGGACCAGCCGCGCGGAATCCGCGCCAGCATGCGCGCGTCGGCGACCGCGGCGGGGCCGAAGGCGCCGTCGAGCATGCCCATGACGCGGTCGCCGACGGCCCAGTTCGTCACGCCGGGTCCGACCTCCAGGATGACGCCGGCGCCTTCGAGGCCCATGCGGCCCGCGTCGCCCGGGTACATGCCCAGCACGTTGAGCACGTCGCGGAAGTTGATGCCCGCGGCGCGTACGCCCACCCGCACCTGACCGGGCAGCAGGGGCCGCATGTCCTCGCGCACCAGCGCGACACCGTCCAGGCGCCCCTGGGCGACGATGTCCAGTCGCCACCCGAGTCCGGGGCCCAGGCCGGAGTCCGGGGTCGTGGGGGGCACGAGCACTCCGCCCGAGGCCATGCGGACGGCCCTGGGCAGCCACACCTGGCCGCGGCGTACGGCCAGTTGCGCATCGCCCGCCTCGGCGAGGCCGGGCAGCTGCGCGGCCAGCGCCTGGTAGGACTCCTGGCGGCCATCGGTGTCGGCGAGGAGGAACCGGTCGGGGTTCTCGCTGATCGCCGTGCGGACGAGGCCCCACACTCCGGCCCCGGCCACGTCGACCACGCCTTTGCCCGCGAGTGAGGTCCTGGCGGGCTCCTCAGCGTCTTCGGCGGAGACCTCGACGGCGTCCTCGGTCAGCACCGCCAGCCGGGACCCGGCCAGCCGGTCCTCCGCCAGCCAGTCCCGCACGATGCCGAGCACCTCGGTGACGGTCGCGGTCACGCTGGCGTCCGTGCTCGCCTCGGTGCCGACGGCGGTGGGGTGAAGCGGGAGCAGTACGGTGTCGGGCACCTCGGCGCCGGCGTCCAAGGCCGCGCTCAGCGCGGCGATGTCGGCATACCGGGAGGCGCCGACGCCCACGTCGGGCAGGCCGCTCCGCGCGTCGTCGGACCCGGTCAGGATCGCCCAGCGGCCGACCGGGGAGGACCCGCTCGGGGCGGCGGGCGCGGGGACCCAGTCCAGCCGGAACAGGCTGTCGGAGACCGGCGAGCCCGCCCCGGTCAGGTCGGCCGGCGACATCGGACGCAGCACCAGCGACTCGATCTCGGCCACCGGGTCGCCCGCCGTGTCGGCAACCCGCAACCCCACCTCGCCCGTCCCGCGCACGGTCAGGTGTACGCGTACGGCGGCGGCGCCGACGGCGGACAGCGACACGCCCGACCACAGGAACGGCAGCGACGCGCCGTCCGCCGCCTGCCCCCGCAGTCCCAGGGCGTGCAGGACGGTGTCGAGCAGCGCCGGGTGCAGTCCGTACGCCGAAGCGTCACCGGCCAGCGGCTCGGGCAGGGCCGCCTCGACGAAGAGGTCATCGCCGTGCCTCCAGACGTCCCGCAGTCCCTGGAAGGCCGGTCCGTAGGCCAGCCCGGCCGAGGCCAGTCGCTCGTACAGCCCGTCGGTGGGCACCGGCTCGGCGCCCGGGGGCGGCCACGCGGTCAGATCCCAGTCGGCGGCGGGCCGCTCGGCGGCGAGGGTGCCGGTGGCGTGCAAGGTCCACGGTTGTCCGGTCGCGGAGTCCTGGGGGCGTGCGTACAGCTTCAGCGTGCGCCGCTGCTCGTCCGCGTTTCCGTCCGGGTTCCCGTCGGAGGACTCGGGCGGCTCCACACTGAGTTGCACCTGCACCGCGCCGTCCTTCGGCAGCACGAGCGGGGCGCGCAGGGTCAGTTCGTCCAGTCGGCCGTAGCCGAGCTGGTCGCCCGCCTGGAGTGCGAGTTCGACGAGCGCGGTGCCGGGGACCACGATCGATTCCGCGATCGCGTGATCGGCGAGCCAGGGGTGGGACCGCACCGAGAGGCGGGACGTCAGCAGGAGGGTTTCCGAGCCCGCCACGGTCACGGCCGCGCCCAGCAGCGGATGTTCGGTCACGCCGAGGCCGAGGCCGTCGGCGTCGGTGGCCGGAGCCGATGCCTCCAGCCAGTACCGTTCGCGCTGGAACGCGTACGTCGGCAGCTCGACCCGGCGGGCACCGGTCCCCGCGAACACGCCGGACCAGTCGACGCCCGCGCCCCGCACATACAGCTCCGCGACGGCCGTCAACACGGCCTCGGCCTCGGCCCGCCCCGCCCGCAAGGTGGACACCGCC
>NZ_JAIWIH010000098.1:0-6459 GCF_052851135.1 Streptomyces sp. BRA346 | reverse complement strand
TTCCACCCGTTCCTCATCGGACAGAACGACTTCAACAGCACGAGGTCCTGGCGACATACCAACAGGCTACCTACTTAGCCTCGAAATTTCTGGCGCATCACACTAGGGCGTGTATCGGAAGTTGCTGTTGATGGTGCCGAGTAGCTGCGATCATCCGGGCCATGACTGTTGATTGGAGCGGTGACAAGGTCGTCTTTCGGCGCGCTGCTGCGGAGCACATGGACGAGGTGCTGAGCGTGCTCGACGAGGCGGCGGGGTGGCTTGAGGCACGCGGGGTCAGTCAGTGGCCTTCGCGCTTTGAGGCCGCATGGGTGCAGGAGACTCTCACCCGAGGCGAGACCTGGCTGGTGGAGATCGGGGGCAAGGTCGCGGGTACCGCCACAGTGGACTGGTCAGACCCGTTGTGGGCAGATCTCGGCGGCACGGCGGGATACGTGCATCGCATGGCCGTGCGCCGTTGGGCTTCCGGGCTGGGCAGCGTCATTCTCGACTGGGCAGGCGACACCGCTCGGCAGCGAGGTGCGAACACCTTGCGGCTGGACTGCGTGAAGTCCAACGGCCGTCTGCGTTCCTACTACGAGACGCAGGGTTTCGTGCACTGTGGTGACGTGCCGGTGGGTGGCGCTCCCGGCCAGCGGCAGGACGATGGCCCCGTCACCTGGGTCAGCCGCTATGAACTCGATCTTGAAGCGCGGTGAGTTGCGCGTCATAGCCACTCGTTGATGGCTGCGATGAGAACGGTCGCCTCGTAGCGGACCGCGAGCTTGTCGTAGCGAGTTGCCACGGCGCGGTGCCTTTTGAGGCGATTGATGCCGCACTCGACCGCGTGCCGACCTTGTAGTCCTCGGCGTCGAACGTGGGCGGCCGGCCGCCGCGCGAGCCGCGCTTCTTGCGGTTGCGCACCTGGTCGGCCTTGTCCGGGACGGTGCAGCGGATGCCGCGTCGTCGCAGGTAGGCGCGGTTCTTGCGGGAGGCGTACGCCTTGTCGGCGCGGACCCGGTCGGGCCGGGTCCGCGGACGGCCCGCCCTCGGGCGGGCGACGCGGACTTTTTTCAGGACGGGCTCGAACTGCGGGGAGTCACCACGCTGTCCGGCCGTGATCACGATGGACATGGGCCGCTGGCCCTGCTCGACGGCCAGGTGCAGCTTGGTGGTCAGGCCGCCGCGCGAGCGGCCGAGGCCGTGGTCGTCCGGCTCGATACCGACGCCGCCGGGCGGCTCCTTCTGCAGGTCCCCTTTTTCCGTGCCCCGGCGGCGTGCTGGTGGGCCCGGCAGACGGTGGAGTCGATGTTGAGGTCCCAGGTGATGAGCTCCTTGGCGTCGGCCTGGGCCTGCAGTTCTGCGAAGATCCGCTGCCAGGTACCGTCCCGCTGCCAACGCCGGAACAGGTCATACGACCGGGCCCAGGGCCCGTATCGCTCAGCACATCCCGCCACGGGACACCGGTGCGGGTGCGAAACCGTATGCCGTCGATCAGTTGCCGCCTGGTCCATATCGGCGGACGGCCCGGCTTCTTGCCCCGGGGCAACAAAGGCTCCAGGCGCGCCCACTGTGCATCCGTCAGATCTCCACGTGCCACGAAGCAAGATCATCTCACCTCGAGATCCACTTCCGATACACGCCCTAGTTGCCCTCGCACTCAAGAGGAGTCGGCCGGGGCGCTTCACGAGGGAACGACGATCAGTTCCCACTGCGGCGAAACGGCCCGGGAACTCATGCCCTGGACCGCCCGCCCAAAAGCGCCGAGTTTGCGCTGCACGGAGTTACTCCCTCGGGCCAAAATGGCTACCTGCGAACGTCCGACAGTCGCGCACCATGGCCGGCGTGGATGCCAGGGGCCGGCTGATCCTGGCCACGGTGGACGGTCGTCAGTCCGGCGGCAGCGAGGGATTCACCCTCCAGGGGGCCGCCGCCTTCATGCGCTGGCTCGGCGCCGTGGACGCACTCAACCTCGATGGCGGCGGCTCGACCGCCATGGCTGTGGGCGGTGTTCTGGTCAACAAGCCCTCGGACGCTGCGGGTGAGCGGGCGGACGGCGGCACGATCCAGGTACTGCCTGGTGGCCAGACCGGCTGACATTGCCCTTGCCGGAAACCTCATCCGTGCAGGTCACGCCGCATGTTGATATGCGTGCAGGATGCCGCCGAGTCGATCGTGTCGGTGTATGTCGAGGTGGGCCAACGCGTCGGGATCGTCGATCGGCGGGGGCAGGGGGTGCAGCGGTCTGGCGTTGGCGATGCCTTGGTGTGGTCGGTGTCCGTTGTAGAACTGCTCGAACTCCCGCAGGGTGTGGAGGAGATGTCGCTGGTTCCAGATCAGTGTCCGGTCCAGGAGCTCGCGGCGACAGCTCTGTATCCAGCGCTTCGTGATCGAGTTCATTCTTGGCATCTGGATGCCGCTGAGGACGACTTTGATCCCTGCGTCCTTGAGGACGGCATCGAAGAGGGGGGAACTTCCCGTCCCGGTCCCGGATCATGAACCGTGCGCGGCAGCGGAGGTCGTCGAGGTCCATGACGAGGTTCTTCGCCGCTTGCGCTACCCAGGATGCGCTCGGATGCGCGGTGGCGCCCAGGACGCGGATCCGGCGAGTGCCGTGCTCGATCACTACGAGCACGTATATCCGTACGCCCGACAGGGGGACTGTTTCCATGAAGTCGCAGGCCAGAAGCGCCTCAGCCTGGGAACGCAGAAAACTGGCCCAGGTACCGGAATTCCGCTCGGGCGCTGGGTCGATGCCTGCCTCCTTCAGGATTTCCCAGACGGTGGACGCGCCCACCTTCACCCCCAGCACGAGCAGTTCGCCGTGCAGGCGCCTGTACCCCCAGCTCGGGTTCTCCTTCGCCAGGCGCAGCACCAGCATGCGGATCGAGCGCACGGTACGTGGTCTTCCCGGGCGGTTGGGCCGGCAAGAGAGGGCATGGCGGCGTGCGACGAGGTCGCGGTGCCAACGCAGCACCGTGTCGGGGCGTACGAGCAGCCGTAACTGTCGCAGGACGTGCGTCGGCAGCCGGTGCAACAGCGCCGGCAGGAACGCCCGGTCGCTCGGCGTGAATCGGATCTTGCCCTTGCCAAGTTGGCGTTCCAGCACGGCGATCTGGTGACGCAGGGCGAGGATCTCCGCGTCCTTGTCCCGGTCGGTCAGCGGCAGCAGCCGCAGCATTGAGAACGCGTTCGTCACACTCAGGTAAGCCAGTCGCAGCAGCACGATCGATCATCATGACGCGCTGACGGCAGATGCGCGAGAGTGTCAGCTCGAGCGACCGCGGCCAAGACTTCGGGAAACCCGAAGAACCGCCCTCGCCAGGGCGGATGAGATTTCCGGCAAGCGCACAGTTCGCGGCCGCGCGCACGATGTGGTTGGCCAGCGTGTCGGTCAGACCTCTCATCGGCGGTCGAACGGCGTCCTCGGGCCCGGTGGCACCACCCCCAGGCCATCCGTTCGGCTGGGGGAGAAAGTCATGCCCACTTCGGAGGCCGGGCGCCCCATTGCGGGGCCACCAGGAAGGTAATGGGGGCTGGGATCAGGTCGTGGAGATGGCGGCGTTCATCTCCCACATGAGTACCTCGGCGCCGTCGGGGCCGCCGGTGACGCGCTGGCCCTCCGCGGCGGTGATCCGGGCCGCGTCGCCGGTGGCCAGTGCTCCCGCGCCCTCCAATTCGATGCTGCCGCGCGCGACAAAGAGGTGGGCGAAGGGGGCGGTGGCAATCTCCAGGGTCTCGGCGGGGCGGATGCGGGCGACGTGCAGGGCGGCGTGCTTCTGGCGGATGCTGATCGCGCGCTGGTTTCCGTGCTCGGGCATGCCGGAGGCGAGCGTGGTCCAGCCGCCGAGGGCGAGTTGGTCGTTGATGTCGAGCTGCTCGTAGCCGGGGCGGATTCCGGACTCGTCGGGGATGGTCCACATCTGGATGAAGTGGACGGGGTCGTGGTGTTCGGGCTGGCCGGTAAGGGTCCATGAGTCGTTCTTCTCACTGTGCAGGATGCCGGTGCCGGCGCTCATCCGCTGGGCGAGGCCGGGGTAGATCACCCCGTTGTGGCCCTCGGAGTCCTGGTGGACGAGGCTGCCGTCGAGGACCCAGGTGATGATCTCCATGTCCCGGTGGGGGTGGGTCTCGAAGCCGGTGCCGGGGGCGACGACATCGTCATTGGAGACCAGCAGGAGCCCGAAATGAGTGTTTTGGGGGTCCCGGTGGTGCGAGAAGGAGAAGGAGTGGTGGGAGTCGAGCCAGCCGGCGCGGGTGTGGAAACGCTCGTCGGCGCGCCGGATGTCGAGGGGGTGGGTCATGGTGCTGTCCTTCCTGTCCTTGCTGTTCGTGCGGCCGGGGGTGTCGACCCCGACATGGTTGAATGTTGTACAACACTGGAGGCAGGGTTATTCCCGCCACCCCATAGGGGGATCGTCTTCAGTTTGGTTTACGGTTCAACTAGTGTACGGTCGGCGGGCACGGACCCCAAGGATGAAATCTGTCATGGGCATCTTCAGCCGCAATCGAACGAACGACACCAACGGAACGGAGACCCCAACCGTGAGTACCCCGATCAAGGTAGCCGTCGTCTACTACTCCTCCACCGGCACGATCGCCGAGGTCAGCAAGCAGATTGCCCAGTACGCGGAGAAGGCGGGCGCCGAGGTCCGCCTGCTCAAGGCGGCCGAACTGGCCCCGCAGGAGGCGATCGACGCCAACGCTGCCTGGGCTGCCAACGCTGCCGCCACCGCCGACGTCCCTGAGGCCGCCCCGGCCGACATCGAATGGGCCGACGCCGTGATCTTCGGCTCCCCCACCCGCTTCGGCAACATCGCCTCGCAGCTGAAGCAGTTCATCGACACCCTGGGTGGTCTGTGGGCCCAGGGCAAGCTCGCCGACAAGGTCTACAGCGGCTTCGCCTCCTCCTCCACGACCCATGGCGGCCAGGAGTCCACCCTGCTCGCCCTGTACAACTCCTTCCATCACTTCGGCGGCATCGTCGTCGCCCCCGGCTACACCGACCCCGCCAAGTTCGCCGACGGCAACCCCTACGGCACCTCCCACGTCGACGCCCAGGGCAGCAATCCCGTCGACCAGACCACCCGCGAGGCCGCCCGCGTCCAGGCCGAGCGCATCGTGCGCATCACCACCGCCCTCAAGGCCGGCCTTGCCACCGCCTGAGCCCGCCAACCGGCAGAACACCACCCCCGGGCCGGTCGGCCGCACGACGTCGTGCGGCCGACCGGCCCGGGCATCACCACAAGTCGCCGACCCACTCCGCGATCATCGACGGTCAGGGATCGGAGCAGAGTCTGGAGTGCACCTGTCGGGCTCGAAAAGTCATCGCTACTGGTCAAGCGGCGTAGTGGTACTCGTTGATGGGGTCGCCGAGGACGTGTGTGCGCAGGAGTCTGCGTGCGTTGTGGTTGTGCACGGTGATGGGCTGCTGCCCGGCGTCAGGAGGTAGCTGGTCTCGGCTTCGATGAGGGCGATGTGTGTTGTAGTGCCGCTGGTAGGCGGCCAGGACCTGTCGGGCGTGTGCCTCGTTCGTGATCAGGATGTGGTCGAGGGCCTCGCGCCGGATGCTGCCGATCACCCGTTCACAGTGGGCGTTCATCCGCGGCGTTCGTGGCGCGCTCTTGATCACCTCCATGCCATCGGCTTCGAAGGACTGTCCGTACTTGCCATCGCGGTCACGGAGCAGGAATCGCAGGGACTCCATACGCGTGTTCAGGTCGGCGGCTACGTTCCGGGCCTGCTGCACCGCCCATTCCCGGGAGGGATGTGCCGTGACGTTGGAGATATGGAGGCGCCGGGTGCCGTGTTCGAGGAAGGCGAGCGCGTACAGTCTGCGGCCGAACACGGTGTCGAGATGGAAGAAGTCTGCCGCGATGATGCCCTCGGCCTGGTTCGTGAGGAACTCGCGCCAGGTTGGGCCGGTACGGCGTGGGGCTGGATCGATGCCCGCGGCTGTCAGGATGTTCCATACGGTGGATGCGGCGATCGGGTGCCCCAGGCGAGCCAGCTCGCCCTGGATCCGCCTGTGGCCCCACCTCGTATTTTCCCGGGCCAGTCGCAGTATGAGCTTCCTGAGTGCCGCCCTGGTCGGTGGTCNCCCGGCCGGGGCGCGTCGCGCGCTGTAGTCCCATTTCGCCGCGATGAACCTGCGATGCCACGCCAGCAGGGTGCCGGGCGTGATCGGGAAGACCCCACGCCACCGGCAGCGGGGTATCAGCCCGGACAGCGCAGCCAGCCAGAATCGATCAAAGGGCTCATACCGGACTCGGTCGTGGATCTGACGCCTCAACACCGCGTTCTCGTGCCGCAACACGAGCAACTCCGCGTCCTTCGTGGCCTGGCTGCGCAGCAGTACCCGGGGGATGGACAGTAGCTTGCGCACGACCTTGTACACCAGTGAGACGGTCACGCGGACATGCTCTCAGCCGAGGCCGAATACCTGACGTCACCTGCAGCGACGACTTTCCGAGCCCCACA
>NZ_JAIWIH010000097.1:0-7276 GCF_052851135.1 Streptomyces sp. BRA346 | reverse complement strand
CGCCTCGAAGGTCGCGGCGATCTGTACGGCGTCATCCTCGTCACCCGCGATCACCACGGACATCGGGCCGTTGAGCGCGGCGATGCTCACCCGCTCGGTGAGCAGCGGCGCCACCTCGTCCTCGGAGGCCTGGATGGCGATCATCGCGCCACCGGCGGGCAGCTCCTGCATCAACCGCCCACGCGCAGCGACCAACTTCGCAGCATCCGCGAGCGAGAACACACCCGCCACATGCGCGGCAGCCAGCTCGCCGATGGAGTGCCCGGAGAGGAAGTCCGCACGCAGACCCCACGCCTCGACCAGCCGGAACAGCGCCACCTCGATGGCGAACAGCGCAGGCTGGGTGAAGCGGGTCTGGTCCAAGACCACCGCATCGTCCCCGAACAGGACCGTCTTCAGCGGCTGCTCAAGATGCACATCCAGCGCATCGCACACCGCATCCAACGCCTCCGCGAACACCGGATAGGCGTCGTACAGCACACGCCCCATCCCCGGCCGCTGACTGCCCTGCCCCGTGAACAGGAAGGCGAGCTTCCCGGCGACCGGTGAGCCCTGGACCACGCCCGGGGCCGGTTCACCGGCGGCCAATGCCGTCAGACCGCGCAGGAAGCCCTCGCGGTCGCCCGCCACCAGCACCGCACGGTCCTCGAAGGCGGTGCGGCCGGTGGCCAAGGTGTAGCCGATGTCGGTGAGGTCGGTCTCGTCGGCGACGCTCAGCCGGTCGCGCAGGCGGCGGGCCTGGTCGCGCAGTGCCTCCTGGCCCATGGCCGACAGCGGCCACGGCAGCACACGGCCGGGGGCGTCGTCCGGCTCGGATGCCTCGGCCGGGGCCTCGATCGCCGGAGCCTGCTCGATGATGGTGTGCGCGTTGGTGCCACTGATGCCGAACGACGACACGCCCGCCCGGCGCGGACGGCCGCCCGTCTCCGGCCACTCCCGCGCCTCCGTCAGCAGCGAGACCGCGCCCTCGGTCCAATCGACGTTCGGGGACGGCGCGTCGACGTGGAGGGTCTGCGGCAGCACACCGTGCCGCATGGCCATCACCATCTTGATGATGCCCGCGACACCGGCCGCCGCCTGGGTGTGGCCGATGTTGGACTTGATGGAGCCCAGCCACAGCGGCTGGTCCTCGGCCCGCTCACGGCCGTACGTGGCGAGCAGCGCCTGCGCCTCGATGGGGTCGCCCAGCGTCGTCCCCGTACCGTGCGCCTCCACAGCATCCACCTCGCCGGCCGACAGCCCGGCAGCGGCCAACGCCTGCCGGATCACCCGCTGCTGCGACGGGCCGTTCGGCGCCGTCAGACCATTCGACGCACCGTCCTGGTTGATCGCGCTGCCGCGCACGGTGGCGAGAACCGGGTGGCCGTTACGACGGGCGTCCGACAGCCGCTCCACGAGCAGCATGCCCGCGCCCTCGGCCCAGCCCGTACCGTCCGCGCCCGCCGCGAACGACTTGCAGCGGCCGTCGGTGGCGAGACCGCGCTGGCGGCTGAAGTCCACGAACGTCTCGGGCGTGGCCATGATCGCCACACCGCCGGCGAGCGCCATGGTGCACTCCCCCGCGCGCAGCGCCTGGATCGCCCAGTGCAGCGCGACCAGCGACGACGAGCACGCGGTGTCGACGGTGACCGCCGGGCCCTCCAGGCCGAAGGTGTAGGCGACACGGCCCGACGCGATGCTGCCCGCGTTGCCGGTGCCGACGTAGCCCTCGACGCCCTCCGGGATGCCGTCCAGTCCGGTGACGTAGTCGTGGTACATGACGCCCGCGAACACACCGGTCCGGCTGCCGCGCACGGTCGACGGATCGATGCCCGCGCGCTCGAACGCCTCCCACGACGTCTCCAGCAGCAGCCGCTGCTGCGGGTCCATCGCCAGGGCCTCGCGCGGCGAGATCCCGAAGAACGCCGGGTCGAAGTCGGCGGCGTCGTGCAGGAAGCCGCCCTCGCGGGTGTACGAGGTGCCCGCGTGGTCGGGGTCCGGGTGGTACAGCCCGTCCAGGTCCCAGCCGCGGTCGACGGGGAAGCCGGAGATGCCGTCGCCACCCGCGGCGACGAGGTCCCACAGCTCCTCGGGCGTGGTCACACCGCCCGGGTAGCGGCAGCTCATGCCGACGATGACGATCGGGTCGTCGTCCACCGCCGCCACCACGCCCGCACCGCCGGTGGCGACGGGTGCCACGGCCTCTTCGGCGCCGAGCAGTTCGTCCCGCAGATAACCGGCGAGGGCGGTCGGCGTCGGGTAGTCGAAGACGAGCGTGGCCGGGAGGCGCAGTCCGGTGACCGTCTTGAGGTCGTTGCGCAGCTCGACGGCGGTGAGCGAGTCGAAGCCCAACTCCTTGAACGCCCGCCCGGACTCGATCGCGTCGGCCCCGCCGTGCCCGAGCACCGCGGCGACCCGCCCGCACACCAACTCCAGCAGCTCACGGTCCTGTTCGGGACGGCCGAGCCCGGCCAGCCGCCGTACGAGCGTGGAACCGTCGGCGGTGCCGGTGGCCGCGGTGGCGGCCCGCCGCACCGGGGCCCGCACCAGGCCGCGGAACAGGGCCGGTACGGTGCCGGTCGCCGTGGCCTCGGTGCGCAGCCCGGCATAGTCGAGCCGCATCGGGAACAGCACGGCGGCCGAGCCGTCGGCGTGTGCCGCGTCGAAGAGCGCGAGGCCCTCGTCGGCGGGTATCGGGGCGACGCCACCGCGCGCGATGCGGCGCAGGTCGACGTCGTCGAGACCGCTGCCCATGCCCGCGCCGGACCACAGGCCCCAGCCCAGCGCGGTGGCCGGAAGCCCCTGGGCGGCGCGGTGCTGGGCGAGGGCCTCCAGGAAGGAGTTGGCGGCGGCGTAACTCGCCTGCCCCGGCGCGCCGAACACGGCCGCGGCGCCGGAGAACAGCACGAACGCCGACAGGTCGTGTCCGCGGGTCAGCTCGTGCAGGTTCAGCGCCGCGTCCACCTTGGGGCGCAGGACGCCCGCGACGCGCTCGGGCGTCAGCGAGCCGATGATCCCGTCGTCCAGGACACCCGCGGTGTGCACGACGGCGGTCAGCGGATGCTCGGCGGGGATCCCGGCCAGCGTCGCGGCGAGCGCTTCGCGGTCGGCCACGTCGCAGGCCGCCCAGGTCACGGTGGCACCGGCCGCCGTGAGGTCGGCGGTCAGCGCGTCGGCGCCGTCGGCGGCGGCGCCACGGCGGCTGACCAGCAGCAGGTGCCGTACGCCGTGGGTCGACACGAGGTGACGGGCGAAGAGCCCACCGAGGGTGCCGGAGGCGCCGGTGAGCAGCACGGTTCCGTTGCCGTCGAAGGACGGGCCACTTGTTTCCGTTGCGATCGGCGTACGGGACAGCCGCGGCGCGAGCGCCACTCCCCCGCGCAGCGCCACCTCGGGCTCGTCCAGGGCGAGCGCGGCGGACACCGTACGGTACGAGTCCTCTTCGCCGTCCACGTCGAGCAGCACCAGACGGGCCGGGTTCTCCGACTGCGCGGAGCGGAACAGCCCGCGCACGGCGGCCTGCGGCAGCTGTGCGACGCCCGTCCCCGGCTCGGTCTCCACCGCGCCCCGGGTCAGCAGCACGAGCCGCGACTCGGTGAACCGCTCGTCGGCCAGCCACGACTGGAGCAGGGCCAGCATGTCCTGGGTGGCGGTGTGCACGGCCGCCGCGTCGTCGCCGTCGTGATGACCGCTGATGAACACCGTGTCGGGCGCGGACTCCCCGGCGTCGACGGCCTGACGCAGCGCCGTGAGATCGCGGTACGCGGTGCTCCGCACCCCGGGCCCGAACGCGTCCTGCGGGAGGTTCCCGGCACCGAGCAGCGCCCAATCGCCAGTGGTCGGGCCGCCCGTCGTGGGCGCCGGAACCGCCGTCCAGTCCAGCCGGAACAGCGATTCGTGCAGCCCGCCCGACGCCGCGCGCACCTGGTCGGCGGAGGCGGCCCGCAGCGCCACGGACTCGACCGTGGCGACCGACCGTCCCGTGCCGTCGGCCACCAGCAGCGAGACGGTGTCCCGCGACTGCTCGGTCACCCGCACCCGGAGCACATCGGCCCCTGCCGCGAGCAGTCGGACGCCGTTCCACGCGAACGGCAGCAGCGCGCCCTCGGCCGACGCCGCCTCCCGGTCGGGGCTGTCGAGCCCGATGACGTGCAACGCGGCGTCGAGCAGCGCGGGGTGCAACCCGAACCGCCCCGCTTCGGCGCCCGCCGTCAGAGCGGTGTCCTCGGGGAGCGCGACGTCGGCGTACAGGTCGTCGCCGAGCCGCCAGGCGCCCTTGAGGCCCTGGAACACCGGGCCGTACCCGAGGCCCGCCCCGGCCAGGTCCTCGTACAGCCCGTCGACCGCGACGGGCGTCGCGCCCTGCGGCGGCCAGGAGCCCAGCTCGTCGGGGGCGGCGGTCCGGCCGCCGACCGTCAGCACACCGGTGGCGTGGCGCGTCCACGGCTCGGTGCCGAGCGCGTCCTGCCTGCGCGAGTGGAGGCTGAAGGCGCGGGCGCCGGTCCCGTCCGGCCCGTCCACGACGAGCTGCACCCGCACCCCGGTGTGCTCCGGCAGCACGAGCGGCGCCTCGAGGGTCAGTTCTTCGAGGTACTCGCAGCCGACCTGGGCACCGGCGGCGCTCGCCAGCTCCACGAAGGCCGTACCGGGCAGCAGCACGGTGCCCATGACGGCGTGGTCGGCCAGCCACGGATGGGTGCGCGTGGACAGCATCCCGGTGAGCAGCAGGCCATCGGCATCCGCGAGCGCCACGGCGGCGCCCAGCAGCGGATGGTCGATGTCCCCTAGCCCGATCGACTCGGGGTCGCCCGCCGCCAGGGCCGCGGCGCTGGGCCAGTAGCGCTGGCGCTGGAAGGGGTACGTCGGCAACTCGGCCGGGTCGATGCGGGTGGCGGCTGCGCCGCCGAGGACGGCGTCCCAGTCCAGCGGTACGCCACGGACGTACGCACGGGCGACGGCGCTCGTCAGCGCGTCGGCCTCGGGACGGTCCTTGCGGCAGACGGAGACGAACGCCGCCTCCTCACCGGACACGCACTCCTGGGCCATTGCGGTGAGCACACCGTCGGGGCCCAGTTCGACGTACGTCGTCACGCCCTGCGCTTCGAGGGTGCGGACGCCGTCCAGGAAGCGGACCGCCTCGCGGACGTGACGCACCCAGAAGTCGGGGCTCGTCACCTCCTCGGCGGAGACGAGGGCACCGGTGAGGTTGGACGCGATCGGGATGCGCGGAGCCTCGTACGACAGCCCCTCCGCGACCTCACGGAACGCCTCCAGCATCCCGTCCATACGCGGCGAGTGGAACGCATGGCTGACCGTCAGCCGCTTCGTCTTACGGCCCTGCGCCTCGAAACCGGCGGCTATCTCCAGCGCCGCGTCCTCGTCGCCCGCGATGACCACGGAGGTGGGCCCGTTGAGGGCGGCAATGCTCACCCGGTCGGTGAGCAGCGGCGCCACCTCGTCCTCCGACGCCTGCACCGCGATCATCGCGCCACCGGCTGGAAGCTCCTGCATCAACCGCCCGCGAGCAGCTACGAGGGTGCAGGCATCCGCGAGCGACAGCACCCCCGCCACATGCGCGGCAGCCAACTCACCGATCGAGTGCCCGGACAGGAAGTCCGGCGTCACACCCCACGCTTCGACCAGCCGGAACAGCGCCACCTCGACCGCGAACAGCGCAGGCTGAGTGAAGCCGGTCTGGTCCAAGACCGCCGCATCGTCCCCGAACAGCACATCCCGCAGCGGCCGTTCAAGGTGCAGATCCAGATGCGCGCACACCTCGTCCAGCGCATCGGCGAACACGGGGTACGCGTCGTACAGCTCACGGCCCATCCCCAGCCGCTGGCTGCCCTGCCCGGTGAACAGGAACGCGACCTTGCCGTCCACCACCGAGCCCTCGACCAGGCCCGCTGCGGACTGGCCGCTCGCCAGCGCGTCGAGCGTCCGCAGCAGCTCATCGCGGTCGCTGACGGTCAGCACCGCACGCCGCTCCAAGGCGGCGCGGCCGACGGCCAGGGCGTGGGCGACGGCGAGCGGCGCCGCATCGGGGCGCGTCTCGACGTAGGCGCGCAGCCGCGCGGCCTGCTCCCGCAGCGCCTCGGGGCTCTTGGCCGACAGCGCGAACGGCAGCGTCTCCGGAGCACGGGGCTCGGACACCTCGGGCGACGGGACCTCGACCGCCGGGGCCTGCTCGATGATGGTGTGCGCGTTGGTGCCACTGATGCCGAACGAGGACACCGCGGCCCGGCGCGGACGGCCGGTCTCCGGCCACTCCCGCGTCTCGCTCAGCAGCTCGACCGCGCCCGAGGCCCAGTCCACGTGCGGCGACGGCGCGTCCACGTGGAGCGTCTGCGGCAGCACGCCGTGGCGCATGGCGAGGACCATCTTCATCACGCCCGCGACACCGGCCGCCGCCTGCGTGTGGCCGATGTTGGACTTGATGGAGCCCAACCACAGGGGCTGGTCCGCATCCCGGTCACGGCCGTACGTGGCGAGCAGCGCCTGCGCCTCGATCGGGTCGCCCAGCGTCGTCCCCGTACCGTGCGCCTCGACCGCGTCCACATCGCCAGCCGACAGTCCGGCGCTGGTCAGCGCCTGCCGGATCACCCGCTGCTGGGACGGGCCGTTGGGCGCCGTCAGACCGTTGGACGCGCCGTCCTGGTTGACGGCCGAGCCGCGCACGGTGGCGAGCACAGGGTGGCCGTTGCGGCGCGCGTCCGACAGCCGCTCCACCAGCAGCATGCCGACGCCCTCGCCCCAGCCGGTGCCATCCGCACCGGCCGCGAACGCCTTGATCCGGCCATCCGCCGCAAGCCCGCGCTGACGGCTGAAGTCGATGAAGTTCTCGGGGGTGGACATCACCGTGACGCCGCCCGCGAGCGCCATCGAGCATTCGCCCTGACGCAGCGCCTGCACCGCCAGATGCAGCGCCACCAGCGACGACGAGCAGGCCGTGTCGACCGTGACCGCCGGGCCTTCGAGCCCGAAGGTGTACGAGATCCGGCCGGACACCACGCTCGCCGCGTTGCCCGTGCCCAGGTGGCCTTCGAGCCCCTCGGGCGCCGCCATCAGCAGCGACAGATAGTCCTGGCCGTTGGTACCGGCGAAGACGCCGACCTGCTGACCGCGCAGTGCCGTCGGGTCGATGCCCGCGCGCTCGAACGCCTCCCACGACGTCTCCAGCAGCAGCCGCTGCTGCGGGTCCATCGCCAGGGCCTCGCGCGGCGAGATACCGAAGAACGCCGGATCGAAGTCGGCGACGTCGTAGAGGAAACCGCCCTCGCGCGTGTACGAGGTGCCC
>NZ_JAIWIH010000096.1:0-8165 GCF_052851135.1 Streptomyces sp. BRA346 | reverse complement strand
GGCAGCGTGGTCTCGGGGCGGGTGGCGTACACGCTGGGGTTGGAGGGTCCGGCGGTGACGGTGGATACGGCGTGTTCGTCGTCGTTGGTGGCCATGCATTTGGCGGNGCAGGCGTTGCGGCAGGGTGAGTGCACGCTGGCTCTGGCGGGTGGTGTGACGGTGATGGCCACGCCGGATGTGTTCACCGGTTTCTCGCGTCAGCGCGGCCTGGCTCCCGACGGGCGGTGCAAGCCGTTCGCGGCGGCGGCCGATGGCACCGGCTGGAGCGAGGGNGTCGGCNTNTTGCTCTTGGAGCGGTTGTCGGATGCGCGGCGNAANGGCCATCGGGTGTTGGCGGTGATTCGGGGGTCGGCGGTGAATCAGGATGGTGCGTCGAATGGTTTGACGGCGCCGAATGGTCCGTCGCAGCAGCGGGTGAGTCGCAGCAGCGGGTGATCCGTCAGGCGCTGGCCGGTGCGGGCCTGTCGGCGTCCGAGGTGGACGCGGTGGAGGCGCACGGTACGGGGACGACCTTGGGNGATCCGATCGAGGCGCAGGCGCTTCTGGCCACGTACGGCCAGGAGCGGCCCGAGGACCGGCCGTTGTGGCTGGGGTCGGTGAAGTCGAATATCGGGCATACGCAGGCGGCCGCCGGTGTGGCGGGTGTGATCAAGATGGTGCAGGCCATGCGGTACGGCGTACTGCCCGCCTCCCTGCATGTCCTGGGGCAGTGGTGCGGTACGGCTGCTGACCGAGCCCGTGGAGTGGCCGCACCGCGAGCGCCCCCGCCGCGCCGGGGTCTCCTCCTTCGGCGCCTCGGGTACGAACGCGCATGTGATCCTGGAGCAGGCCCCGGACGCTCCCGAGGCGGAGCCGGTGCCCGAGCACGGTGGTGTGGTGCCCTGGGTGCTGTCCGCGCGGAGCGCGGAGGCGCTGCGCGGGCAGGCCGCGGCCCTGGTCGGGCGCCTGGCGCCGGACCCGCAGGCGTCGGCCGTCGAGGCGGGATGGTCGCTGTTGACGTCCCGGTCGCTGTTCGAGCACCGAGCCGTGGTGCTGGGCGACGACCGGGCGGACATGGTGGCGGCGGTGGAGGCCCTTGCGGCCGGTGAGCCGCATCCGGGGGTGGTGGGCCCGCCTGCGGGCACGGTCCCGTCCGGGAAGACGGTGTGGCTGTTCAGCGGACAGGGCAGCCAGCGCGTGGGGATGGGCGCCGGGCTGTACGACCGCTTTCCCGTCTTCGCCGCGGCGTTCGACGAGGTCTGCGGCCTGCTCGACCCGGCCCTTGAACACCCGCTGCGTCAAGTGGCCTTCACCGGTGTGCCCGAGCGGCAGGGGATGCTGGACCACACGACCTACGCCCAGGCAGCGCTGTTCGCATTGCACATCGCCCTGGCCCGGTTGCTGGACTCGCTGGGGCTGCGCCCCGATGTGGTGATCGGCCACTCGATCGGAGAGGTCGCCGCCGCCCACGTCGCAGGCGTCTTCGATCTGCCCGACGCCTGCCGACTGGTGGCTGCCCGCGCCACGCTGATGGGTGGGCTACCGGAAGGCGGCGGGATGGCCACCATCGCGGCCGCTCCCGACGAGCTCGCCGAGCACTTGGCCGAGCACGAGGGCCACGTGGGCATCGCGGCCCTGAACACGCCCGCCAACACCGTCATCTCCGGCCCCGCCGAACGGGTGGCCTCGATCAGCGCCGCCTGGGCCGCCAAGGGCCGTAAGACCAAGACTCTGACCGTCAGCCATGCCTTCCACTCCCCGCTGATGGACCCCATCCTCGAGCCGTTCACCCAGGCCATCACGGACCTCACGTACCACCGGCCCACCCTCCCGCTGCTGAGCAACCTCACCGGGGAAACCGCCGATGAACGCATCGCCACCCCCGGCTACTGGGCCGAACACATCCGCCAACCGGTCCGTTTCCACCCCGCCATCACCCACATCGCCCCCGAGGCGGGCGTCTTTCTGGAGCTGGGCCCGGACCCGGTCCTCGCCACCGCGACGCAGCACACACTCGGCCACACCACCCCGGACACCGACCGGCCCAGCCCCCTGGTGGCGGCCACCCTCACCCGCAAACAACCCGATGTGCGTGCCCTCGGCCACGCCCTCGCCCACGTCCACACGTCCGGTACCGACGTCGACTGGACCAGCTGGTTCCCGGCCGACCCCGCGCCGCGGACGGTGGAGCTGCCGACGTACGCCTTCCAGCGCGAGCGGTACTGGCTGGCCGCGGCCGGTGGCCTCGGTGATGTCGCCGCCGCCGGGTTGCAGCGTGTGGAGCACGCGTTGCTGCCCGCGGCGGTGGGGCTGGCCGACGGCGGGGTGGTGCTCACCGGCCGTGTCTCGGCCGTCGGCGCCAAGAACTGGCTGGCCGAACACGTGATGGCGGGTGCGGTGCTGGTGCCCGGTGCGGCGCTGGTGGAGTGGGCGCTGCGGGCGGCCGACGAGGCGGGCTGCGGTGGCGTGGAGGAGCTGGCGCTCCAGGTGCCGCTGGTGCTGCCCGCGTCCGGCGGGCTGCGCGTACAGGTGGTGGCGGGCCCGGCCACCGAGGACCGGCGGCGCGACGTGCGGATCTACTCCCGCCCCGACCGCGATGCCGCACCGGGCATCGACCCGGGGTGGGTGTGCCACGCGGAGGGAGCGCTGAGCCCGCCGTCCGCCGATGGCGGGGCGGAGGAGCTGTCCGGGGCGTGGCCTCCCGCGGCGGCGGAGCCGGTGGACGTGACCGGCTTCTACGAGCGTGCGGCGGCGGCCGGATATGCGTACGGCCCGTCCTTCCAGGGCGTACAGGCCGTATGGCGGGACGGTACGGACGTCCTCGCCGAGGTGGCGCTGCCCGAATCAGCCGGTGACCGCGAGGGCTACGGCATCCATCCCGCGCTGCTGGACGCCGCCCTGCACCCGGCGCTGCTGCTCGACCCGTCCGAGCCGGAACGGGACGACACACGGGTGTGGCTGCCGTTCGCCTGGCGGGGCGTGTCGTTGTGGGCGGGCGGCGCGACGACGGTCCGGGTCCGGCTCTCCCCCCGGTCGCGGGAGGCGGACGGTGCGGAGGGCGAGCGGGGCCTGCGGGTGGCCGTGGCCGATGCGGTGGGCGTTCCGGTGCTGACGGTTGACGCGCTGGTGATGCGTTCGGCCGACCCGGATCAACTGCGGGCTGCCATGGGGCCCGAGGCGGACGGGCTGTTCACCCTGGACTGGACCCCGTTGCCGTCGGAAGGCCACGACCCCGACGAGCGAGCTGAATCATCAGCTGCCGGGCACTGGGTGGTGGTGGGCGAGGCGGAACCGTCCCCGATCGGGGAGGGCGCGGTCTGCCATCCGCATCTGGAGTCGCTGATCGCGGCGCTCGATGACGGCGCGCCCATTCCCTCGGTGGCCATCGCCTGCCTGTCCGCGCCTTCCCCGGACCGCGATGTGGCGGATGCCGGACTGGCCCTGACGGGCGGCGCGTTGGGGCTGTTGCAGGGCTGGTTGGCCGAGCCGCGGTTGGCCGATGCCCGGTTGGTGGTCGTCACCCGGGGCGCCGTCGCGCTCGGCGCATCCGAGGGGGACGGCGACGGCGGCGTGAACGCGGCCGGTGCCGCGGTGTGCGGGCTGGTGCGCAGTGCGCAGGCGGAGAACCCGGGCCGTTTCCTTCTGCTCGACCTCGACCCCGCCGGTGAACCGGCCGCCGCGGTCCCCGGCCACGGCATGGTGGACGGCGTCCTGCGGGCCATGGCGACGGACGAGCCCCAGGTGGCGCTGCGCGCCGGGCGGATCCTGGTGCCGCGGCTGATGCGCGCCGGTGGAGCGAGCAGTGGGGGAGTGGTGGGGCCGGTCGGGCACCCCGCGTGGCGGCTCGAACTGACGGGCACGGCGACGCTGGACAACGTCAAACCGGTGCCCTGCCCCGAGGTGCTGGAACCCCTCGGCGCGGGACAGGTACGGGTCGCGGTGCACGCGGCGGGCATCAACTTCCGCGACGCCCTGATCAGCCTCGGAATGGTCCCGGACCAGACCGGGCTGGGCGGCGAGGGCGCCGGTGTGGTGGTCGCGGTCGGCCCGGAGGTGACCCGGGTGGCGGTGGGAGACCGGGTCATGGGCGTCTTCGACCGCGCGTTCGGCCCGCTGGCGGTGACGGACGCGCGGATGGTGGCGCCGATCCCCGTCGGGTGGAGTTTCCAGCAGGCGGCCGCGGTGCCGGTGGTGTTCCTCACCGCGTGGTACGGGCTGGCGGAGCTGGGCGGCCTGCGAGCGGGCGAGTCGGTGCTGATCCATGCGGCCGCCGGTGGTGTGGGCATGGCGGCGGTGCAGATCGCCCGCCATCTGGGCGCCGAGGTGTACGCCACGGCGAGCCCCGGCAAGCACACGGTGCTGGACGCCATGGGCATCGACGCGGCACACCGGGCCTCCTCGCGCGACCTGGACTTCGAGCACGTCGTACGGAAGGCCACCGGTGGCCGTGGCGTGGACGTCGTACTGAACAGCCTCGCCGGACCCTTCGTCGACGCATCGCTGCGGCTGCTGAGCGAGGGCGGCCGACTGCTGGAAATGGGCAAGACCGACATCCGCGATCCCGAGCGGATCGCGGCCGAGTACTCGGGCGTGCGGTATCAGGTCTACGACCTGATCGGGGACGCCGGACCTGAGCGCATCGGCCGGATGCTGGCCGAGCTGGGCGCGCTCTTCGCGGCCGGGGTGCTGGAACCGCCACCGCTCCGGACCTGGCCGTTGGACCGGGCGCGGGAGGCACTGCGGTACCTCAGCCACGCCAAGCACACCGGCAAGCTCGTACTGGACATCCCCGCCCCGGTGCACCCGGACGGCACCGTACTGATCACCGGCGGCACCGGCACCCTGGGCGCCCTGGTCGCCGAGCATCTGGTGCGCACGGGGCAGGCCAGGCATCTGCTGCTGGTCAGCCGCAGTGGCCCCGACGCCCCGGGCGCGAAAGAACTCACCACCCGGCTGGACGAACTGGGCGCGCGGGTACGGATCGAGGCGGCGGATGTCACCGACGCCGCCGCGGTGGCCGCCCTGGTGGCGGGCGTCGACCCGGAGCACCCACTGACCGGGGTGATCCACGCGGCCGGTGTCCTGGACGACGCGGTGGTCACCTCGCAGACCCCGGAGCGGCTGGCCCGGGTGTGGGCGGCCAAGGCCACGGCGGCGTCCCATCTGCACGCGGCGACCGCGGACCTGCGGCTCGGCATGTTCGTGATGTTCTCCTCCGCGGCCGGAGTGATGGGCAGCCCCGGGCAGGCCAACTACGCGGCGGCCAACGCCTTTTGCGATGCCCTGGCCGCCCATCGACGAGCCCTCGGCCTGCCGGGCGTGTCCGTGGCATGGGGGCTGTGGGCCGAATCCAGTGAGATGACCGGAAACCTCACCGAAGCGGATCTGGCACGGATGGCCCGCTCCGGTATCGCCGCGATGGCGAGCGACCACGCCCTCGCACTGCTCGACGCCGCGGTCCAGCACGGCGGCCACCAGCTGATCGCGGCCGACGTGAACACGCGCGTCCTCGCCGCCCAGCCCCCGGACACCCTGCCCGCCGCGCTGCGCGCCCTGGTCGCGGCGAGCACCGGTGCCGGGCGGACGACGGAACGGCGTACGGCGGCGGCCGCCGGTGCGCAGCCCGTCGACTGGGCCGGTCGGCTGGCGGGCATGTCCGCCGATGAGCGGCGCCGGGTGCTGCTCGACCTGGTCCGCGGCCACGCCACCACCGTGCTGGGCCACGCGGATGCGGAAGCGGTCCAGGCGGACACCAGTTTCAAGGACCTGGGCTTCGACTCGCTGACGGCGGTGGAGCTGCGCAACCGGCTCTCCGCCGCCACCGGACTGCGGCTGCCCGCCGCCCTCGTCTTCGACTACCCCGAGGCAGCCATCGTGGCCGACTATCTGCTGGAGCGCCTCGCCCCCGAAGAGGACGGCTCGCCGGGCCGGACCGGTGTGGACCCGGCGCTCGGCGAACTGGCCAAGCTGGAAGCCACGTTGGCGCGCCTCGACGTGGCGGACGGCGAGGCCGGGGCGGTCACGGCCCGGCTGGAGGGTCTGCTGGCCACGTGGAAGGCGACGCGGAACCAGGCGGCGCGGGATGCGACCGCTGCGGAGCGGAAGACCGCCACGGAGCGGCTGGAGTCCGCGTCCGCGGCCCAGGTTCTCGACTTCATCGACAACGAGCTGGGTGTGTCCTGAATGTGCCGGGCGCGACGATCGCTTAAGGCCGGGTGAAACTCATGGTGGACGTGAACGTAAACGAAGAGAAGCTGGTCGAGTACCTCAAGCGCGTGTCCGCGGACCTGCACGACACACGGCTGCGCCTACGTGAGGTGGAAGAGCGTTCCCAGGAGCCGGTGGCCGTGGTGAGCGTCGCCTGCCGCTTCCCGGGCGGAGTGGACACGCCCGAGGCCCTGTGGCGACTGGTGTCCGAAGGAGTCGACGCGATCGGCGACTTCCCCACCGATCGTGGCTGGGACCTGGAGGGCCTGTATCACCCGGACCCGGATCACCCCGGCACCACGTATACGCGCCGGGGTGGATTCCTCGACGGCGCCGACCAATTCGACCCCCTGTTCTTCGGCATCAGCCCGCGCGAGGCGCTGGCCACCAGCCCGCAGCAGCGGCTGCTGCTCGAAACCGCCTGGGAGGCGTTCGAGCGGGCCGGTATCGATCCCGTGTCGTTGAAGGGCTCCGCCACGGGGGTCTACGCCGGTACGGCCACCACCGGCGGCGCAGCCGGGTCGGGCGACGTCCCCGAAGCGGCATCCGAGGGATACGCGGGCAATGCCCCGAGTCTGCTGTCGGGCCGGGTGTCCTACACCTTCGGACTGGAAGGCCCGGCCGTCACGGTGGAGACGGCGTGCTCGTCGTCTCTGGTGGCCATCCACTTGGCCGTGCAGGCACTGCGGCAGGGCGAATGCACGCTCGCCCTGGCCGGTGGGGTCACGGTGATGGCCACGCCCGAGGTGTTCACCGGCTTCTCGCGACAGCGCGGTCTGTCCCCGGACGGCCGGTGCAAGGCGTTCGCCGCCACCGCCGACGGCACCGGGTGGGGCGAAGGCGTCGGCCTGGTGCTGCTGGAGCGGGTGTCGGACGCGCAGCGCAACGGGCACCAGGTGATGGCCGTGATCCGCGGATCGGCCATCAACCAGGACGGCGCCAGCAACGGGTTCACGGCGCCGAACGGGCCGTCGCAGCAGCGCGTCATCCGCCAGGCACTGACCGGCGCCCGGCTGGCCCCGTCCGAGGTGGACGCCGTCGAGGCCCATGGCACCGGCACCACTCTGGGCGACCCCATCGAGGCGGACGCGCTCATCGCCACCTACGGGCAGGACCGGCCGGAGGACCGCCCCCTGTGGCTGGGATCCTTGAAGTCCAACATCGGCCATACGCAGGGCGCTGCGGGCGTGGCCGGTGTGATCAAGATGGTGATGGCGCTACGGCACGAGACGCTGCCCGCGACCCTGCACGCCGATGAGCCGACCCCTCATGTGGAGTGGGACGGAGGTGGCGTACGGCTGCTGACCGAGCCGGTGGCGTGGCCGCGCGGCGACCGGCCGCGGCGGGCAGGAGTGTCGTCCTTCGGAATCAGCGGAACCAATGCGCATGTGATCGTGGAGCAGGCCCCGGACGTGCCCGAGGCGGAGCCGGTGCCCGAGCGCGGCGGTGTGGTGCCGTGGGTGGTGTCGGGACGGAGCGCGGAGGCGCTGCGGGACCAGGCGGGCGCGCTGGCGACGCGTCTGGCTGAGAACCCTGGACTGATGCCGGTGGATGTCGGCTGGTCGTTGGTGACGACGCGGTCGGTGTTCGAGCACCGTGCGGTGGTGGTGGGTGAGGACCGTGCGGAGCTGCTGGCCGGGGTGGAGGCGTTGGCGGCTGGGGAGTCGCATCCGGGTGTGGTGGATGCGGGTGCTGCGGTGTCGGCGGGTGATGTGGGTCCGGTGGTGGTGTTTCCGGGGCAGGGTTCGCAGTGGGTGGGCATGGGTGCGGCTTTGCTTGATGCGTCGCCGGTGTTTGCGACGCGGGTGGCGGAGTGTGAGCGGGCCCTGTCGCCGTATGTGGATTGGTCGCTGACCGATGTTCTGCGCGGCACCGAGGGCGCGGGTGATCTGGGCCGGGTGGATGTGGTGCAGCCGGTGTTGTGGGCGGTGATGGTGTCGCTTGCGGCGGTGTGGGCGGGGCATGGGGTGCGTCCGGCG
>NZ_JAIWIH010000095.1:0-7487 GCF_052851135.1 Streptomyces sp. BRA346 | reverse complement strand
GCTGTGGGTCACGGACCTGACCATGATCGCAACCGAGGAGGGCCCGCTGTGGCTGTCCGCGATCCGCGACGCGTACTCCCGCCGGGTGGTGGCCTGGGAAACCTCCGCCCGCGCAGACGCCGACCTGGTCCTGACCACGCTGGAGTATGCCCTGGCCAGCCGTGAAGTCGCCGTCGGTGAGCTCATTCACCACGCCGACCACGGCTGTCACTACACGTCCGTGAGGCTCCCCCGTGACCGGCAGCCCGGCGCTGCGAATGAACGGAGATTGCTGGGAGCCGGCCGTTCGGCGGTCCCTGCTTGTCATCCGCAGACGGCGGCGTCGCAGTGAGGATGGCCGTGAGGAGGAGACCCAGCACCGCGACGACCGCACAGGCGATACCCGTCTTCCAGCGCCAGTCGAACCGCCTGCCGCTGTCATCGACCCATCCCTCGGAATCCTCGTCCTCGTGAAGGAACTGCTGGTTCAACGCATCGATCAGTGCGGCCAGTTCAGGGTCCTCCTGCGAGAGACGCCGCTCCATCTCCGCGAGGATGTGCCGGTCGTCCATCGAGGGGTTCATATCGATCACCTGCGGTGCGTCTGTGGGACGGGGACTCATCCGCGAACGCCACGATCGCTCGCGGGGCTGCTCTCCGCGGTGCCGGCCACGTTTTGGTGCCGCCTCGGTCGTGTGGTCAGGGTTCGATCAGTCCGACGCGGATGGCGTAGCGGGTGAGTTCCAGGCGGTCCTTCAGGCCGAGCTTCTGCAGCAGGTTGGCGCGGTGGCGTTCGACGGTCTTGGGGCTGATGACGAGGATGTCGGCGATCTCCTGTGAGGTGTGGCCTTCCGCGACGAGTTTGAGGATCTCCTCCTCGCGGTCGGTGATGGCCCTGGCGGGCAGGGGCTGGCCTTCGCGGACGCGGTCGAGGTAATTGCGGATGAGGGCGTTGACCGCGCCGGGGTAGAGGAAGGGTTCGTCACACATAGTGGCGCGACAGGCTTCGACGAGGTCGCGGTCGGCGACGGACTTGAGGACGTAGCCGGAGGCGCCGGCGGCCAGGGCTTCGAAGAAGTACTGCTCGTTGTCGTACATCGTCAGGATGAGGATGCGCAGCTCCGGCTGGATGCGTGAGAGTTCGCGGGCGGCCTGCAGGCCGGTCAGGCGGGGCATGGCGATGTCGAGGACGGCCAGGTCGGGATGGTGGGTACGGGCGGCTTCGATGGCCTCGGCTCCGTCGCCAGCTTCGGCCACCACGGTGAGGTCGGGTTCGCTGTCGAGGATGAGGCGCACTCCGCGACGGACCAGGTGGTGGTCGTCGGCCAGCAGGATGCGGGTGGGCGTCGCCTCGGTCATGGTCACTGACTCCGGTGGGGGGTAGGGACGGTCAGGCGTACCTCGGTGCCTCCGTCGGGGGCGGGGCCGAGGGTGAGGCCGGCGCCGATGAGCAGGGCGCGTTCACGCATGCCGCGGATGCCCGCCCCTTCGGTGGCCCCCTCGATGCCTCGGCCGTTGTCGCGCACGCGTAGTTCTACGCCGTCCGGGGTCCGCTCCAAGGTGAGGCCGACGCGCGTGGCGTCGGCGTGGCGGGCCGTGTTGGTCAGGCTTTCCTGGGCGACGCGGTAGAGGACGAGTTCGGCGTTCTCGCCCAGCGGCGGCAGGTCGGGCGCGATGTGGTGCCGTACGGACAGGGCGGTGCTGGTGAACTCGGCCGCGAGGGATTTCAGCGCGCTGATCAAGCCGAGTTCCTCAAGGACGCCGGGCCGCAGGTGGCGGGCGATGCGGCGAATCTCGTCCAGGCTGGCGCGAGTGGTCTCCTGGACCTGGTGCAGTTGCTCACGTACCGGGTCGGGTGCTTGGTCGGCGACGCGTTTGAGATCGAGCAGGACGGCCGTAAGCGTCTGGCCGATCTCGTCGTGGAGTTCCTGGGCGACGCGGTGGCGTTCGGCCTCCTGCGCGGTCAGGGCGCGGGCGGCGCTGGTAGCGCGTTCGGCTTCCAGCCGGTCGAGCATCGTGTTGAACGTGGTGATCAGTTCGGCAACCTCGCCGTGACCGCCGACAGCCGGGCGGGCACCGGGGCGCAGCAGGTCGGTGCGGGTCATGGCGCGGGCGAGGCGTTGCAGCGGAGCCAGGCCAATGCGCAGCAGGAGCGCGTTGGCGATCAGCATCGCGGCCAGCCCGCCGCTGAGGACAGCGGCCTCAGTGAGCAGGACGGGGGCCGACACGGTGACCGGGCCCAGCAGCAGCAGCGCAGTGGCTGCGACCAGTACCACGGCGTTGAGCAGGAAGATCCTCCAGAACAACGGCACCGGATACCGTCTCCTCAAGCTGGTCCTTGCTTCCACTATCGCCTCCCCGGCAGTGGACGGCGGGCCGGCCGGTCACTGAAGGCTGCCTGCGTCCAAGGCGCTCTGCTCCATAGTCTGCGCCGGGCAGGGCGAACGTCCATCGGGTCTGGCACCCATTTCCGCGTCCCCTCTACAGCTCCGGCCCGCGCGCAATTGGGTGTCGGACCCGATGGCGGCCGCCGCCTGTGGCGAGTGAGGGTGGAGCCAATCCCCGCTGCCGGCCCACTGACCGTCGTGCGGAGGCGACCGCTTGCGGCGTCGGCAGACGCGAGCCCAGCTTTCGACAGCCCTCCTCTTGGCTGGGCGGGAAAAGCCGCAGGTCTTTCGGATCACGAGAGGAGCCCGGCACCGATGTACGCAGCGCCACAGCCAACAGGTCACACCGAGTCGGTTTCCGGCCCGGCCCTGCTGGTGCTGCGGTTGCGTCGCACGGCGGCTGGATGGGTGCGCCGTATGGCGGGCGTCAGCACGGCCGGAACAGGCAGGCCGGGCGTGGGGGAGGAATGGCCGTGAGCGTTACGGCATGGTCGACGGCAACCGTCACAGTGTGCCCTTCGGCGCCACCGGCTGCCCGGGCGGCGGTGGTCGGCTCACCCGGAAGGGAAGACCAGAGCCCGCGTGCGTCCCGCGGCGGGCGCTCGCACTCGGCGCGGTTCCGGCTGGCAACCCCACAAGGGTCGGCGCCTCCGCCGACCGGAATCGTCACCCTCCGTGTCGCCGATCGCTCCGCCGCCAGATCTCGTTCCGGCACCTCACCGCGCCCTCACCATCGCCGTGTCGGCCGCGTATGTACGGCTGCACTCCCTCCTCCTGGTGTGATCGTGATGCCCCGACCTCCCAAGGAGAGCAGATGGCTCGCACCGTCGACCGCGACGCCTGCCCGCAGTCCCGTGCCCGGAGGTGGGCATCATGCCCGGACCCGATGACAGGCGGCTCACTGAGATCGAGGCCCTCCTCGACCGCGAGGATCCCCGGTTCGCCCGCGCTCTCGGGGCCTGCCGCCCCTGCCCGCCGCGTGAGTACCGGCACGCAAGGGCCTGGCTGCTCCTCGCCGTCGCCATGGCCGTGCTGGCCACTGGCCTCGCCCTGGCCCACGGGCTGCTCATCGCCACCGGCCTGGTCCTGGCCGGTATGGCCGGGGAACTGTTCGACCCCGAGCGTGACGCGCGCAGACACCGCACCTCTCCGCCCCGGTCCTGACCTCGGCGACCGTCCAGCGGCTGCGGCTGGCACGAGGACTCGTCGATGACCCTGTCCGAGCTGTACCTGACGCTGCTGATCGGCGGCGCCGTACTGCTGGCCAGCATCGCCGCCGCCCGCGCGGCTCACCGCATCGGCCTGCCCAGCCTGCTGCTGTTCCTCGCGGTCGGCCTCATCGCCGGCGAGGACGGGCTCGGCCTGGAGTTCGACGACGCCCGGCTCGCCCAGGCCATGGGCACCGCAGCCCTGGCCGTCATCCTCGTCGAAGGCGGCCTGACCACCCAGTGGAGCGACGTCCGACGCCTCCTGGCCCCGGCCGGGGTGCTCGCCACGGCAGGCGTGGCCGTCTCCGTCGTCGTGACCGCCGCCGGCGCGCACTGGCTGCTCGGCATCGAGTGGCACCTGGCCCTGCTGCTCGGTGCGATCGTCTCCTCCACCGACGCCGCCGCCGTCTTCGCCGTCCTGCGCGCGCTGCCGCTGCCGCAGAAGGTGACCGGGCTGCTGGAGGCCGAGTCCGGCTTCAACGACGCCCCGACCATCATCCTGGTCCTGGTCTTCTCCACCGCCACCACCGACCTGCCCGGGCCCGCTCCCCTCCTGGGCAACCTGCTCTACCAGCTCGCGGTCGGCGGCATCCTCGGTGTGCTGATCGGCCGCCTGGGCGCCGCGGCGCTGCGGCACATCGCCCTGCCTGCTACCGGCCTGTACCCGCTGGCCACGGTCGGTTTCGGCATCGTCGCCTTCGCCGCCGCCGGAGCGGTGAACGCCAGCGGCATCATCGCCGCCTATCTGTCCGGCCTGGTGCTGGGCAACGCCAAACTGCCCCACCGCGCCGCCACCCGTTCATTCGCCGAGGGCGCCGGCTGGCTGGCGCAGATCGGCCTATTCGTCATGCTCGGCCTGCTGGTCAACCCCAGCGAACTGCCCTCCGCGATCCTGCCGGCCCTCGTCGTCGGCCTGGTCCTGCTGCTGGCCGCCCGCCCCGTCTCCGTTCTGGCCTGCCTGCTGCCGTTCCGTATCCCCTGGCGTGAGCAGGCGTTCACCTCCTGGGCCGGCCTGCGCGGCGCGGTCCCCATCGTGCTCGCCACCTTCCCCATCGTCGCCGGGGTCGCCGGCGCCCACGACGTGCTCAACATCGTGTTCGTCCTCGTGGTCCTGTTCACCCTCATCCAGGGCCCCACCCTGCCCGCCGTCGCCCGGCGTCTGGGCCTGCCCCGCGGCGGAGCGCTGCGCGATGTGCAGGTCGAGACCGCCCCCTTGGACGTTCTGGACGCCGACCTGCTCACCGTCACCATCCCGCCGGGCTCCCGGCTGCACGGCGTGGCCGTCTTCGAACTGAGGCTTCCGCCACCGACCGTCGTCACCCTGATCATCCGCGACGGCACCACCCTCGTCCCCGACCGCGACACCGTGCTGCGTGCAGGCGACGAGCTCCTGCTCATCACCACACCGGAGACCAGGGAAGCCGCGGAGCGTCGGCTGCGGGCCGTCGGCCGGCGCGGCAAACTAGCCCGCTGGCTCGGCGAACACGGCGCCCCCGAGTCCGAGCCCGCCACGTCGGCGCGGACCGAGTAACTCTTGCACGCACAGCACTGAGCGGACGCTCGTTCGCCAATACCACGATCCGCGCTCCTTTGCTGCCGATATGTAACTGCAGCGGCTGCGTGAGCTGGAGGGACTCATCGTCAGCGCCCAGGTGCCTGCCGGCAGGGGGTGTCGGGTACCAGCGGAAATGGGTGTTGGCCCCGATGGCGATGCCGCAAGCCGCGTGTGACGGTGGAGTGGCATGGACCCTATCCGTCGGTCCCGCGGGAGGAGGAGCCATGACGCAGCCTGGCCCGCATGTAACCCCGGCGGTCAGGGCAAACGCTTCAACGATCAAGACCGCGGCTCCCGTGTCGGTTCTGCCTGGCGTTACCGAAGGTAACTTCGTGGAGAAGGCCTCCGTAAGGAGGGCGATCTGATGCCGTGGCTCGTATGGCTGCTCGCCGCCGGGGTGCTCGGTGCCGCGGAGTTCTTCACCCTGACGCTGGTCTTCGGGTTGCTGGCGGGCGCTGCGCTGGTGGCCGCCGTGGTCGCTGGTGTGGGCATCGGCGTTGTCGGCCAGCTCGTTGCCTTCGGGGTAGCGGCGGCAGCGGGTCTCTTCCTCGTCCGTCCTGTCGCGCTGCGGCATATGGCACAGCAACCCCTCACCCGCGAGGGCAGTGATGCGCTGATCGGCAAACGGGCCGAGGTCAAGCAGGAGGTCACCGCAACCCACGGCCTGATCAAACTCTCCGGGGAGGAGTGGTCCGCCCGCGCCCTCGACGAAAGCCTGGTGATCCCGGTGGGAGCGCTGGTGGATGTCGTGGAGATCGAAGGCGCCACGGCCATCGTCTACCCCCGCGAACTCCTTCCCTGAGCTGAACACAGCAACGGAGGCACTGTGGACCCCGTCGTCATTCCCATTCTTGTGGCGGCCATCATCGTCGTCTTCCTCGTGGCCTCCACCGTGCGGATCGTCCCGCAGGCGCGCCGCTACAACATCGAGCGGTTCGGCCGATATCGCCGGACGCTGCAACCCGGTCTGAACCTGGTGCTGCCGGTGGCGGACCGTGTCAACACCAAACTCGATGTGCGCGAGCAGGTCTACTCCTCCGATCCCCGGCCGGTGATCACCGAGGACAACCTCGTGGTGAACATCGACACCGTGCTCTACTACCAGATCACGGACCCGCGGGCGGCGGCCTACGAGGTCGCCGACTACCTCCAGGCGATCGATCAGCTCACCGTGACCACGCTGCGTAACGTCATCGGCAGCATGGACCTGGAGGAGACGCTCACCTCGCGTGAGGAGATCAACTCCCGGCTCCGCGCCGTCCTCGACGATGCCACCGGCAAGTGGGGCATCCGGGTCAACCGCGTCGAGATCAAGGCCATCGATCCACCGCACACCATCAAGGAAGCGATGGAGAAGCAGATGCGGGCCGAGCGTGACAAGCGCGCGGCCATCCTGCACGCCGAGGGGGAGCGGCAAGCCAAGATCCTTACCGCGGAGGGCACGAAGCAGAAGGACATCCTGGAGGCACAGGGCACGCAACAGGCCATGATCCTGCGGGCGGACGGCGAGGCGAAGGCGGTGGAGCGTGTCTTCCAGGCCGTCCATCGCAACAATGCCGATCCGAAGGTCCTTGCCTACAAGTACCTGGAGACACTCCCGCACTTGGCGAGCAGCGACAGCAACACGTTCTGGGTGATCCCGGGAGAGCTGACCGAGGCAGTTCGGACCGTCACCAGTGCCTTCGGTGACCAGTCGACGGCGGGTCCCCCCGCACCCGAGCAACCCGAGAAAGCAGCCGACGACACGTCCCACGAAAGCCGGGTTCCAGAGCTCGATGCAGGCTCGGCGGTTCCGCTCGACGCCGGGGCGGCTGCTGACGAGGCCGCGAAGCAGGCCGCCGCCGCGGTGAGCGACGCCAAGGCGGAGGCTGCGGCCGCGATGTCGCCCAAGGTGCCTCGCCGGGGGCAGACGTCCGGCGACTGAGGCCTGTGCCGCTCGAAAAATCATCGCTGCACGTCATGCCGCATGTCTGTATTCGTCGATGAGGCCGCCGAGGATCCGGGTGCGCAGGACTTTGTGGATGTGGAGGTCATACACCGCGGCGGGTTGTTCGTGAGCGTCGGGTGGGAGCTGGCAGCGGACCTGATGAGGTCGGTGCTCGTTGTAGTGCCGCTCGTAGGCGGCGAGGACGTGGCGGGCGTGGGCCTCGTTCATGATGAGGACGTGGTCGAGGGCTTCGCGTCGGATGCTGCCGATGATGCGTTCGCAGTGTGCGTTCGTGCGGGGATCCCGGGGCGCAGTTGTGAGGATGTCCATCTTGTGGGGCTCGGAAAGTCGTCGCTGCAGGTGACGTCAGGTATTCGGCCTCGGCTGAGAGCATGTCCGCGTGACCGTCTCACTGGTGTACAAGGTCGTGC
>NZ_JAIWIH010000094.1:0-7767 GCF_052851135.1 Streptomyces sp. BRA346 | reverse complement strand
CGCTGGCCGTGCGTTGCTGATCAAGCGACGGGACAACGGTAAGTGGGAACCGCCCGGCGGCGTGCTCGAACGCGAGGAAACCATCCCGGACGCCCTGCAGCGGGAAGTCCTCGAAGAGACCGGCATCAAGATCGCGCTTCCCGCGACCCTCACCGGCGTCTACAAGAACATGACCGGCTTGATCGTCTCCATGGTCTTCCGCTGCGAGGCCATCGACGGCACCCCGACCACCGGAGCGGAAACCCGCGCCCTGCGCTGGGTCACCCGCGACGAGATCACCGAGCTTGCCGACGAGGCGTACGCCATCCGCGTCCTGGACGCGTTGGACAACATCAGCCCACCGGCCGTCCGCGCCCACGACGGCGTGCGACTCATCTAGCACTAACCCACGATCCATAGCCTCTACCAGCACGAGGGAACTTGTATGCACGAGTATATGAGCAGTCCGCGAGTTTGGGGGCTGACATGCCCAGGATTTCGAGAAGAGGTGACTCGTGCCCGCCGCTGGACCCGCGACATCCTCAGCGGACACCCCTGCGTGGACGACGCCGAGCTGATCGTCAGCGAGCTGGGGAGCAACGCCGTCAACCACACCGCCAGCGGCACAGACTTCGGCACGTTCCACCTCACGCTGTCGCTGTCAGCGCAGACCGTTGCGATCTCCGTCAGCGATTCCGGCGGAAGCCCCGAACCTCACCCGACCGAGGCCGACCCATACGCCACCCACGGCCGCGGATTAAGCATCGTCATGGCCCTGGCCTGCCGAGTGGACATCACCGGCAACCAGCACGGCCGTACCGTCACCGCCCAGCTCGTAGCCCAACAGAAGGCGGACCGATGACATCTCGTCCCGAGCACAACGACGGCTGGGACCTGGACCAGCTCCACCGCGACGAGATAACCGTGGCCATGAACTGGGTGATCCGCACGTGCCAAGACATCATCCGCGAGCACAGCCACAAGACGTTCTGGACCCCCACCGGAACCAGCACCGGCACCACCCCGACGACGGACCACCTCATCCAGTCAGCCCGCACCGACGTGCTCAACAAGCTCCGCCACCAGATCAACGGAGCCGAGACCATCATCAGCATCGCCGAGCACGAACACGCCAAGCGCCGCCAGTGAGTTACAACCTTCTTTACGGGTTCAAGGCGGCTCGCTCCGCTCCCCGCGCGCGGCCCGGCCCCCGGCCGGGCCTGCGCTCCTGTCTCCGCCCCGCTCCAGCCCGGCCGGTGTCCGTACCGCGCTCACAGCGAGCAGCCACCTGATGCCAGAGAAGCGGTACGTCGTGGCTGGGGCGGTCGGCTCCACGGCTTTAGGCACCTCCCCGGTCCGGGTCCCGCGTCGGGCAAGGCCAGGGGGCCACTCGTGCTAATTCCGGGCAGGTCCAAAGCCTGCCCGAGTTGCCAACGAGCGTACGGCCCCCTGACCATGCCCGACCCCAAACCGGGCAGGCCACCGCCCAAACCCGCTCCACCGACCTTGGGACGCCGAGGTTCAGGAGAATCTGGCAGAAGCCTCCCCAACCAACCGATCGCTGCCTAAAATCAAGCGAATGAGGCGCGGGAGGGCGATCGCACTCTTGACCGAGTGCTCCCTCGGAGTCAGGCGACCCCGGGACTAGCGACCCTGCCACGGGAACATTGGGGGGCAATATGGATTACAAGGTTTTCCTCGGCTACTCGAAGAACCCTACCGATGTCTCACAAGAGATCCAGAATGCAGCGGCCGTAATTAACAAGAGCGGTTTCGCCGAGGCGAAGACGTGGGAGGCCAACCCTGCTACCGGAAGGATCATCATTGAGACCGTACTCAAAGATATCGATGACAGCACTATCTGCCTCTTCGACGTCACCACGCTAAGCGAAAACGTTCTGTTCGAAGTGGGCTACGCCTTCAGCCAGCGTAAGCACATTGTTTTATCCGTTTGTAAATCGCCTGAGTCTATGCGCGACTGGAAAGCCTTCGACCTGTTTTCGACGATCGGATGCATCTTCTACGAAAACGGAAATGAACTTGCCTACAAATTCATGACTGGCATCAGCGAGGCAAGCGAGAGGACCCTATGGGATGACGTATCCCAAGCTCTAGATCGAACCGTGCGCAATTCACTTTTTTACGTTCCCACTTACCACACCTCCGAAGCCGAGCGTAATCTCCGAAGGATGGTAGGGAAGGAAAGAGATCTAGGAACCAAAGTGACCATCGCTGACCCGGCGGAACAGGGATCAGCCTCACTCGCTTGGTATGTTAATGCTGTCTATTCTTCTGCCGCAACACTGCTCCAAATGTCAGGTGAGAGGCACGACAGGAATCGTTTGCATAACGCTCGGAGCGCGTTCATTGCTGGACTCTCTAGGGGACTAGAGCGGCCTTTGCTGGTGGTTGTCGAGGAGGACTATCGAGGACCGGTTGATTACAAGGACCTTCTGTACACTTACCACAGCAAGAAACGGCTCGCGGAAAAGTTGGGCCAGTGGCGTGAGCAAGCCTTCAGGGCTTGGAATCAAGAAGGTCAAGGAGATCCGCAGCCAGCACCGAAGGTCGAACTTGCCACAGAACTTAAGGACCTCAAATTCGGCGATTACGTCGCGGAGAACGAGTCCGATACGCTCGACGAGTATTTCGTAGAGACGGCGGAATATGAGGCAGTGCTGAACGAAAGCAGCGTCGTATTCGTCGGGCGCAAGGGCATGGGGAAGTCGGCGAACATGATTCGGGCCTCACAGGTACTTCGAGACGATAAGCGCAATCTAGTCTGTGTCGTCCGGCCAACTAACTATGATCTAGACGGGCTTGTAAGCGTATTACAGTCTCTTGGTGGAGACGGAAATAAGTCCTTCCTGGTGGAGAGCTTTTGGCGATTCCTGCTCTACTCCGAAATTTCCCTTGAGGCTGTCGCTGCGGCTGATAGGTTGCCTGCCGGCATCGGGCACGACACGCCTCTGGCGCGACTTCGCGACTATTTGGCGCAGAACGACCTCGCCGAGGAGTTTTCAGTCCGACTGGAGCGAGTCATTGAGTCCGTGCGTCGCGATATGAAGGGAACCGCCCGAACCATCGAACAGCAGCGTGAACGGATCGCCCAGGCGCTTCACGGCAACATCGTTGGCAATCTGCGTAAGTTGCTTGGGGAGGCTCTACGTGACCGTCATCGCGTCGCACTGCTAGTTGATAATCTCGATAGCGCCTGGACGAAATCCGCCCAACTTAAGTCACAAGCGGTATTGCTAGTAGGCCTGTTGAGCACAGTGAGCAGGATTGCCGAGGAGTTCCAGCGGGAGAATAACAAGCTGCGTTCCGTCAATGTCACCATCAGCGTATTCTTGAGGTCTGACATCTATGACGAAGTCATCAAGGAGGCTCGCGAACCGGATAAAATCAACACTAAGAGAATCGATTGGAATCAGCCGGAACTACTCAAACGCGTGATGGACGAGCGATATCTATCCGTACGCCCCAAGGGAACCTCGCCAGACGGGTTGTGGGAGCGATACTTCTGTTCAAGTGTCAACGGCGAATCGACACTGGACTACATTCTGTCAACAATCCTTCACCGCCCCCGAGACCTGGTCTTCTTCTGCAAGGAGGCCGTGTTCAGTGCGGCAAACGCCCGGCACGTGACAGTTCAAGAATCCGACATTGAGGAGGCGAAGAAGAAGTACAGCAAGTTTGCCCTTGACGCACTGCTCGTCGAGTACGGGTCTACTATGAGTCATCTCGAAGCTGTGATCTATGAATTTGCTGGCTGCCCATCCATTCTGTCGAAGTCAGAGATTATGGATGTAATCCAATCGACCTCTGGGTTGGCCGATGAAGAACGGGCCTCGCAATACCTGGAAGGGCTGCTAAAGATCTCCTTTCTGGGCATAGAAGTTCGCGGGGGAAGTTTTGCTTACCCTGATCGGGTAGACGATCTGAAGAAGGCAAAAATCCTGGCCCGAAACGCCTCTCGGCGCAACAAAAGAGAAGAACGGTATGAGTTTCATCCTGCGTTCCGCGACTTCCTCGAAATAGAAGATCTCCCTCTGTAGAGTCGACGGGCGGGAGCTGAGTCCGATCTTGGGAGAATCGTGTCTGAGACGTCGCGCGAACTGCATATTGCGGTGTGGAACGATAGTTTGGCCGGAGAAGGGAATGTTGACACTGCGAATCTACAGAGTCAGCTTATTCTGGAGCAGTACAAGCTGTACGTCGAGATGGCTGACCGGATAAGTGCTCGCAGGGGCCTCGCTAATTCCTTTTTCTTAACCTTAAATCTGGCCGCGGTCAGTGTAATTGCTTCAGTGGCCTCGCGGGTCACTGACGAAGCAGGAATCTTCGTTCCGGCCGTCGCACTGATCATAATGTGCGGGCAATGCATTGTCTGGTTTTGCGCCCTGCGATCATATCGTCTACTCAACAAGGCTAAATATGCAGTGATAGAGGTCCTTGAGGAAAGGCTGCCAGCCCGGGCCTATTCAAAGGGTGAGTGGCATGCTGTCGTGCGCTCTGGTCAGCACGGAAGGTATTTGCGCCTAACTACTGCCGAGCAGATCATGCCGCTGCTCTTTTCGCTTGGTTACGTGGCCCTTTTTGGGTATTCCGTCGCTATGTAGCCAAGCAGCTGGCATTCGAAGTGCTGATGACAGGCAAAGGTCCACAGCGGGTCAGAGCTGTGGGAAGCCGCTTGCAGCGGTACTGTCCGACCGACCTTCTGACATCACCAAGTGACATCAACGGCGCCGGACGTCGAGGGCAACCGGTGCACCACACCCACCGCTGACCGACCAGGCAGGTCCAGCCCTGCCCAGAATGTCTCGGGCCGGTAGTCGAACTTACAAGGCGGCAGTCACCACCAGGGGTCGTGCCAGATGCGTGCCAGAACGAACGGTGAACCACGGTCAATACGAGCTAGCCGCAGCCGGGGTTCAAGATCGCTACAGGTACCGTTTGCACAGGTCAGCGGGATGTTCAGCCCTGATCACCCCGTGATTCCCAAGCTCAGAGCTTCCAGGTTGCGGGAGCTCGGGAGACGCCAGCCCCTTGAGGGTGGATGTGATCTTGCTTCGGACTATCTCGTTTTGAACTCGACCTTTCCAGTGCTCATGCGAAAGTTCCCGTTCGAGTAGAGGGTGGGGCGGGCCTCGACATGGTTGCCGCTGTACTTCTCTACGTGCCGGATCTGAGCACCGCCGGGGACGGTGAAGTCGATCAAAGCGATGGCGACCCAGTAGGACAAGTTGCGGTTGTTGAACAGCGGCACCGTCACTGTGGAACCCCGCCCGTCGGTAATGACTGCCCGAGCACCGTAGGACTTGAACGAACCGGTCCCGTTTTCCACCGCGCTGTAGGAGCACAGAAGGACGTAGCCCTGGAGGTCGGGGCGACGGATCGTAATCGTCTCGCGGCCCGGCGCCCGGGAGTCGCCATCCAAGGCGATGTAGGGCGGCGCGAAAGGCGACCCGAGCTGTCGGTAGTAGACCACATGATCTGACTTCTTCGGTCGCTTGCCAAGCGGGGTGACAAGACTTCCAGGAACATAGAGGGCGTAGAGGTCGAGGTCGGCGCCTCCTTGTCTTCGGACTGCGCTCCCGCCATTCCATTCGAGTGTGGCGGTCACGACGAGGCTTGGATCGTCCTTGCGCATGTCAATGGTCGCCTGGCCAGCCTTGGCGAGGGCGACTTTGCCCAGCGGGACGAGAGGACGCGTCGGTGGCGTCTGTGGCACTGGCGCACCCCCCGGTGAGACGTTCGGTGCGTAGGTGGGTCGTGGCGGCACAGTAGGCGTGTGCCGGGTCTGCGCGCCCGTCGCCGCAGATGGAGATTGCGCCGTGGACGGCCCGGGGTCATCTACAACGATGCCGAAGTCCGAGGCTAGACCCGCCAGCCCCGTGTCCCACCCCTGGCCTACTGCCCTTACCTTCCAAACGCCTGCCCGTCTGTAGAGCTCAACGAGGATGACCACTGTCTCCCGGTGCATGAGCGGCGGCGGCGCAAACGTGATCCGTGCGCTCCCACATTCGATGACCGCGTCAGGAGTGTTGCTCTCGTCGAAGTGAGTAGCCCGCAGCTCAGGGTCAATGCTGGCGACGACCGCAACACGGTCGACTGTCGTAGGGACCGCGACCAGATCCGCAACGATCGTCTGCCCGTTCAGTACGACCCCGTCCTGCGACGAGTGGTTGTAGAAGACCAGATCCTCATCACTCCGCACCTTGCCGTCCTGCCCGAGCAGAACAGCAGAAACGTCGATGCCTGTTGTGAGCGAGGTGAGGGTGACGCGGCAGACCGCTGCGGGCAAGACAGCGTTGCCGCCTTTGGCAAGGGTGGTAGTCATGGGTGCCCTCTCACGGTGGTGCGTACATCGTGGTACCCCCAGCCGGTCTGTGTAGGACAAACAGTGATTTCCTGCGGTGAAGCACCCTCAGGGTGCTCATGTTCCTCAGGTGGCAAGGTGCCCCGGTGGTCCTGCCGCCCGTCTCAGATTCCGTCTCATCCAGCACCGTTCACGGCCGTTCAGACGAGGCCAAAAGCGCCGCCGCCCGTGTGGCCAGCCGCCCATGGACCCAGGTGAACGACCCTGCACACACCCCAGCACAGTTGGAAGCGTGTTGGGAGTCTGCAACACGGCCTCACCTCGTGTCGTACAACGGTCCGCGCAACTGACCATGGACGACTGCGAGTCCAGAAGATATAGAAGACGCCGAAGGGGAGCCCATGGTCGAGAAGGAAGCGGCGGTCCGTGCCCTGGCGCGACTGGCTGACCACGTGTATTGGGTGCGGGAGTGGCCCGACAAGCCGACCTGGCGCGACCGGCTCCGCCGATGGGCGTACCCCGAGTCGTACCGCTTCGACCACGCCGCCGCCCCGCCGAGCCCCTGGGTCGACCGGCCGGCCGGGGCCTACGAGCGGACAGGTTGGCGCATCCGAGCGGCATACTTCGGATCCGACCTGGCTTTCGAGGTCGAGTACGTTGTCTGCGATCTGTGCAAAATCGGCTGGGTGGAATCGCCTCACTCCTATGAGGGCTACACGCGCTGCGGCCTCGCCTCAGCCGCTCTCCGGTCTCTCTGCCGTACCTACCCCCGAGTCCAGTGGCACACAGCTGGCGGGCACTTCCGCGAGTCCATGCCCTTCTGGGACTCCGTCAGCGTGGACGTTCCCGGCGGCTACACCCGACGGGAAAGGTGTCACCACGTGGAACCGTGGAGAGCGCAGTCAGCGTGAGCACGACCTTGCGCCAGGACGTAGAAGAAGATCGAAGGCAGTGATCAGCGAGTGCTGTACAGCAGAGAAGTACAGCAACCACCGCAACCACACCCGACCGACACGGGCCCCGGTTGACCGTCCGGCCAGCCCGGCAGACCTCAGCAACCTTTCCGCCCGTAGTTCGAGACGAAAGGCGCCCGCACCAGATGCGCACCAGATCGAGCGGTAAACAGCGGTCAATGACGGGTACTGCGGCAGGTAGAACAGTTGCCGCCATCGCTCGTTTGTGCCGGTCAGTAGCCTAATCAGCGCCCGCCACCCTGTGATTCCCAAGCTGATGGCTCCGCATGCGAGAGTACGTAGCTCTCGCAACCAGTTACCCCACAGCGACCCCCAGCCCGCGCAGGCTCTGCCAAACTCGTTTCATGGGGCGTTGCGCTGGGGTGACACGGCAAGGACGAGCGTGCGGAAACCCGGTCTCGGCGTCGGTCGAAGTCTGACCCTTTGACGGCGTGTCAATACTGACCCATTTGCGGATCTTCGTCTGATTCTTGGCCTTGGTGATCAAGGTCA
>NZ_JAIWIH010000093.1:0-9534 GCF_052851135.1 Streptomyces sp. BRA346 | reverse complement strand
GGTGGTGACGCTGGAGGCCGTGGCCGGTGGCGAGGAGTGGGCCGAGCGTGTGGCGGGGGTTGCGGATGGAGCGCCCTTGGCGGGGGTGGTGTCGCTGCTCGCGCTGGACGAGTCGCCGCATCCGGTCGGCGGGGGCGTCTCGGCGGGGCTGGTCGGAACCCTGGGCCTGACCCAGGCGCTGATCGGCGCCGACATCGACACGCGGCTGTGGTGCGCCACCCGCGGTGCCGCGCTGGTGCAGCGGACCGAGCAGCTGACGGACGCGGCCCGGACGCAGGTGTGGGGCTTCGGGCGGGCAGTGGCGCTGGAGCACCCGGATCTGTGGGGTGGCCTGGTGGATCTGCCGGAGACGGTGGATGCGCGTGCGGGGGAGCGGTTGTGCGCGGTACTGGCCGCGACCAAGGGCGAGGACCAGGTGGCGGTGCGGTCCTCGGGTGTCTTCGGACGGCGGCTGGTACGCGCCGGAGGGGCGGCCAGCGCCGATCGCGGCTGGCAGGGCGGCGGAACCGTGCTGGTGACCGGCGGCACGGGCGCCCTGGGCAGTCATGTGGCCCGCTGGCTGGTGGACCGTGGGGCCGAGCATCTGGTGCTCACCAGCCGCCGCGGTCTGGACGCACCGGGCGCGGTCGAGCTTCAGGCCGAGCTGTCACAGGCCGGTGTCGGAGTGACCGTCGCGGCGTGTGATGTGGCCGACCGGGGCGAGCTGTCCGCGCTGCTGGGCTCGCTGGGCGAGCTGCCGCCGCTGACCGGCGTGGTGCACACGGCCGGGGTGCTGGACGACGGTGTCGTGGAGGGGCTGTCGCCGGAGCGGCTGGCGGAGGTGATGCGGCCCAAGGCGGAAGCGGCGCGACACCTGGACGAGCTGACGCGCGACCACACCGAGCTGTCGTTGTTCGTGATGTTCTCGTCGATGGCGGGCACCGTCGGTGCTCCGGGGCAGGGCAACTACGCGGCGGCGAACGCGTACCTCGACGCCCTGGTCGAGCAGCGCCGGGCCCTCGGCCTGCCGGGCACCTCGATCGCGTGGGGCCGTTGGGGCGGCGGTGGCCTGGCCACCGGCGAGACCCGCGAGAAGTGGACCCAGCAGAGCGGCTTCGAGGCCATGCACCCCGAGGACGCCCTGGTCGTCCTGGACCGGGTGCTGGACCGCGACGAGAGCTGTGTCGCGGTGGCCCACATGGACTGGGGGCTCTACGCCCCGCGCCTCGCGGCCGTCCGCCCCGCGCAGCTGATCGGGGAGATCCCCGAGGCGCGCCGCGCCCTGGAGGCCCCCGACAGCACCGCACCCGCCGGGCCCGGGGCGGCGGCCGACTCGGCCACCGCACTGCGGGAGCGGCTGACCAGGCTCTCCCCGGCCGAGCGCATGCACGTTCTGCTGGAGCTGGTCCGTACCCACGTGGCCAGGGCGCTGGCGCACCCCGATGCCGATGCCATCGCCCCCGAACGGGCCTTCAAGGAGCTGGGCTTCGACTCGCTCACCGCCGTCGAGCTGCGCAACAGGCTGCGGGCCGCCACCGGTCTGTCGCTGCCCGCGACGCTGGTGTTCGACTACCCGAACCCGCTTGCGCTGGCGGAGAACCTCCGGGAGCTGTTCTTCCCGGGCGGCGGCGAGGACGCCGACGCGGAGTCCCAGGACGCGGGAGTACGTGAGGCACTGGCGTCCATTCCGCTGGCCCGGCTCCGCGATGCGGGCCTCATGGACATTCTGCTGCGGCTGGCCGACTACGGAAATGCCGCGGCCTCTCCAGGAGACGAGGGCGAAAGGGAGGCGGTCGACGAGGAGTCGATCGACTCGATGGACGCCGAGAGTTTGCTCCGCATGGCATTCGAAAACGTCGATTCCTGATCCCAGGGTCCTGAGCCCGGAGTCCAGGGTCCTGAAATGAGAATTCTGAACCCAGAATCCTGGACCCGGAATCCGGTTCGAACGCCTCCCCCTTCTTTCCTCTTGACCACGCGTGGAGTTCGCAATGAGCAGTACGTCTCCTGACAAGATCCTTGAAGCGCTGCGTGTTTCCCTGAAGGAGACCGAACGTCTCCGGAAGGAGAACCAGCAGATCACCGCGGCGGCCCGGGAGCCGATCGCCATCGTCGGCATGGGGTGCCGGTTTCCCGGCGGGGTGAAGACCCCCGCGGAGCTGTGGTCCCTGCTCGCCTCCGGCACCGATGCCGTGTCCGGATTCCCCGCGGACCGCGGCTGGGCGGATGACCTGTACGACCCGGACCACACCCGGCACGGCAAGTCCTACGTGCGGGAGGGAGCGTTCGTCGACGGCGTCACCGATTTCGACGCGGCCTTCTTCGGTATTTCGCCGCGCGAGGCCCTCGCGATGGATCCGCAGCACCGGATGCTGCTGGAAACGGCGTGGGAGGCGCTGGAGCGCGCGGGCTACGATCCCCTGTCGCTCAAGGGGAGCCGTACCGGTGTGTTCGCGGGCACGAACGGCCACGACTACGGCCGGATGCTGCGGGAGATCCCTGAGGAGCTGGAGGGGTACCTGGGCACGGGCAGCTCCGGGGCGGTGCTCTCGGGCCGCATCTCGTACTCCCTCGGGCTGGAGGGCCCCGCGGTCACCGTGGACACGGCGTGCTCGTCGTCGCTGGTGACCCTGCACATGGCCGTCCAGGCGCTCCGTAGCGACGAGTGCTCGCTCGCCCTCGCGGGCGGCGTGAGCATCATGACGACCCCCGGCGCGTTCGTGGAGTTCAGCCGCCAGAACGTCCTGTCGCCCGACGGCCGCTGCAAGGCGTTCGCGGACGGTGCGGACGGCACCGGCTGGGGCGAGGGCGCCGGGATGCTGCTGCTGGAGCGGCTCTCGGACGCGCGCCGCAACGGCCACGAGGTGCTGGCGCTGATCCGTGGCTCCGCGGTGAACCAGGACGGTGCGTCCAACGGTCTGACCGCGCCGAACGGCCCGTCGCAGCAGCGGGTGATCCGTCAGGCGCTGGCGAACGCCCGCGTATCGGCCGCGGACGTGGGCGCGGTGGAGGCGCACGGGACGGGGACGGCGCTGGGCGACCCGATCGAGGCGCAGGCCCTGATCGCCACGTACGGGCAGGGGCGCCCCGCGGACCGGCCGCTGTGGCTGGGGTCGCTGAAGTCCAACATCGGGCACACGCAGGCGGCCGCCGGTGTGGCCGGTGTGATCAAGATGGTGCTGGCGCTGCGCCACGGTGTGCTGCCGCGCACTCTGCACGTGGGCGAGCCGTCGACGCAGGTGGACTGGTCGGCGGGCGCTGTCAGGGTGCTTTCCGAGGAGCAGGAGTGGCCGGAGTCCGACGGCCGCCCGCGCCGTGCGGGGGTGTCGTCGTTCGGGGTGAGCGGGACGAACGTCCACGTCATCCTGGAGCGGGCGCCCGAGCCGGAGCCGGTGGAGACGGCGGAAACAGCCGAGCCCGTGGCGGTGCCGTGGGTGGTGTCGGGCCGTGGCGCCGACGCCCTGCGGGAGCAGGTGGCGCGGCTGCTGGCCCGGGTCGAGGGCGACCCGCGGCTGTCGCCGGTGGACGTGGGCTGGTCGCTGGCGTCGGGCCGGGCGGTGCTGGAGAACCGTGCGGTGGTGACGGGCGGCTCGCGGGAGCACCTGGTCGCCGGTCTTGGCGCGTTGGCGCGCGGCGAGGACGCCCCGGGCGTGGTGGCCGGTCCGGGCGCGGCCGGCGGCGACGGCCGGGTGGTGTTCGTGTTCCCGGGCCAGGGCTCGCACTGGGTGGGCATGGCGGTGGAACTGCTCGATGCCGCGCCGGTGTTCGCCGACCGGATGGCGGAGTGCGGCCGGGCGCTGACCGCGTTCGTGGACTGGGACCTGGAGAGCGTGCTGCGCCGGGCGCCGGGCGCGCCGCCGCTGGAGCGCGTCGATGTGCTCCAGCCGGTGACGTGGGCGGTGATGGTGTCCCTTGCCGCGCTGTGGCGTTCGTACGGGGTCGAGCCGTCCGCCGTCGTGGGCCACTCGCAGGGCGAGATCGCCGCCGCCTGCGTCTCCGGCGCGCTGGCGCTGGAGGACGGCGCACGGGTGGTGGCACTGCGGGCGCAGGCCATCGAGCGCAGCCTGTCCGGCCGTGGCGGGATGCTGTCGATCGTCACGTCGGAGGAGTGGGTGCGCGAGCGGATCGAGCCGTTCGGCGACCGGCTCTCGGTCGCCGCGGTGAACGGCCCGAACGCCGTGGTGGTCTCCGGCGACGCGGACGCGCTGCGGGAGTTCGGCACGGTGCTGGCGAAGGCCGGAGTGATGCGGTGGAACGTCCCAGGGGTGGACTTCTCCGCGCACTCGGCCCATGTCGAGTCGCTGGAAGGCGAGTTGGCGGAGATCCTGGCCGGGGTGGAGCTGCGGGCCTCGCAGGTGCCGTTCTACTCCACGGTGACGGCCGGTCCGCTGGACACCGCCGAGCTGGACGCCGGGTACTGGTACCGGAACCTGCGTCGGCCGGTGCGCTTCCAGTCCACCGTGGAGGCGCTGGGCGAGCGCGGGTACGGCACGTTCGTCGAGGTCAGCCCGCACCCCGTGCTGGCCATGGGCATCTTGGAGACGCTGGAGAGCCCCGAGCGGGCCGCCCCCGTGGCGGTGAGCACCCTGCGGCGCGAGGACGGCGGTCTCGACCGGTTCCTGACCTCGCTGGCCGAACTGTGGGTGCACGGCGTGGACGTGGACTGGAAGCCCGCCTTCGCGGACACCGCGAGGTCCCGGGTGGAGTTGCCGACGTACGCCTTCCAGCGCCGCCGCTTCTGGCTGGAGAACACCCCCGCGACCAGCGGCGATGTCACCTCCGTTGGTCTGCTGGCCGCCGAACACCCCCTGCTCGGGGCGGCCGTCGAGTCCGCGGTGCAGGGCGGCCTCATCTACACCACGCGGCTCTCGCTGACGACCCAGCCGTGGCTGGCGGACCACCGCATCGACGACGTGGTGGTGCTGCCCGGCTCGGCGCTGGTGGACATGCTCACCCACGTCGGTGAGCAGGTGTGGACACCGGTGGTCGAGGAGCTGACCGTGTCCGCGCCGCTCGCCGTCCCCGCCACCGGCAGCACGGTCGTGCAGCTCACGGTGGGCGCGCCCGACGACCGGGGCCGCCGCTCCGTACGGGTCCACTCCCGCACCAGCACCGGCAGCGGCACCGAACAGGACGGCTGGAGCGAACACGCCGCGGGCACCCTCGCCACCTGGGACGACGGACGGGACACCGACCCGGCGGCCCCGGACCTCACCGCGTGGCCCCCGCAGGGCGCGGTCGAGACGCCCGTGCCCCAGGTGGCCGGTGTCCGGGCCGCATGGGCGGCCCAGGGGCGCGTCTACGCCGAGGTCGGCCTGCCGGAGTCCGCGGAGGGCGACGGCAACGCCGACCGGTACGGCGTACACCCGGCGGTGCTGGAGGCGGCGCTGCACCTGATGGCGCGGCTCGGCCTCGTCCTCTCCCCGGCCACGGGCGCCCCGGACGGCGGCTCCACGGGAGGCGGGGAACGGCTGCTGGCGCACACGTGGTCGGCCGTACGGGCGCACGCCACCGGCGCGCGGTCGCTGCGCGTGTGCCTGACCCCGACCGGCGAGGACACGGTGGCGATCAGCGCCGTCGACGACGCGGGGGCCCGGGTGCTCGACATCGGCGCGGTGGGCCTGCGCACCGTGGCGGCGGACGAACTGTCCGCCGCGGCACGGTCGTTCACCCATGAGTCGATGTACCAGGTGGACTGGGTCGAGGTCGCGGGCGGCCCGGCGTACCCACTGGACGACTGGGGCCCGTACGACGACGTCATGTCCGGCGACGCGGCGCTGCCGCCCGTCGTCGTGTACGAGCCCGGCGGCGGTGAGCCCGGCAGCCCGTTGCCCGAGCGCGTGCACACCGTCGGGCAGCGGATGCTCGAGGTGCTTCAGGGGTGGCTCGCGGACCCGAGGACGGCCTCGTCCCGGCTCGTCGTGGTGACGGGCGCGGACCCCGCCGGTACGGAATCCGAGCTGGTGGCCGACCCCGTACGCGGGCTGCTGCGCTCCGCCCAGGCGGAGAACCCGGGACGGTTCGCCCTCCTGGAGGCCGACCGGATCGACACCGAGACCCTGCGCAGGGGGCTCGCGGCCGGTGCGGAGGAGCCGTGGGTCGCCGTCCGTGACGGCCGTACGTACGTGGCCCGGCTGCGGCGCTCGGAGATCGCCGCCGCCCCCGCCACCGCCGACCTGGGACTGGCCGGTGGCGCGGCGCTGGTGACCGGCGCCACCGGGGGCCTCGGGCGGCTGGTGACCCGTCACCTCGCCGAGGCGCACGGCATCACCGAAGTGGTGCTGGTGTCCCGCTCCGGGCAGGACGACGCGTGGGCCGCCGAACTGGAGTCGCTGGGCCTCTCCGTACGGATGGTGGCCGCCGACGTCGCCGACCGCGCCGCCCTGGCCGACATCGTGGCGTCCCTCGGCGAGCGGCTGACGGCCGTCGTCCACGCGGCGGGCATCGTCGGAGACGGCCTCGTGACCACCCTCGACCCGGAACAGTGGCATGCGGTGCTGCGGCCCAAGGTCGACGCGGCGTGGCATCTGCACGAGCTGACCGCCGGGCTCGACCTGCGCGCCTTCGTCCTCTTCTCGTCGGCCGCCTCCCCGTTCGGCGGCGGCGGGCAGGGCAACTACGCGGCCGCCAACGGCTTCCTGGACTCCCTGGCCCGGTACCGGCACGCCCACGGACTGCCCGCGACCTCCCTGGCCTGGGGGCTGTGGGGGCCCGAGCTGGGCGGCATGGGCGGACGGCTGCGGGACGTCGACCTGGCCCGGGTGGCGCGGGAGGGCATCCTGCCGTTCTCCGCCGAACAGGGCCTGGAGCTGCTCGACATGGGCCTCACCGCCGGGCGCCCCACCCTCGTCCCCATCCGGCTGGACCTGCCCGGGCTGCGCCGCAGCGGATTCATCCCGGCCGTGCTGCGCGACCTGGTCCCGCACACCACCCGGCGCGCCGTCACCCGGGACGACACCGGGGCCGCGGCGACGGACCGGGTCACCCTGGCCCGGCGGCTGACCGGACTGTCCCCGGCGGACCGCCACAAGCACCTGCTCGACCTGGTGCGCGACAGCGCCGCCAAGGTGCTGGGGTACGCCTCGGGCAAGGCCGTCGACCCCCACCAGCCCTTCAGGGAGGTCGGGTTCGACTCGCTGACCGGCATCGAGCTGCGCAACCAGCTCGCCGCCGCCACCGGCCTCGCGCTCCCCGCCACCCTCGTCTTCAACTACGCCACGCCCACCGCGCTCGCCCGCCACCTGCGCGCTGAACTCCTCGGCGCGGCGGACGAGGCGGCGGTCGCCGCACGCGTCCCGGCGGTCCCGACCGCCGCCGACGACGACCCGATCGTCATCGTCGGCATGGGCTGCCGCCTGCCCGGCGGTGCCTCCTCCCCCGAGGAGCTGTGGCGCCTGCTGGCCTCCGGCGACGACACGGCCGTGCCGTACCCGGCCGACCGGGGATGGGACATCGACGGCCTCTACGACCCGGATCCCGAGCGCAGCGGCAAGAGCTACGTACGCGAAGGGTCCTTCCTTCCGGACGTCGCCGACTTCGACCCCACCTTCTTCGGGATCGCCCCGCGCGAAGCCGTCTCCATGGACCCGCAGCAGCGGCTGCTGCTGGAAACCGCGTGGGAGGCGATCGAGCGGGCGGGCATCGACCCGGTCTCGCTGCGCGGCACCACGACCGGTGTCTTCGCGGGGACGAACGGCCAGGACTACAGCGCCCTCCTCCAGCGCGCCCCCGAGGAGTCCGAGGGCTACCTGGCCACCGGCATCGCGGCCAGTGTCGTATCCGGCCGCCTCTCGTACACCTTCGGCCTGGAGGGCCCCGCGGTCTCGGTGGACACCGCGTGCTCGTCGTCGCTGGTGACCCTGCACCTGGCGGCACAGGCGCTGCGCAACGGCGAATGCACCCTCGCGCTGGCCGGCGGCGCGACCGTGATGGCCACCCCCGGGCTGCTGGTGGAGTTCAGCCGTCAGCGCGGCCTGGCGCCCGACGGCCGCAGCCGCGCGTTCTCGGACGCCGCGGACGGCATGGCGTTCGGCGAGGGCGCGGGCATGGTGCTGCTGGAGCGGCTGTCCGACGCCCGCCGCAACGGCCACCCGGTGCTGGCGGTGGTGCGGGGGTCCGCGGTCAATCAGGACGGTGCGTCCAACGGCCTGACGGCGCCGAACGGCCCCTCGCAGGAGCGGGTCATCCGGGCCGCGCTCGCCAACGCGCGCCTCACGGCGGCCGACGTGGACGCGGTGGAGGCGCACGGTACGGGGACGACGCTGGGCGACCCGATCGAGGCGCAGGCGCTCATCGCGACGTACGGGCAGGGGCGCGCCGAGGGACAGCCGCTGTGGCTGGGCGCGCTGAAGTCCACCATCGGGCACACCCAGGCCGCGGCGGGCGTGGCCGGTGTCATCAAGATGGTGCTGGCCCTGCGCCACGGTGTGCTGCCGCGGACCCTGCACGTGGACGAGCCGTCCTCGAAGGTGGACTGGGACGCGGGCGCGGTCGAGCTGCTGACGGAGGCCCGGGAGTGGCCGGAGGTCGAGGGCCGTCCGCGGCGTGGGGGTGTGTCGTCGTTCGGCGTGAGCGGGACGAACGCGCACGTCATCCTGGAGCAGGCACCCGAGCCGGAGCCGGTGCGGAAGGTCGACGTCGCGCCCGTGGCGGTGCCGTGGGTGGTGTCGGGCCGTGGCACCGGGGCGTTGCGGGGGCAGGCGGCGCGGCTGCTGGCCCATGTCGAGGCCGACGCGGAGTTGTCGCCGGTGGATGTGGGCTGGTCGCTGGCGTCCGGGCGTGCGGTGTTCGAGAACCGCGCGGTGGTGAGCGCGGGTTCGCGGGATGAGCTGGTCGCCGGGCTGGGCGCGCTGGCCCGGGGCGAGGAGGCTCCCGGACTGGTCACGGGGACGGCGGCCGGAGCGGATGACCGGGTCGTGTTCGTATTCCCCGGTCAGGGCTCGCAGTGGGCGGGCATGGCGGTGGAGCTGCTGGATGCCTCGCCGGTGTTCGCCGAGCGCATGGCGGAGTGCGCGACCGCGCTTTCCGGGTTCGTGGACTGGAGCCTGCTGGATGTGGTGCGCCAGGTGGAAGGTGCGCCGTCGCTGGGTGTCGTGGGCGGTGATGGTGTCGCTGGCGGCGCTGTGGCGTTCGTACGGCATCGAGCCCGCGGCCGTCGTCGGCCACTCGCAGGGCGAGATCGCCGCCGCGTGTGTGGCGGGTGCGCTGTCGCTGGAGGATGGCGCCCGGGTGGTGGCGCTGCGGTCGCAGGCCATCGCCGATGGTCTGGCGGGCCGGGGCGGGATGGCATCGATCGCGCTGCCGCTGGCCGAGGTGGAGACGAGACTGACCCGGTGGGCGGGTCGGCTGGAGGTGGCCGCGCTCAACGGCCCGACCTCCGTCGTCGTTGCCGGGGAGCCGGAGGCGCTGGACGGGCTGGTGGCCGAGTGTGAGGCCGCGGAGGTTCGTATCCGGCGTATCGCGGTGGATTACGCCTCGCACACCTCGCACGTCGAGCTGATCGAAGAAGAGCTGGCCCGGGTGCTGGCGGAGGTCCGTCCGCAGACCAGCGAGGTG
>NZ_JAIWIH010000092.1:0-9274 GCF_052851135.1 Streptomyces sp. BRA346 | reverse complement strand
ACCCCTCCTTCGACGCGGCCACCTGGGAAATCTGGGGCCCGCTGGCCAACGGCGGCACGGTCGTGGTCATCGACCAGGACGACGTCCTCGACCCGCAACAATTCGCCACAGTGCTCCGGACTCAGTCGGTGTCCATGCTGTGGATGACCGTCGGCCTGTTCAACCGAACCCACACCGCCCTCACAGACGTACTCAGCCAACTGCGCTACCTGGTCGTCGGCGGCGACGTCCTGGACCCCAGCGCCATCGCCGCGACCATCGGCGGCCCGCAGCACCTGCTCAACGGCTACGGACCGACCGAAACCACCACCTTCGCCGCCACCCACCTCATCGAGACCGTGGACACCGGACGCAGCGTTCCTATCGGCAAGCCCATCGGGAACACCCGCATCTACTTGGTCGACGGCTACGGACGTCCGGTGCCGGTAGGCGTGACCGGTGAGCTGTTCATCGGCGGCCTCGGCGTCGCCCGCTGCTACCTGGGCCGCCCAGGCCTCACCGCCGAGCGGTTCGTACCGGACTGGCTGACCGGGGATGGGTCCCGGCTGTACCGCACCGGGGACCTGGGCCGCTGGCTGCCGGACGGCACGATCGAATTCGTCGGCCGCAACGACTTCCAGGTCAAGGTCCGCGGCTACCGCATCGAACTCGGCGAAATCGAAGCCCGACTCCTCGAACACGACACCATCCGCGAAGCCATCGTCATCGCACGTGACGACCGCCTCGACGCCTACTACGTCCCCGACACCACCATCGAGGTCGAGACGCTGCGCGACGCGCTCAGCGAAGCCCTCCCCTCCTACATGGTGCCCTCGGCATTCGTGGCACTCGACGCACTGCCACTCACCCCCAATGGCAAGGTCGACCGCGACAAACTGCCCACCCCCGACGGCCACGCCGTCGTGGCCCGCGGCTATCAACCGCCCATCGGTGTCGTGGAAGAGGAGCTGGCCGCCATCTGGGCGGATCTCCTCGGCGTGGAACGCGTCGGCCGCAACGACAACTTCTTCGAACTCGGCGGCCACTCCCTCCTCGCCGTCTCCCTCGTCGAGCGCATGCGCGAAGCCGGACTCACCTGCGACATCCGCGCCGTCTTCACCACCCCCACCATCACCGGACTCGCCACCGCAGTCGCATCCGGAGGCGGCACCGAAATCCAGGTGCCGCCCAACGCCATCCCGGCCGAAGCCGAGGCCATCACGTCCGACATGCTGCCCCTGGTCAAGCTGACCGCAGAGCACATCACCCAGGTCGTGGCCACCGTCCCCGGCGGAGCCGGGAACGTGCAGGACATCTATCCGCTCGGGCCGCTCCAGGAAGGCATCTTCTTCCACCACCTGATGCGAACGGAGACCGACCCCTATCTGATCTCCGTCCTGTTCGCCGTGGACACCCGCGACGACGTGGACCGCTTCGTGACGGCCCTGCAAGCGGTGGTGAACCGGCACGACATCCTGCGGACGTCGGTGGCCTGGGAAGGACTGCCGCAGCCCGTGCAGGTCGTGTGGCGGCACGCGGACCTTCAGGTCGAGGAAGTGTCCTTCGACGCGGGGAGGGACGCCTCCGAGCAGCTCCAGGAGCGCTCGTACGGCATGGACCTCGACGCGGCACCGCTGATGCGGATCGTCGTCGGGTTCGACGCGACGCGGCAACAGTGGCTCATGATGGTCCTGCGGCATCACATCATCGACGACAACACGTCCGTCGCGGCGCTGGTCTCCGAAGTGACCGCCCACCTCGACGGCCGGGCCGATGCGCTCCCGGAGCCCGTGCCCTACCGCAACGTGGTGGCCCAGGCCGTGCTGGGCACCAGCCGTGAAGAACACGAGAAGTTCTTCACCGGCCTGCTGGGCGAGGTGGACGAGCCGACCGCGCCGTACGGAGTCCTGGACGTCCGCGGCGACGGCACCGGCATCGCCGAAGCGCGCGTCGACGTGGACGCTGCTCTGGCCCGGACGATCCGGGAGCAGGCGCGCCGAGCGGGCGTCTCTCCCGCGAGCATGTGCCACCTGGCGTGGAGCATGGTGCTGTCGCGGCTCACCGGCCGCTCGGACGTCGTGTTCGGCACGGTGCTCTTCGGACGCATGCACGCCGGCGCCGGTGCGGAACGCGGCCTCGGGCTGTTCATCAACACCCTGCCGGTACGCGTCGATGTCGATGCCCGGGATGCGCTCGGCGCGGTCCGGGACACCCATGGGCTGCTCGCCGAGGTGCTGCGCCACGAGCACGCCCCGCTCGTCCTCGCCCAGGGATGCAGCCAGGTCCCGGCGGGCCTGCCGCTGTTCACCACGCTGCTCAACTACCGCCACACCCCGGAATCCGCCGACGACGCCCCGGACGGGCTGGGTGAACGGATCGAGGTGCTGCACAGCTACGAGCGCACCAACTACCCGATCGTGGTGTCGATCAACGACGGCGGTGTCGACAACGCCGGTCTCGCCATCACGGCCCAGGTCGACGACCGGCTCGACCCGGACGGCATCTGCGGGATGCTCACGACCGCGTTGCGGGAGCTGACCGACATCCTGGCCGGTGATCGATCGGTGCCGCTGGCGGCTGTGGACGTGCTGCCTGCGGCGGAGCGCGCGCTGCTGGTCGACGGCTTCAACGCCACCGATACGTCAGCCGATCCCAAGCTCTGCCTGCACGAGTCCTTCGAGGCACAGGCCGCGGCAACGCCGGATGCGGTCGCGGTCACCCACCGCGATACGCGGGTCACCTATCGGGAGCTGAACGAGCAGGCGAACCGGATCGCCCACCGGCTGCGCTCGGAGGGCGTGAGCCCTGGTGCGCGGGTCGGGATCTGCGCGGAACGCGGCGTGGGGCTGCTGGCAGCGGTCGTGGGTGTGCTGAAGGCGGGTGGCGCGTACGTGCCGCTGGACCCGTCGTACCCCGCCGAGCGCGTGGCGTTCATGCTCACCGACTCCCAGCCGGTCGTGGTGCTCACCGACGGTGCCGATGCGGCAGCCCTGATCCAGACCACCGCCCCCGAGGACACCGCGGTGTGGGACCTGACCACCGACTTCACGGACGCTCCGAAGGGCGATGTCCCCGTGGCGGTGTCCCCCGCGGACGTGGCCTACGTGATCTACACGTCAGGCTCGACCGGAACCCCGAAGGGCGTGCTGGTCGAGCACCGCCAGGTGGCCCGACTCTTCACCGCAACGGACGACTGGTTCGGCTTCGGGCCCTCCGACGTCTGGGCCCTGTGCCACTCCTACGCCTTCGACTTCTCCGTATGGGAAATCTGGGGCGCCCTCCTCCACGGCGGCCAACTCCTCGTCGTCCCGAGCGATGTGGTCCGGGCACCGGATGAGCTGTGGCAGCTGGTGTGTGCGGCCGGGGTGACCGTGCTGTGCCAGACACCGGGAGCCTTCACCCGCCTCGCCGACGCCCGCCTCCGTGCTCCCGGCACCGAAGACCAGCTCCGCTTCGTCATCTTCGGCGGAGAAGCACTGGAGGTAGCCACGCTGCGGCCTTGGTTCGACGCCACGGCAGGTGGCGGACCCACGTTGGTGAACATGTACGGGATCACCGAAACCACCGTCCATGTGACCTGGCAGCCCATCCAGCCCGACATGGCCGGTGGCCTGGGCGGATCCCTCATCGGCCAGCCCATCCCCGACCTGCGGGTGTACGTGGTCGACACCCACGGCCGCCCCGCCCCGGTAGGCGTGACCGGTGAACTGATGGTCGGCGGCCGCGGCGTAACCCGCGGCTACCTCAACCGCCCCGCCCTGACCGCCGAACGCTTCCTACCCAACTGGCTCACCGGAGACGGCACACGCCTCTACCGCACCGGAGACCTCGGCCGCTGGCTGCCCGCCGGCACCCTGGAGTACGTCGGCCGCAACGACTTCCAGGTCAAGGTCCGCGGCTACCGCATCGAACTCGGCGAAATCGAAGCCCGACTCCTCGACCACGACACCATCCGCGAAGCCATCGTCATCGCACGCGACGACCGCCTCAACGCCTACTACGTCCCCGACACCACCATCGACGCCGGAACCCTGCGCGACGCACTGGGCAAGGTGCTGCCGTCGTACATGGTGCCCTCGGCCTTCGTGCAACTCGACGCCCTACCGCTCACCCCCAACGGCAAGGTCGATCGCGAGAAACTCCCGGCACCGGACGGCCACGCCGTCGTGGCCCGCGGCTACCAGGCCCCGGTGGGCCTGGTGGAAGAGAAGCTGGCCGCCATCTGGGCGGACCTCCTCGGCGTGGAACGCGTCGGCCGCGACGACAACTTCTTCGAACTCGGCGGCCACTCCCTCCTCGCCGTCTCCCTGGTCGAGCAGATGCGGCAGGCAGGCCTCTCCTGCGACGTCCGCGCCGTCTTCACCACCCCGACCGTCGCCGGACTCGCCACCGCGGTCGCGGCCGGAGGCGGCACCGAAGTACAGGTGCCCCCGAACGCCATCCCGGCCGACGCCGACGCCATCACACCCGACATGCTGCCCCTGGTCGAACTGACCGAAGACCACATCACCCAGGTCGTGGCCACCGTCCCCGGCGGAGCCCGGAACGTGCAGGACATCTACCCCCTCGCCCCGCTCCAGGAAGGCATCTTCTTCCACCACCTCATGGGCGGCGACACCGACCCGTACCTGGTGTCCTACGTCCTGCCGATCGACACCCGGGACGAAGCCGACCAGTTCGTGGCCGCGTTGCAAACGGTGATGGACCGGCACGACATCCTGCGCACCGCCGTCGTCTGGGAAGGTCTCCCCCACCCCGTACAGGTGGTCTGGCGCCACACCGACCTGCCGGTCGAAGGAGTGACCCTCGACGCCAACGACGACGCGGCCACCCAACTCCTGAAGCACCACGACCCGCGCCGCTACCGGCTGGACCTGAACCGGGCGCCCCTCCTCCGCGTCGTCAGGGCGTACGACGAGCCGAACGACCGGTGGCTGCTGCTGGTGCTGATGCACCACCTCATCGGCGACCACACCACGCTGGAGGTGTTGCAGGAGGAGATCGGGGCGGTGCTCAACGGCCGTGCGGACGGGTTGCCGAAGCCGGTGCCGTACCGCAACGCCGTGGCACAGGCCGTGCTCGGGACGTCCCAGCAGGAACACCAGGAGTTCTTCACCGACCTGCTCGGCGACATCGACGAGCCGACCGCGCCGTACGGCATCCACGACGTCCGCGGCGACGGCACCGGAATCACCGAGGCACAGGAGGCACAGGTCGCTGTCGAACCGGACGTGGCAGCCGTGCTCCGGGAGCAGGCCCGCCAGGCAGGGGTGTCCCCGGCGAGCGTGTTCCACCTCGCCTGGAGCATGGTGCTGTCCCGGCTGACCGGCCGCTCGGACGTCGTGTTCGGCACCGTGCTCTTCGGACGCATGCAGGCCGGAGCCGGTGCGGAACGCGGCCTCGGGCTGTTCATCAACACCCTCCCACTACGCGTCGATGTCGGCGCCCGGGGCGCGCTCGACGCCGTCCGGGGCACGCACGGGCTCCTGGCCGAAGTGCTGCGCCACGAACACGCCCCGCTCGTCCTCGCCCAGGGATGCAGCCAGGTCCCACCGGGCTCGCCCCTGTTCACCACCCTGCTCAACTACCGGCACAACGCCCCGGCGGACCCGGCCGCCACGCCCGAAGCTGCCGCCTCCGGCTTCGAGGTACTGCACAGCGAGGAGCGCACCAACTACCCGATCGTGGTCTCGGTCAACGACCTCGGTGACGCCGGATTGTCCATCTCGGCGCAGGTGGACGACCGGTTGGATCCGGAACGGATCAGCGAGCTGATGGTGGCGGCCGTACGCGAACTCACCCAGGCCCTGGCGTCCCGCCCGACGGCGCCGGTCTCGGGCTTCGAGGTGCTGCCCGCGGCGGAGCGGACCCTGCTGGTGGAGGGCTTCAACGCCACCGAGACGCCGGTCGACACCCGGGTGTGCGTGCACGAGTTGTTCGCGGCACGGGCGCAGGCGGCCCCGGACGCCGTTGCGCTGCTTCACGACGGCGGTCGGATGTCCTACGGGGAGCTGAACCGGACGGCGAACCGCATCGCGCATCGGCTGCGGGCCGCGGGCGTCGGTCCCGACGTACGGGTGGGCATCTGCGCCCGCCGCGGGGTGCCGCTGATCGCCGCGATCCTGGGCGTGCTGAAGGCGGGTGGCGCTTACGTGCCGCTGGACCCGTCGTACCCCGCCGAGCGGCTGGCGTTCATGCTCGCCGACGCCCGCCCCGCGGTGGTCCTGACCGACGGAACCACGTTGGCCACCGACGGCATCCCCAGCCTCGACCTCACCACCGACTTCACCGATCAGCCCGAGACCGACGTGGCCGGTGGGGCGACCGGGGCGGATGCCGCGTACGTCATCTACACCTCCGGGTCCACCGGCACGCCGAAGGGTGTCGTGGTCGAGCACCGCTCGGTCGTCAACCGCATCGGCTGGATGCAGCGCGCCTATCCGATCGGCCAGGACGATGTGATCCTCCAGAAGACCCCGATGTCTTTCGACGTCTCCGTCTGGGAGTTCTTCTGGTGGATGACCGAAGGCGCCTCGCTCTGCCTGCTGGAGCCGGGCGGCGAGAAGGACCCGGACGTCATCGCCGGTACGATCGAGCGGGCCGGTGTGACGACGATGCACTTCGTCCCGGCCATGCTCAGCGCGTTCCTCGACGCGGTCGGTGCGGCCGATCTCCCCTCGTTGCGTCAGGTGTTCGCCAGCGGTGAGGCGCTTCCGCCGCACCTGGTGCGGAAGTTCCACCAGGCGTTTGGCGGTCCCGAGCGGCCGCGGCTGATCAACCTGTACGGGCCCACCGAGGCCACTGTCGACGTGACACACCACGCGTGCGACGAGCCCGACCCGACGCTCGTCCCGATCGGCCGCCCGATCGACAACACCCGCCTCTACGTGGTGGACGGCTACGGCCGACCGGTGCCGGTGGGTGTCGTCGGTGAGCTGTTCATCGGCGGCCTCGGCGTGGCCCGCGGCTACCTCGGCCGCCCCGGCCTCACCGCCGAACGCTTCGTACCCGACTGGCTGACCGGGGACGGATCCCGGCTGTACCGCACCGGGGACCTGGGCCGATGGCTGCCCGACGGCACACTGGAATACATCGGCCGCAACGACTTCCAGGTCAAGGTCCGCGGCTACCGCATCGAACTCGGCGAAATCGAAGCCCGACTCCTCGACCACGAGACCATCCGTGAAGCCATCGTCGTCGCACACGGCGACCGCCTCGACGCCTACTACGTGGCGGACACCAGCGTCGACGTCGAGACCCTGCGCGACGCGCTGAGCCAGGCACTGCCGTCGTACATGGTGCCGTCGGCGTTCGTCGCACTCGACGCCCTGCCGCTGACGCCGAACGGCAAGGTGGACCGGGACAAGCTGCCGACGCCGGACGGCGGCGCGGTGGTCACCCGCGGCTACCAGGCGCCCGTCGGTGTCGTGGAAGAGGTGCTGGCCTCGATCTGGGCGGACCTGCTGGGCGTGGAGCGGGTCGGCCGCGACGACGACTTCTTCGAACTCGGCGGCCACTCCCTCCTCGCCGTCTCCCTGGTCGAGCGGATGCGCGCGGCCGGGCTGTCCTGCGACGTACGGGCCGTCTTCACCACCCCGACCGTCGCCGGGCTCGCCACCGCAGTGGCGGCCGGAGGCGGCACCGAAGTACAGATACCGCCCAACGTCATCCCGGCCGACGCCGAGGCCATCACGCCCGCCATGCTGCCCCTGGTCGAGCTGTCCGAAGAGCACATCGCCCAGGTCGTGTCCACGGTCCCCGGCGGAGCCGGGAACGTCCAGGACATCTACCCCCTCGCCCCACTCCAGGAAGGCATCTTCTTCCACCACCTCATGGGCGCCGACGGGGATCCGTACCTCGGACGGAGCCTGTACGCAGCCCCCTCCCGTGACGCCGTGACCGCGCTGACGACCGCGCTCCAGACCGTCGTGGATCGGCACGACATCCTGCGTACGGCGGTGGTGTGGGAGGGGTTGCCGCAGCCCGTCCAGGTGGTCTGGCGCCACACCGCGCTGCCGGTTGACGAAGTGACGGTCGACGGCGCGACGGACGCGGCTGCGCAGCTCCAGGACCGGTACGACCCCCGGCGCTACCGGCTGGACCTGAACCGGGCGCCGCTGCTGCGGCTGGTCACGGCGTACGACGAGCCGAACGACCGGTGGCTGCTGCTGGTGCTGATGCACCACCTGATCGGCGACAACGCGACCTGGGATGTCCTCCAGAAGGAAATCGGGGCGGTGCTGGCGGATCGCGCCGATATGTTGCCGGAGCCCGTGCGGTACCGCAACGTGGTGGCCCAAGCGGTGCTGGGCACCAGCCGTGAGGAGCACGAGGAGTTCTTCACCGGCCTGCTCGGTGACGTCGACGAGCCGACCGCGCCCTACGGCATCCACGATGTCCGCGGCGACGGCACCGGAATCGCGGAGGCACGCGTCGACGTGGACGCCGCCCTGGCCCGGACGGTCCGGGAGCAGGCGCGCCGCGCGGGCGTGTCGCCCGCGAGCGTGTGCCATCTGGCGTGGGGTCTGGTGTTGTCCCGGCTGACCGGCCGCTCGGATGTGGTGTTCGGCTCGGTGCTTCTGGGCCGGATGCAGGCCGGGGCGGGCGCGGACCGGGCAGTGGGCATGTTCGTCAACACCTTGCCGGTGCGGGTCGATGCCGGTGTCGGCGGGGTGTTCGACGCGGTCCGGGGCACGCAGCGGTTGCTGGCCGAGGTGCTGCGCCACGAGCACGCCCCGCTCGTCCTCGCCCAGGGATGCAGCCAGGTCCCGACCGGATTGCCCCTGTTCACCAGCCTCTTCAACTACCGGCACAACACCCCGGCGGACCCGGCAGCGGCCGAAGCGGCGCTGGGCGGATTCGAGGTGCTGCACAGCGAGGAGCGCACCAACTACCCGGTCGTGGTCTCGGTCGACGACGGAGGCACGGGGTTCTCGATCACCGCCCAGGTGGACGAGCGGCTGGACCCGGAGCGGGTGTGCGGGCTGCTCCTGAACGCCATCCAGGAGATCGGCCAGGCCCTTAACACCGCGCCCGATACACCGGTCTCCGACCTGGAGATCCTGCCGGAAGCCGAGCGGGCACTCGTCGTGGAAGGCTTCAACGCCACGGAGGCGCCGTTCGACCCGACCGCGCGGGTGCACAAGCTGTTCGAGACACACGCGAAGGTGGCTCCGGACGCGATCGCGGTGATGCACGGCGATACGCAGGTCACCTACCGGGAACTGAACGCGAAGGCCAACCAGGTCGCCCACCGCCTCCGGACGGTAGGCGTCGGCCCCGACGTCCGCGTCGG
>NZ_JAIWIH010000091.1:0-9590 GCF_052851135.1 Streptomyces sp. BRA346 | reverse complement strand
GCTGACGCGCTCGGTCAGCAGCGGCGCCACCTCGTCCTCCGACGCCTGCACCGCGACCATCGCGCCACCGGCCGGAAGCTCCTGCATCAACCGCCCACGCGCCGCCACCAACTTCGCAGCATCCGCAAGCGACAACACACCCGCCACATGCGCGGCAGCCAACTCACCGATCGAGTGCCCGGACAGGAAGTCCGGCGTCACACCCCACGCCTCCACCAGACGGAACAACGCCACCTCAACCGCGAACAGCGCAGGCTGCGTGAAACCGGTCTGGTCCAGCACCGCCGGGTCGTCCCCGAACAGCACCGTCTTCAGCGGCCGTTCGAGGGGCGGGTCCAGCGCATCGCACACCGCATCCAGCGCCTCCGCGAACACCGGGTAAGCCTCGTACAGCTCACGGCCCATCCCCAGCCGCTGGCTGCCCTGACCCGTGAACAGGAACGCCACCTGACCGCCGTCCACCGGGCCCGCGACGAGCCCCGCAGCCGACTCGCCCCGCGCCAGGGCGTCCAGACCCTGCCGGAGCGCGTCGCGGTCGGTGCCCACGATGGCCGCGCGGTGGTCCAGGGCGGCCCTGCCGGTGGCCAGGGAGTGGCCGATGTCGGCGGTGCCGAGGGCGGGGGCGCGGTCCAGGTGGGCGGCGAGACGGCGGGCGTTGTCGCGGAGCGCCGTCGCGGTCTTGGCGGAGAGGATCCAGGGCAGGACGGCGGTCGGAGCGCCGTCGCCCGCGGGCTGAGGCTCTTCCGGCTCCGGGGCCTGCTCCAGGATGGTGTGGGCGTTGGTGCCGCTCACGCCGAAGGCCGAGACACCGGCCCGGCGCGGCCGTCCGGTGTCGTCCCAGGGGCGGGCCTCGGTCAGCAGCTCGACCGCGCCCGCCGACCAGTCGACGGTCGGGGACGGCTGGTCGATGTGGAGGGTCCGGGGCATGACGCCGTGGCGTATCGCCATGACCATCTTGATGACGCCCGCGACTCCGGCCGCCGCCTGGGTGTGGCCCAGGTTGGACTTGAGCGAGCCCAGCCACATGGGCTGTCCCTCGGGCCGTTCCTGGCCGTAGGTGGCGAGCAGCGCCTGCGCCTCGATCGGGTCGCCCAGGGTCGTACCGGTGCCGTGTGCCTCGACCACGTCGATCTCGGCGGCGGACAGCCGGGCGTTCTCCAGGGCCTGGCGGATGACGCGGCGCTGCGACGGGCCGTTGGGCGCCGTGAGACCGTTCGAGGCACCGTCCTGGTTGACCGCCGAGCCGCGTACGACGGCCAGCACCTGGTGGCCGTATCTGCGGGCGTCCGACAGCCGCTCGACGAGCAGGACGCCGACGCCTTCGGACCAGCCGGTGCCGTCGGCAGACGCCGCGAAGGACTTGCAGCGGCCGTCGGGGGCGAGGCCGCGCTGACGGCTGAACTCCACGAACACATCGGGGTTGGGCATCACGGTGACGCCGCCGACCAGGGCGAGCGAGCATTCGCGCTGGCGCAGCGCCTGGGCCGCCCAGTGCAGGGCGACGAGGGACGACGAGCAGGCCGTGTCGATGGTGGCGGCCGGGCCCTCGAGGCCGAAGGTGTAGGCGATGCGGCCGGAGAGCACGCTGGTGGCGCCGCCGGTGAGCATCAGCCCCTCAAGCTCTTCCGCCGTGTCGGAGCCGTAGCCCATGGCCGCCGCGCCCACGTACACGCCGGTGCGGCTGCCGTGGACGGACGTCGGGTCGATTCCGGCGCGTTCGAAGGCTTCCCAGGAGGTTTCCAGCAGCAGCCGCTGCTGCGGGTCCATGGCGAGGGCCTCGCGCGGCGAAATGCCGAAGAATCCGGGGTCGAAGTCGGCGACGCCGTCGAGGAATCCGCCGCCGCTGTTGTAGAAGGTGCCCTTGCGGTCGGGGTCCGGGTCGGCGAGCCCTTCGATGTCCCAGCCGCGGTCGGCGGGGAATCCGGAAATGGCGTCGCCGCCCTCGTCGACGAGCCGCCACAGGTCCTCGGGGGAGCCGATGCCGCCGGGGAAGCGGCAGCTCATCGCGACGATCGCGATCGGTTCCTGCGCGTCCGCCTCCACCTCGGTCAGGCGGCGACGGGCCCGGCGCAGCTCAGTGGTCATCCACTTCAGATTGTCGAGAAGCTTCTCTTCGTTCGCGCTAGCCACGAAAACGTCACCTCCTGAGGTCAGTGGAAATGTGAGCGGTCATCACGTCAGGACCTTCCGAATTCATTGTTGATGAGGTCGAAGATGTCTTCGGCCGAGGCGGATTCGATATCGAGGTCATCGTCGTCGGCACCGTCCGCGCCCGTCTCGTTCTCCGTCTGGTGCCATGTCCGCAGCAGCGCTTCGAGCCGGGCCGTGACCCGCTCGCGTTCCGCCTTGTCGTCGGGAACGTGGGAGAGGGTGAATTCCAGCTTGTCGATTTCCGCCAGCGCCGGGAGTTCCGGTGTGGTGTCCTCGCCCAGTATTTCCGCGCGCAGTTCGCCCGCGAGCACGCCGGGCGTGGGGTGGTCGAAGATCAGGGTGGCGGTGAGCTGGAGCCCGGTCGCGGCGTGCAGCCGGTTGCGGAGTTCGACGGCGGTGAGGGAGTCGAAGCCCAGCTCCTTGAAGGCCCGGCCCGCCTCGATGGCCGTGGTGTCGTCGTGTCCGAGGACGGCGGCGACTTCGGCGCGTACGAGGTCGAGCAGCACGCGGTCGGCCTCGGGGCCGGTGAGCCCCGTAAGCCGCTCCCGCAGCGCCTCGGCCGGGTCGCCGTCCGCGTCGTCGCCGCCCACAGCATCGGCCGCCGCGACGGCCTGACGGACCTCCGGCAGGTCGGCGATGAGCGGACGGGGGCGGGCCGCGGTGAAGGCGGGGGCGAAGCGGTCCCAGTCGACGTCGGCGACGGTGATCGTGGTCTCGCTGCCGTCCAGCGCCTGCTGGAGGGCGGCGATGGCGGAGTGCGGGGCCATGACCGGCAGTCCGCGGCGGCGCAGTTGCTCGGCCGCCTCGTCGTCGGCGACGAGCCCGCCGTCCGCCCACGGGCCCCAGGCCACGGAGGTGGCGGCGGCGCCCCGGGCGCGGCGCTGTTCGGCGAGCGCGTCCAGGTGCGCGTTGGCGGCGGCGTACGCACCCTGGCCGCCGCTGCCCCACACCCCGGCGATGGAGGAGAAGAGCACGAAGGCGTCCAGGTCGGTGTCGCCGAGCAGCGCGTCCAGGTGGGTGGCGCCCGCCACCTTCGCGGCGACCACGTCGGCGACATCGGCCGGTGTGGCGTCGGCGAGCGGCGCGAACTGCCCGGCGCCCGCCGTGTGCACGACGGCGGTGAGCGGGTGGTCCGGGTGGTCGTCCCGGATCCGGGCGAGCAGCCCGGCCACCGCCTCCCGGTCGGTGACATCGCAGGCGGCGACGGTCACCCGGGCGCCCAGCGCGGTCAGTTCGGCGTCGAGCCGGTCGGCGCCGGGGGCGTCGGGGCCGCGGCGGCTGGTGAGCACCAGGTGCTCGGCGCCGCCCGCCGCCAGCCAGCGGGCCACATGGGCGCCCAGCGCCCCGGTGCCGCCGGTGACCAGGACCGTGCCGCGGGGCCGCCACGGCTCGCCCGCGGCCGTGGCGCGGTCGGCGTGGGCGAGGCGGCGGGCCAGCACTCCGACCGTACGGATCGCGAACTGGTCCTCGTGCGCGTCCCCGTGTCCGCCGAGCACGCCCGCCAGCCGGTCGGCGGCGCGCTCGTCGAGGGTCGCGGGCAGGTCGACCAGACCGCCCCAGCGCTCGGGGTGCTCCAGGGCGACCACCCGGCCCAGGCCCCACACCTGCGCCTGTGCGGCGCTGCGCGGCGGCTCGGAGGCGGCGGTGTACACCGCGCCGGTCGTGGCGCACCACAGCGGGGCGTCCACGCCCGCGTCCCCGAGCGCCTGCACCAGCACACCGGTGCGCAGCAGCCCGGTGGGCGCGGCGCCGTGTGCGGGGTGCGGGTGTTCGTCCAGGGCGAGCAGGGACAGCACCCCGTGGACGGGGTCACCGGCCGCGGCCCGGCGGATGCGGTCGGCGAGGGCGCCCCGGTCGAGGTCCCGGCCCCGGTCCAGGGCGATGGGCCGGATGTCGGCGCCGCGTTCGGTCAGGGCTTCAATAACCGTCCGTACGGTGTCGGCGTGGCCGTCCGGTTCGGCGACCAGCCACACCCCCGGGGCCGCGGCGAGGCGCGGCTCCTCCAGCGGCTTCCAGCTGATGCGGTAGCGCCAGCCCTCGATCGCGGACTGCTCGCGCTCGCGGCGCCGCCACGCGGACAGGGCCGGGAGCAGCGCGCTCAGCGGCTGGTCCACGTCGATGCCCGCCGTGTCCGCCAGCGCGCCGAGGTCGTCGCTCTCGACCGCCGCCCAGAAGCGGGCACCGGCCACATCCGTGGTCGTCTCGGGCCTGTGCCGCGGGGTGCCGTCGAGCCAGTAGTGGCGCCGCTGGAACGCGTACGTCGGCAGGTCGACGCGGTGTGCGCCGGTCCCGGCGAACAGCGCCTCCCAGTCCAGCGCCACGCCCCGGACGTGCAGGGTGGCGAGGGCGCCGGCCAGGGTTTCCGGCTCGGGGCGCCCGCCGCGCAGCACCGGTACGAAGGCCACGTCGTCCGGTCCTTCGTCGGTGACGCAGTCCTGCGCCATGGCGGTCAGCACACCGTCCGGGCCGAGTTCGACGTACGTGGTGACGCCCTGGGCCTCCAGGGCGCGGATGCCGTCGAGGAAGCGCACGGACTGGCGTACGTGGCGCACCCAGTAGTCGGAGCCCATGCCCAGCTCGTCGGTCACCGGCTGCCCGGTGACGGTCGAGAGGATCGGGATGCGCGGAGCGCCGTACGTGAGGCCCTCGGCGACCTTGCGGAAACCGGCGAGCATGCCGTCCATGTGCGGGGAGTGGAAGGCGTGGCTGACGGTGAGCCGCTTGGCCTTCCGGCCCCGCGCCTCGAACGACGTCGCGATCTCCAGGGCCGTGTCCTCGTCGCCCGCGATGACGACCGACGTGGGCCCGTTCACCGCGGCGATGCTGACACGCTCGGTGAGGAGCGGCGCCACCTCGTCCTCCGACGCCTGCACCGCGACCATCGCGCCACCGGCCGGAAGCTCCTGCATCAGACGGCCCCGCGCGGCCACCAGCGTGGCGGCGTCCGCCAGCGAGAGCACGCCCGCCACATGGGCGGCGGCCAGTTCGCCGATGGAGTGCCCGGCGAGGACGTCGGGCCGCAGCCCGGCGGCCTCGGCCAGCCGGAACAGCGCCACCTCGACCGCGAAAAGCGCGGGCTGGGTGAAGCCCGTCCGGTCCAGCAGCTCCTTGTCCGACCCGAACAGCACGTCGTACAGCGGCCGTTCGAGGTGCCGGTCCAGCTCGGCGCAGACCGCGTCCAGCGCCTCGGCGAACACCGGGCTGGCCTCGTACAGCTCGCGGCCCATGCCGAGCCGCTGGCTGCCCTGCCCGGTGAAGAGCACGGCCGTACGGCCTTCGGCGGGCGAGCCCTGGACCAGCTGCGCGGCCGACTCGCCGCGCGCGAGGGCCGCCAGGCCCGCGAGCAGCCGGTCCCGGTCGGGGCCGAGGACCACCGCGCGGTGGTCCAGTGCGGACCTGGTGGTGGCCAGGGAGTACGCCACGTCCACGGCGTCGAGCGCCGGGTCGGCGGCGACGTGGGCGCGCAGCCGTTCGGCCTGCTCGCGCAGCGCGTCCCCGCTCTTGGCCGACAGCGGCCAGGCGAGCACGTCGGGCCGTACGGCGGAGGGCTCGGTGTCATCGACCACGGCTGGTTCCGGGGCCTGCTCCAGCACCGTGTGGGCGTTGGTGCCGCTGAAGCCGAACGAGGACACGCCCGCGCGGCGCGGACGCCCGGTTTCCGGCCATGCCTGCTCCTGGGTGAGCAGCGACACCGCGCCCGCCGACCAGTCGACGTGCGGCGACGGCTCGTCCACGTGGAGGGTCCGCGGCAGCACTCCGTGGCGCATGGCGAGCACCATCTTGATGATGCCCGCGACACCGGCCGCGGCCTGGGTGTGGCCGATGTTGGACTTGATGGCGCCCAGCCACAGCGGCCGCTCCGGGTCGCGCTCCTGCCCGTACGTGGCGAGCAGCGCCTGCGCCTCGATCGGGTCGCCGAGCCGGGTGCCGGTGCCGTGCGCCTCGACCGCGTCCACCTCGGCGGCGGACAGGCCCGCACCGGCCAGCGCCTGCCGGATGACGCGCTGCTGGGCGGGGCCGTTGGGCGCCGTCAGACCGTTGCTCGCACCATCCTGGTTGATGGCCGAGCCGCGCACGACGGCGAGCACCGGGTGGCCGTTGCGCCGCGCGTCCGACAGCCGCTCGACCAGCAGCATGCCGACGCCCTCGCCCCAGCCGGTGCCGTCCGCACCGGCCGCGAACGCCTTGCAGCGGCCATCGGCGGCGAGGCCGCGCTGACGGCTGAACTCGATGTACGCGCCGGGGCTCGACATGACCGTCACACCGCCCGCGAGCGCGAGCGAGCACTCGCCCTGCCGCAGCGCCTGGATCGCCCAGTGCAGCGCCACCAGCGAGGAGGAGCAGGCCGTGTCGACGGTGACCGCCGGGCCCTCCAGACCGAAGGTGTACGCGAGTCGGCCGGACACCACGCTCGCCGCGTTGCCCGTGCCGAGGTAGCCCTCGACGCCCTCCGGGACGGTGTGCAGGGAGGCGTCGTAGTCCTGCCCGTTGGATCCGACGAAGACACCGGCCGAGGTGCCGCGCAGCGTGGCCGGGTCGATGCCCGCCCGCTCGAACGCCTCCCAGGAGGTCTCCAGCAGCAGCCGCTGCTGCGGGTCCATCGCCAGCGCCTCGCGCGGCGAGATCCCGAAGAACGCGGCGTCGAACCGGCCCGCGTCGTACAGGAAGCCGCCCTCGCGGGCGTAGAAGGTGCCGCGCTTGTCGGGGTCCGGGTCGTACAGCGCGTCCAGGTCCCAGCCGCGGTCGGCCGGGAACCCGGCGATCGCGTCGCCGCCCGCCGTCAGCAGCTGCCACAGCTCCTCGGGGGTGGTGACGCCACCGGGGAAGCGGCAGCTCATCGCGACGATCGCGATCGGGTCGTCGTCGGTCGCCACTGCCACGGCGGCCGGTGCCGGTGCCGACGGGGTGGTGGCGGGCTCGGAGTCCACGAGCTCGGCCCGCAGGTAGCCCGCCAGCGCGGTGGCCGTCGGGTAGTCGAAGACCAGCGTCGCGGGCAGCTTGACGCCGCTCGCGGCGCCGAGGCGGTTGCGCAGCTCGACGGCGGTGAGCGAGTCGAAGCCCAGCTCCCCGAAGGCCCGTTCGGCGCCGACCGACTCGGTGCCGTCGTGGCCGAGGACCGCGGCCACATGCGTACGGACCAGGTCCAGCAGCAGCCGGTCCCGCTCGGCCTCGCCCAGCCCGGCCAGCCGGGCGGCGAGCCCGCCACCGGCAGACGCACCGCCGGTGTCCTGCTGCGGCTCCGCCACGTCCGCGAAGTCCGCGATGAGGCGGCTCGGCCGTACGGCGGTGAAGTCCGGCGCGAACCGGGCCCAGTCGATGTCCGCGACGGCCACCGCCGCGTCGCCCAGGTCCAGCGCCCGCTGAAGGGCGGCCATCGCCCGCTCGGCGTCCATCGGCGGCAGACCGCCACGGCGCAGCCGCTGCTCCAGCGCGTCGTCCGCCGCCATGCCGCCCTCGGCCCACGGGCCCCAGGCGATGGACGTGGCGGGCAGGCCCTCGGCGCGCCGCCGCTCGGCGAGCGCGTCCAAGTAGGCGTTGGCGGCCGCGTAGTTGCCCTGGCCCGCGGCGCCGAACGTGCCGCTGATCGAGGAGAACAGGACGAACGCGGACAGGTCCAGCTCGCGCGTCAGCTCGTCCAGATGCGTCGCGGCGGCCACCTTGGCGCGCAGCACGGTCGCGAACCGCTCGGGGGTGAGCGCGTCGAGCACGCCGTCGTCCAGCACGCCCGCCGTGTGGAACACACCGGTCAGCGGCAGCTCCTCCGGCAGCCCGGCGAGGAGATGCGCGAGCGCATCCCGGTCGGCCGCGTCGCAGGCGGCCACGGTCACCCGGGCGCCGGAGGCGGTGAGTTCGTCGCGCAGGTCGGCGGCGCCGGGGGCGTCCAGGCCACGGCGGCTGGTGAGCACCACGTGCTCGGCGCCGTTCGCCACCAGCCAGCGGGCCACCCGTGCGCCCAGTGCGCCCGTACCGCCCGTGACCAGTACGGACCCGGTGCCGGGCTGCCAAGAAGATTTGTCGGACGACGCGGGAGCCGAGGCCCGTACGAGGCGGCGCCCGAACACGCCCGACGCACGCACCGCGACCTGATCCTCACCACCGGTCCCTGCCGCAGCCAGCACCTCCGCCAACCGCGCCACCGCGCGCTCGTCGGCCGCGGCGGGAAGGTCGACCAGACCGCCCCAGCGCTCGGGCAGCTCCAGCGCCGCGACCAGACCCAGCCCCCACAGCCGCGCCTGATCCGGGTTGACCGCCCCGTCCGAACGGCCCACCGCGACCGCGCCCCGCGTGGCCACCCACAGCGGCGCGCCGATGCCCGCGTCACCCAGGGCCTGCGTCAGCGCGGCGGTACGCAGCAGCGCGTCGCCCTCCGACTCCGCGAGGGCCAGCAGGGACACCACACCGGTCACGGTGTCGTCGCCGACGGCCGCCGTCAGGTGTGCGGCCACCGCCGTGCGGTCGGCGTCGGCGGTCAGCTCGACCCGCGTCACGCCGACGCCGCGGTCGTTCAGCATCCGTACGACACCGTCGGCCCAGGTGGTCCCGGGTGCCTCGGCCGGTACGACCACCAGCCAACGGCCGCTCAGCGGCGCGGCGGTGGAACGTTCGGACACCGGCGTCCACGACACGCGGTAGCGCCAGCCGTCGACCGTCGAACGCTCCGCCTGCTGCCGCCGCCACGACGACAGCGCGGGCAGCAGGGTCTCCAGCGCCCCGTTGTCCTCGCCGCCCAGGTCGAGCGTGGTGGCGAGGGCATCGAGGTCTTCCCGCTCCACGGCCTCCCAGAAGCGGGCGTCCACCGCGTCCCGGGCCGTGGCGGTGGGCGTAGTCGCCACGTCCAGCCAGTAGCGGCGGCGCTGGAAGGCGTACGTCGGAAGCTCCACGCGCCGCGCGCCGGTCCCGGCGTAGAACGCCGCCCAGTCGGGCGCGCTCTGGCGCACCCGCACCCCGGCGAGGGCGCCGGTCAGCGTCTCGGCCTCGGGGCGGTCCTTGCGGAGGGCGGAGAGGAAGGCGGCGGCGCCACCCTCGGCGAGGCAGTCCTGCCCCATGCCGGACAGCACACCGTCGGGGCCCAGTTCGAGGTACGTCGTGACGCCCTGCGCTTCGAGGGTGCGGATGCCGTCGAGGAAGCGGACGGCTTCGCGGACGTGGCGCACCCAGAAGTCGGGGCTGGTGATCTCCTCGGCGGAGACGACGTCCCCGGTCAGGTTGGAGACGATCGGGATGCGCGGAGCCTCGTACGACAGCCCCTGCGCGACCTCGCGGAACGCCTCCAGCATCCCGTCCATGCGGGGCGAGTGGAACGCGTGGCTGACGGTGAGCCGCTTGGTCTTACGGCCCTGCGCCTCGAAGGTCGCGGCGATCTGTACGGCGTCATCCTCGTCACCCGCGATCACCACGGACATCGGGCCGTTGAGCGCGGCGATGCTCACCCGCTCGGT
>NZ_JAIWIH010000090.1:0-10083 GCF_052851135.1 Streptomyces sp. BRA346 | reverse complement strand
TGCGGGGGAGCGGGGTCGGCGGGTGTCGCGGCTGCGCGTCAGCCACGCTTTCCACTCGCCGTTGATGGAGCCGATGCTGGCGGAGTTCGCCGAGGTCGCCGCGAGCGTCACCTACCGGCAGCCGGTGCTCGCCGCCGTCAGCACGGTCACTGGTGAGCCGGTCGGTGAAGGGGACTGGGCGACGGCTGATTACTGGGTGGATCAGGTCCGCCGACCGGTCCGCTTCCACGACGCTCTTGAGACCGCCACCGGTACACAGAGTGTCAGTCGGCTGCTGGAGGTCGGACCCGACCCGGTACTGACCAGCCTGGCGCAGGCCGCGACGGAGGCCTCCGCCGCATCGGTGCTGCGGAAGGGCCGCGCGGAGGCCGAGTCCGTCCTCGTCGCGGCGGCGGAGATGTTCGTACGCGGCGGGAAGCTGGACTGGGCCGCGGTGTTCGCCGGGACCGGTGCCCGGCGGGTGGAGCTGCCGACGTACGCCTTCCAGCACCAGCGGTTCTGGCTGCGGCCCTCCCGCTCCGTGACCGATGCAAGCGGGCTCGGCCTGGGAACGGTCGGGCACCCGCTGCTGGGGGCCGCGCTGCGGCTGGCCGGATCGGACACGGTGCTGCTGACGTCGCGGCTGTCCGCGCAGTCGCATCCGTGGCTGTCCGACCACGTGGTGGCCGGATCCGTCGTGGTGCCCGGCACGGTGTTCGTGGAACTCGCCGTGCAGGCGGGGGACCAGGTCGGCTGCGACCAGGTGGAGGACCTGACCCTGCGGGCCCCGCTGATCCTGGCGCACGACGGCACGGTCCAGATCCAGATCAGCATCGAACCGGCCGAAGGCGACCGGCGGCGCACGGTCCGGGTCTACTCACGCCCGCAGGACTCCGCCGCCGAACAGCCGTGGACCCTGCACGCCACCGGGACCCTCACCACCGCGCGGCCCGCCGCCGACTGGGACCTGCGCGCCTGGCCCCCCGAGGGCGCGGAGCCGGTACCGGCCGATGGACTCGACGGCCTCTACGACCATCTGGCCGACGCGGGACTGGCCTACGGACCTGGTTTCCGCGGCGTGAAGGAGGTATGGCGGCGGGGCGAGGACCTCTTCGTGGACGCAGCCCTGCCCGAGCAGATCGCGGGGGACGTCACCGGCTTCGGTCTCCACCCGGCCCTGCTGGACACCGTCCTGCACGCCCTCGGGCTACGTGAGCCGTCGGCCGAGGGGGCCGCGTCCCTGCCGTTCTTGTGGTCCGGCGTCTCCTTGTTCGCCGTGGGCGCCACAGCCGTCCGGGCGCGCCTCTCGCCGCGCGGCGGGCCGGGCTCGGGCGAGATCGCCCTGCAGGTGGCGGACGCGGCGGGCGAGCCGGTCGCCGAGGTGGGCTCCCTGGTGCTGCGACCCGTATCGGCCGCCGACCTCGTCGCGGGCGCCGACGGGGGCTCGCCGATCTCGGACAGCCTGTTCCGGCTGGACTGGACCGCCGCCCCCGCCCCCACCGAGCGTCCTGACACCGGCGAACCGGGGGACTGGGCCGTGCTCGGCGATCCGCACCCGTGGCAGGACGCCGGAGTGCCGGTGACCGGCTACGCCGACCTCACCGCGCTGACCGCCGCCCTCGACGAGGGCGGCAGCGTCCCGGACACCGTGCTGCTGCCGCTCCCGCACGACCCGCGCGGCACCGACACCGCGATCGCCGCAGCGGTCTCCGGTGTGCTGGAGCTCGTTCATGAGTGGCTGGCCGAACGGCGGCTGACGGAAACCCGGCTGGTGGCGGTGACCTCCGGGGCGGTGGGGGCAGAGGCGCACGACCTGGCCGGTGCGGGCGTCTGGGGCCTGCTGCGCTCGGCGATGAGCGAACACCCGGGCCGGTTCGTCCTGGCGGACGTCGACGGTGAACCGACCTCGTACGCCACCCTGGCGACGGCCCTGGCCGACGGCGCGGAAAGCCAGTTCGCCGTGCGGCGGGGCCAGGTGTGGCTGCCTCGGATGGCGCGCACGACCGGCGCCTCCGAAGACGGCGCCCCAGGTGTGTGGCAGAGCCACGGAACCGTGCTGGTCACCGGCGGAACCGGTGGCCTGGGCGCGGTCGTGGCCCGGCACCTGGTGAGCGCGCACGGCGTACGGAACCTGCTGCTGCTCTCGCGCCGCGGCCCGGACGCCCCCGGTGCTCACGAACTCCAGCGGGAGCTGACCGGCCTGGGTGCCGACGTCACCATCACCGCCTGCGACGTGGCCGACCGCCGCGCACTGGCCGAGGCGATGGGCGGCATACCCGACGACGCGCCCCTGACCGGAGTCGTGCACACCGCCGGTGTCCTCGACGACGGCATGATCACCGACCTGACCCCGGAGCGGGTCGCCCGGGTGCTCGCGGCGAAGGCCGAATCGGCTCTCCACCTGCACGAGCTGACCGCGGACAACCGCGACCTGACCGCCTTCGTCCTGTTCTCTTCCATCGCGGGAGTGTTCGGGAACTCGGGCCAGGCCGCGTACGCCGCCGCCAACACCGTGCTGGACACCCTCGCCCTGTCCCGGCGATCGCAGGGGTTGCCCGGAGTGTCGCTGGCGTGGGGCATGTGGGAACACGCCGACGGCATGGGCGGCCGCCTCGGCGAGGCGAACATCGCCCGCCTGCGAGGCCAGGGCTTCCCGCCACTGTCCACCCAGGACGCGCTGGCACTGTTCGACCTGGCGCTGCGGACCGGCGAACCCCTGGCGCTGCCGGTCGCCCTGCGGACCACGGCGCTCGCCGCGCGGCGCGACAGCCTGCCCACCCCGCTGCACGGTCTCCTTCCCGCGGCCCGCCGGCGCCGGACCGCGGGCCAGGGCACCGACGTGGACGGGCTGGCCCGCCGCCTGTCGGGTCTGTCCGGGGCCGAGCGGGACCGGGTACTGCTCCACGTGGTGCAATCCGAGGTGGCGGCGGTACTGGGGCACGCGTCGGCGGGCGCGGTCGACCCGGGGCGGGCGTTCAAGGATCTCGGGTTCGATTCGCTGACCGCGGTGGACCTGCGTAACCGGCTCAACAACGCGACCGCGCTCACCCTGCCCACCACCCTGGTCTTCGACCACCCCAGCCCCACCGCGCTCGCCGCGTACCTGCGCGAACGGCTGCTGGGGGAGACGCCGGCCGGCCAGGACATCGAGTCCAGGCCGACCCAGGTGATGGCCGACGACGAGCCGATCGCGATCGTGGGGATGGGCTGCCGCTACCCGGGCGGCGTGACCTCTCCCGAAGGGCTGTGGGAGCTGGTCGACTCCGCCGGGGACGGGATCACGGGCTTCCCGACCGACCGCGGCTGGGATGTCGACTCGCTCTTCGACCCCGACGCAGGCCGCGCGGGCACGTCGTACGTACGTGAGGGCGGCTTCCTGCACGACGCGGCCGAGTTCGACGCGGAGCTGTTCGGAATCTCCCCGCGTGAGGCGCTGGCCATGGATCCGCAGCAGCGGTTGCTTCTGGAGACGTCCTGGGAGGCGCTGGAGCGGGCCGGCATCAACCCCCTGTCGCTGCGAGGATCGTCCACAGGCGTGTTCGCGGGGCTGATGTACCACGATTACGCCTCGCGTCTCCAGACCCTGCCCGAGGACGTGGAAGGCTTCGTCGCCAACGGGAACGCGGGCAGCGTCTTCTCCGGGCGTGTCGCGTACGTCTTCGGGTTCGAGGGGCCCGCGGTGACGGTCGACACCGCGTGTTCGTCGTCGCTCGTGTCCCTGCACTGGGCCTGCCAGGCCCTGCGGGCGGGGGAGTGCGACACGGCCCTGGCCGGTGGCGTCACCGTCATGGCGACGCCCTCGACGTTCGTCGAGTTCTCACGCCAGCGGGGTCTGGCCTCGGACGGCCGGTGCAAGTCCTTCGCGGACGGCGCGGACGGCACGGGCTGGGCCGAGGGCGCCGGGGTGCTGGTGCTGGAGCGCCTCTCGGACGCGCGGCGCCGTGGTCACCACGTGCTCGCGGTGGTGCGCGGCAGCGCCGTCAACCAGGACGGTGCGTCGAATGGCCTGACGGCGCCGAACGGTCCCTCCCAGCAGCGGGTGATCCGCCAGGCGCTGTCGTCGGCGCGGCTTTCCGCCGCCGAGGTCGACGCGGTCGAAGCACATGGCACGGGGACTCGGCTGGGCGACCCGATCGAGGCGCAGGGGCTGCTGGCGACGTACGGTCAGGCGCGCACGGAGGACCAGCCCTTGTGGCTGGGCTCGGTGAAGTCGAACATCGGGCACACCCAGGCCGCCGCGGGCGTCGCCGGCGTCATCAAGATGGTGATGGCGCTGCGTGCCGAGCGGCTGCCGCGGACGCTGCACGTGAACGAGCCATCGAGCCAGGTGGACTGGGCCGCCGGGGCGGTCCGGCTGCTGCGGGAGCCCCGCAGGTGGCCGATGGGCGAGCGTCCCCGGCGCGCGGGCATCTCCTCCTTCGGGATCAGCGGCACCAACGCTCACGTCATCGTCGAGGAAGCGCCTGCGGCTGAACCGGCCACGGCCGACGAGCGGCCCACGGCCGAGCTGCCGGTGGTCCCGTGGGTGCTCTCGGCCCGCAGCGCCCAGGCGCTCCGGGCGCAGGCCGGACGCCTGGCCGAACTCTCCGACGAACGCGACCACTCCAGTGCGGACCTGGGGCTGTCGCTCGTGACGACGCGTGCGCTGCTGGACCACCGCGCGGTGGTGCTGGGCAGTGATCCGGGTACGTTGCGTGCGGGCGTGGCCGCGCTGGCCGAGGGCGACGCCTCGGTGGTGTCCGGTGTGGTGCGTGAGGGCCGTACGGGCTGGATGTTCACCGGGCAGGGCAGCCAGCGGCTCGGCATGGGCCGGGAGCTGTACGAGCAATTCCCGCGGTTCGCAAGGGCGTTGGACGAGGTGTGCGGACACCTGGAGGACGCACTGGCGGGCGAGCCCGGCTTCGGTACCCCCGTGAGGGACGTGCTGTTCGCCGCCGAGGGCTCGGACGAGGCAGCACTCCTCGACCGGACCGGGTACGCGCAGACGGCGCTGTTCGCGGTCCAGGTCGCGCTGGTGGAGCTGCTGAGGTCGTGGGGCATGGGCCCGGACGCGGTGCTGGGCCACTCGGTGGGGGAGTTCGCCGCCGCGTACGCCGCCGGTGTCTTCGATCTGGCCGATGCCACCAGGCTGGTGGCGGGCCGGGCCCGGTTGATGCAGCGGCTGCCCGCAGGTGGCGCGATGGCTGCCATCGAGGGCAGCGAGGAGGAGGTCCTCGGCATCCTGCGAGGGCTTCCCGGGGACGGGCGGATCACGATCGCGGCGGTCAACGGGCCGACGGCGGTGGTGGTTTCCGGCGACCAGCAGGCCGTCGAGCGGGCGACGACCGTTGCCCGGGAACGGCACCGCCGGGTGTCCCGGCTGAAGGTGAGTCACGCGTTCCACTCGCCGCTGATGGAACCGGCCATGGTGGAGTTCGCCGATATCGCGGCCGGCGTGGCCTACCGGCAGCCGAACCTGCCGGCCCTCAGCACCGTCACCGGCGAGCCGGAGACCGCGGAGGACTGGGCGACTCCGGAGTACTGGGTGCGTCAGATCCGCGAACCGGTGCGTTTTCACGACGCCCTCGTGGCCGCGACGGGCGTGCAGGGCGTGTCCCGGCTGCTGGAGATCGGTCCCGACCCGGTGCTGACCGCGCTCGCGCAGTCCGCGGCGGAGGACGTCACCGCGGCGTCGGTGCTCCGTAAGGGACGGCCCGAGGCCGAGTCCGCGCTGGGCGCGGTGGCCGAGGTGTTCGTGCGCGGCACGCACGTCGACTGGACCGCACTGTTCGCCGGGAGCGGCGCCCGGCCGACCGCGCTGCCGACCTACGCGTTCCAGCGGCAGCGGTATTGGCTCGGGGCTTCCCGGCCGGTGGCCGACGCCCGTGGCCTGGGCCTGGGCGCGGCCGAGCACCCCCTGTTGGGCGCGGCCGTGACGCTGGCCGGTTCCGACGCCGTACTGCTGACCTCACGGCTTTCCGTCCAGTCGCATCCGTGGCTGGCCGATCACGCCGTGGCGGGCTCGGTGCTCGTACCGGGCACGGTGTTCGTGGAGCTGGCCGTACAGGCGGGCGACCGGGTCAACTGCGACCGGGTGGAGGAGCTGACCCTGCAAGCGCCACTGGTGCTGCCGGAACAGCAGGCCGTACACCTTCAGCTCAGCGTCGAAACGGCGGACGGCGCCGCGGACGAGCGGCGCGCCCTCAAGGTGTACTCCCGCCCGGAGGGCGCCGCGGCCGAGGAGCCGTGGACTCTGCACGCCACCGGAACCCTGACGCCGGGAACGGGCGTGGCCGCCGACTGGGACCTGGCCGCGTGGCCGCCCGCCGGTGCGGAGCACGTCCCGGTGGACGGCCTGTACGAGCGGCTGGCCGACGAGGGCCTCGTCTACGGCCCGGCCTTCCGCGGCTTGCGGGAGGTCTGGCAGCAGGGCGACGACTTCTCCGTGGAGGCGGCGTTGCCCGAGCCGCTGTCCGGCGAGGCGGCCGGTTTCGGTCTGCACCCGGCGCTGCTGGACTCGGTTCTGCACGCGCTGGGGCTTCGGGAGTCGGCCGACGAGGGTGCGTCCCTGCCGTTCATGTGGTCCGGCGTGTCGCTGTCGGCGACCGGCGCCGCCGCGGTGCGGGTACGCATCTCCGTACGGGACTCCGGTGACATCGCCTTGCGGGTCGCCGACGGTGAGGGTACGCCGGTGGCCGAGGTGGAGTCGCTGGTGCTGCGGCCGGTGTCGGCGGGGGAGCTGGCAGCGGCGAACTCCCCGGTCAGGGACAGCCTCTTCCGCCTCGACTGGATCGAGGCCCCCACCGCTACCACCACCGGACTCACGCAGCCGAGCGCCTGGGCGGTGCTCGGTGACACTCGGCTGGGCGCCGGTGTCCCGGGGGCCACCGCACACGCCGACCTGGACGCACTGATCGCCGCGCGCGATGACGGCGCGCCCGTCCCGGACACCGTCGTGCTCCCCTTCGACGCCACCGGCGACGCGGTCGGCGACGCGGTGGCCGGTGTGCTGGCAGTGATCCGCGCGTGGCTGGCTCAGGAGCATTTCGCCGGATCGCGGCTGGTGGTACTGACCTCCGGCGCCGTGGACGTGAGGCCCGAGGACAGCACTCCTGGGACACTCGATCTCGCCGGTGCCGGGGTGTGGGGCCTGGTGCGGTCGGCGATGAGCGAGCACCCGGGCCGGTTCGCGCTCGCCGACGTCGACGGCGCGCGGGAGTCGTACGAGGTCCTCCCCGCCGCTCTCTCGGGGCCGGACTCCGGCCAGGTCGCCGTACGGGAAGGCCGCGCCTGGCTGCCGCGTATGGTGCGGATGAACGCGGGCGGGGTGCTGGTGCCTCCGGCGGGTGCGGGCTCCGCCTGGCGGATGGACATCGCGGCCAAGGGCCGGCTGGACGGCGTCGCCCTGGTACCCGAGAACCCGGCACCGCTGGGCCCGGGGCAGGTCCGGGTGGCCGTCCGGGCGTCGGGCGTCAATTTCCGTGATGTGCTCAACGTGCTGGACATGTATCCCGGCGACGCCGGGCTGCTGGGCCACGAGGGCGCGGGTGTGGTCCTGGAGGTCGGTCCGGGGGTGTCGGACTGGGCTGTCGGTGACCGGGTGATGGGTCTGCTGAACGGGGGGTTCGGCCCCACGGCCGTGGCCGACGGGCGGATGCTGGCGCGGATCCCGGCCGGCTGGTCGTACCCGCAGGCGGCATCCGTGCCGATCGTCTACCTGACCGCGTATTACGCGCTGGTCGATCTGGCAGGGTTGGAAGCGGGCGAGTCGGTGTTGATCCATGCCGCGGCCGGTGGTGTGGGCATGGCCGCGGTGCAACTCGCCCAGCATCTGCGGGCGGAGGTGTTCGCGACCGCCAGTCAGGCCAAGTGGCAGACCGTTCGTCATCTGGGTGTGTCCGCCGAGCGCATCGCCTCCTCCCGTACCACGGAGTTCGAGGAGGTCTTCTCCCGGGCCACGGACGGGGCCGGGCTGGACGTGGTGCTGGACTGCCTGGCCGGGGAGTTCGTGGACGCGTCGCTGCGGTTGACGCGGGCCGGTGGCCGGTTCGTCGAGATGGGCAAGACCGACATCCGGGACGCGGACGAGGTGGCCGAGGCCCATCCGGGCGTGTCGTACACGTCGTTCGACGTGATGGACGCCGGGCCGGAGCGGATCGGCGAGATGCTGGCGGAGCTGCTGGCACTGTTCGAGAGCGGCGCGCTGCGGCCACTGCCGGTCACGACGTGGGACATCGCCCGGGCCCCGGAAGCGCTGCGATTCCTCGGCCAGGCGAAGCACGTCGGCAAGGTCGTGCTGACCGTACCCGCGCCCTGGCGCGAGGACGGCACCGTGCTGATCACCGGCGGCACCGGCGGCCTGGGCGCGCTGGTGGCCCGCCACCTGGTCACCCGACACGGCGTACGGAACCTGGCACTGCTCTCCCGGCGCGGCCCCGAGGCCCCGGGCGCGCGCGAACTCGAACGAGAGCTGGCCGCCCTCGGTGCGCGCGTCACGATCAGCGCGTGCGATGTCAGCGACCGTACGGCCCTGGCAGGCGTCCTCGACGCGATCCCCGACGAGGCTCCGCTGACCGGCGTGGTGCACACCGCCGGTGTGCTCGACGACGGGATCATCGCCGAACTCACCCCCGAGCGCTTGGCCCGCGTCCTGGCCGCGAAGGCCGATTCCGCCCTGCATCTCCATGAACTCACCGCGGACCGCGACCTGGACGCGTTCGTCCTGTTCTCCTCGATCGCCGGTGTGGTGGGCAACGCGGGCCAGGCGCCCTACGCGGCGGCCAACTCCGTGCTCGACGCACTCGCGGTGTCCCGGCGCGCCCAGGGCCTGCCCGCCGTGTCACTGGCCTGGGGCATGTGGGCCCACACCGCGGGCATGGGCGGCACGCTCGGCGAGTCCGACCTGCTCCGGATGGCGCGCCAGGGCTTCCCCGCCCTGGAGACCGACCACGGGCTCTCCCTGCTGGACATCGCCCTTCAGATCAACGAGCCGCTGGCGCTGCCGATCGCCCTGCGCACCTCCGCGCTGACCTCGGACCGCACGACCCTGCCCGACGTTCTGCACGGGCTCGCCCCGGCGGCACGGCAGCGCCGGGACGCCGGGCAGGCCACCATCACGAGCCGGGGCGAACTCGGCGGCCGACTGGTGGGGCTGCCGGCGGCCGAACAGAGCCGACTGCTGCTGGAGCTGGTACAGACCGAGGTCGCAGGTGTGTTGGGCCATGCGTCGGGGGCGGCCGTCGACCCGGCCAGGGCATTCAAGGATCTCGGTTTCGACTCGCTGACCGCGGTGGACCTGCGCAACCGGATGCATGCCGCCACCGGCCTCCGCCTGCCCGCGACGCTCATCTTCGACCACCCGACTCCGTCCGCTCTCGCCGGATACCTGCGCGAGGAGGCGCTCGGCGCGGCCATCGAGCCGACCCGAACACCGGCCGTCCCCGCCCCGGTGGGCGCGGCGGACGAGCAGATCGTGATCGTGGGCATGGGCTGCCGCTTCCCGGGCGGCGTCACCTCGCCGGAAACCCTGTGGGACCTGGTGGCTTCCGCCGGAGACGGCATCGCCCCGTTTCCCTCGGACCGCGGCTGGGACGCCCGGGCGCTGCACGACATCGCGGCCGTTGGCGGGTTCGTACAGGACGCCGGGGACTTCGACGCCGAGCTGGCAGCAGCGGCTGCTGCTGGAGACCTCCTGGGAGGCGCTGGAGCGGGCCGGGATCAGCCCCCTGTCGCTGCGCGGCTCGGCCACCGGCGTGTTCGCCGGTGTGTCCGCGAACGGGTACGGCGGCCACCTGCACGAGGCGGGCTCGGAAACCGAGGGTTACCTGCTGACCGGGAGCACGCCGAGCGTGGCGTCGGGCCGTCTCGCCTACGCCCTCGGCCTTGAGGGTCCCGCGGTGTCGGTGGACACCGCGTGCTCGTCGGCGCTGGTGGCGCTGCACCTCGCGGGCCAGGCGCTGCGGGCGGGGGAGTGCGACCTGGCCTTGGCCGGTGGCGCGACGATCATGGCGAACCCCGGCATGTTCCTGGAGTTCGCCCGTCAGGGCGGGCTGGCCGGGGACGGCCGGTGCAAGTCCTTCGCGGAGGCCGCGGACGGTACGGGGTGGGCCGAGGGTGCCGGGGTAC